>NZ_KB911581.1:1450605-1750605 GCF_000383595.1 Streptomyces bottropensis ATCC 25435 | reverse complement strand
ATCCTCGCCGACGCCCAGCGGGGTCACGGAGAAGGCGACGATCACGCTTTCACGGCTCCTTCGCTCTCGTCGCCGCGCGCGCGGGACGCGAGCGCCACGCCGACCGCGCTCTCGGCCTCGCGGCGGAGCCTGCGGTCGGCGAAGAAGCCACCCGTGGGCAGGACGGAGAGGGCGAAGTAGAGCGCGGCGGTCTTCAGCGGCCACTTGGTGCGGTTCCAGGCGTCGGCCCAGAAGAGCAGGTACAGGAGGAAGAGGACGGCGTGGACCCAGCCCATCACCGGCACCGCGTTGAACTCCGTGGTGCGCTTGAGCACCGAGCACACGAGCAGCAGCAGGAAGGAGACGGCCTCGGGGGCGGAGACGAGGCGCAGGCGGCGGAGGGCGGAGGCGGTCTGTATGTCCACGGGTCACCTTCGGTGAGGTCGGCGGGGTCGGCGGGGGAGTCGTCGCGTCGCTCGGGGATCCTTGTGAAAGGAAGCACAAGCGACGTCCATTCTGGCATCCGTCAACCTTCGGATGTCCCAGGGGTCCCTTCAGGGTCGAGATCCTCCTCTGGGACCTGTCCTGTCCCGCCTTCGGCCGGTTACCGTCACCCCGTGGCAATGTTCCGACTTCAAGGCAGCAAGGTGCTGGCCGTCGACATGACCGGGGACGCCGTGAAGGCGAAGAACGGCTCGATGGTCGCCTACGACGGTCAGATGTCGTTCAAGAAACTGAGCGGCGGCGGTGAGGGTCTGCGCGGGATGGTGACGCGGCGCCTCACGGGTGAACAGATGACGTTGATGGAGGTGACCGGCCAGGGGACCTGTTGGTTCGCGGACCGGGCGTCCGAGATCAACCTGGTGAATCTTCAGGGGGACAAGCTGTTCGTGGAGTCGAGCAACCTGCTCGCGACGGACTCCGGGCTGCGGACGGGCACGAGCTTCACGGGGCTGCGCGGCGCCTCGCAGGGCAACGGCCTGTTCACGACGACCATAGAGGGCCACGGCCAGGCGGCGATCATGTCCGACGGCCCGGCGGTGGTACTGCGGGTCAGTCACCAGTACCCGCTGACGGTCGACCCGGGGGCGTACATCGCGCACCAGGGCAACCTCCAGCAGTCCTTCCAGTCCGGCGTGACGTTCCGCACGCTCATGGGCGAGGGCGGCGGCGAGGCCTTCCAGATCCGCTTCGAGGGCGACGGACTCGTCTACGTCCAGCCCAGCGAGCGCAACACGGTGGCGGGAGACGTGTGACATGGCCTTCCGTGAGATCAACTCGAAGATGATCGAGGCGACCGTGATGCCGGGCCAGCGGCTGTTCAGCCAGCGCGGCGCGATGCTCGCCTACAAGGGCGAGGTGTCCTTCACGCCGAACGTGCAGGGCGGTCAGGGCGGTATCGCCTCGATGATCGGCCGCCGGGTGGCGGGCGAGGCGACCCCGCTGATGACCGTCGAGGGCAGCGGCACGGTGCTGTTCGGGCACGGCGGCCACCACATCCAGGTGATCAGCCTGACGGGCGAGACCCTGTACGTGGAGGCCGACCGTCTGCTGGCCTTCGACGGCACCCTCCAGCAGGGCACGATGTTCATGGGCTCCCAGGGCGGCGTCATGGGCATGGTGCGCGGTCAGGTGACGGGCCAGGGCCTGTTCACCACCACCCTCAAGGGGCACGGGGCGGTCGCGGTCATGGCGCACGGCGGGGTCATCGAGGTGCCGATCACCCCCCAGCGCCCGGTCCACGTCGACCCGCAGGCGTACGTGGCGCACCACGGCGACGTACGCAACAAGCTCTCCACCGCGCTCGGCTGGCGCGACATGGTGGGCCGGGGCTCCGGCGAGGCGTTCCAGCTGGAGCTGAGCGGCAGTGGTGCGGTGTACGTCCAGGCCTCGGAGGAGAAGCTGTGAGCATGTACGGGGCCCCGGTCGCCGGCCCGGCCGTCTTCGACCCGATGACGCTGCCGTCCGACGACAACGTCAACAACTACACCTTCTGCGTGGAGCTCAAGGGGAGCCAGTGGTTCCTGCAGAAGGGCAAGATGATCGCCTACTACGGCCAGATGGAGTTCAACGGCATCGGGCACGGCCGATTCGGCGGTCTCGTCCGTACGTCGTTCCATTCGCCTCTGCACGCGAGCGACTGGGTCGTGGCGGAGGGGTCGGGCAAGATGCTCCTCGCCGACCGGGCCTTCGACGTCAATTCGTATGACTTGGAGGACGGCAACCTGACCATTCGCTCGGGCAATCTCCTCGCTTTTCAGCCAAGTCTCGCGCTCAAGCAGTCGATCGTTCCGGGCTTCCTGACCCTCATCGGAACGGGCAAGTTCGTGGCGGCCTCCAACGGCCCGGTGGTGTTCATGGAACCCCCCATCCGGGTGGATCCGCAGGCCCTGGTCGGGTGGGCCGACTGCCCCTCGCCCTGCCACCACTACGACCACGGCTACATGGCGGGCCTCATGGGCGGTCTACGTGCGATGACGGGCCTCGGCGGCGCCTCCGGGGAGGAGCACCAGTTCGAGTTCGTCGGGGCGGGCACGGTCCTGCTCCAGTCCTCCGAGACCCTCATGGCCGAGCAGGCCACGGGCATGGTTCCGCACGAGCCCGGCGTACCCGGTGGCGGTGGGGTACCGGGTCAGCACGGACAGCCGGCGGGGGCACCGCGCCTTCCCGGACAGCTGGGGGACCTCCAGCGTCGCTTCGGGCTGTGAGCGGTAGTCTGCGGAGTGTGACATCGAACGTGTGCGCGTTGTCATGCTCCACCCCCGTAAGACCTGACCTGTCCGTACGACCGGAACGACCTCACCCTCACTAGTTCGCCTTTCAACATTTTAGGTAGACTTCATTCATGGAGACCGAAACGGCCACACGCTGGCTGACCGATGCGGAGCAGTGCGCCTGGCGCACCCATCTGGACGTCAACAGGCTGCTGACCCACCAGCTCGAAAGAGACCTGCAGCCGTTCGGCCTGACGATGAACGACTACGAGATCCTGGTGAACCTCTCCGAGTCGGAGGGCCGCCGGATGCGGATGAGCGACCTCGCCGCCGCCACCCTCCAGTCCAAGAGCCGTCTCTCGCACCAGGTCACCCGCATGGAGAACGCGGACCTGGTGCGCCGGGAGAACTGCGAGTCCGACCGGCGCGGACTGTTCGCCGTGCTGACGGAGCACGGTCTGGAGACGATGCAGCGGGTCGCGCCGCACCATGTCGCCTCGGTACGACGGCACTTCATCGACCTGCTGCCGGAGGAGTCGCTGGAGGAACTGCACAAGTCGCTGACACCGATCGCGGATCACCTCCGAAGCCATCGCGGCAGGCCGTGACCCTCCTTCGGTGACGACCGGGGACCGCGGCCTCAGCTTCGGCCGCGGGTCCCCCGTCGCCGCTCGCGCCCCCGGGGCGGAGCCGCCTGTGTCGCCGCCCCGCGCCCCTGGCTCTCCCGGGGCAGCCGGAGTTCGAACAGCGCTCCCCCGCCGGGTGCGTCCCCGATCGTCAGGGTGCCCGCGTGGCGGAGCGCGATGTCCCTGGCGATGGCCAGGCCGAGGCCCGCGCCGCCGTCGTCCCTGGCCCGGGACTCGTCCAGCCGGACGAAGCGTTCGAAGACCCGTTCACGGTCGGCCTCGGGGACGCCCGCGCCGTCGTCCGTGACCTGGAGAATCGCCCACTGCGGGGTGGTGCTCAGAGTGACGGCGACCCGGTCGTGGGCGTGACGGCGGGCGTTGTCCAGGAGGTTGCCGAGAACGCGGCAGATCTGGGTGCGCGAGCCGCGCAGTTCGACGGACTCCTCGCCGTCCCAGGTCACGCCCTCCCGGGACGCCACCTCCTCCCGTACGACCTCCGCCAGGTCGAACCGCGCCTCCGGCGGCGGCTTCTCCCCCGCGTCCAGCCGGGCGAGCAGCAGCAGGTCGGCGGCGAGGCTCTGCAGCCGTACGGTGTCCTCGACCGCCCCCTCCAGATCCAGCAGCTCCGGGTGTGCCGCGCCCACTTCGAGCTGGGTGCGCAGGGACGCGATCGGGCTGCGCAGCTCGTGCGAGGCGTCCGCGACGAACGCCCGCTGCCGCTTCACCGAGGTCTCCAGCGCGGCCAGCGTCTCGTTCGTCGTCCGCGCCAGCCGCGCGATCTCGTCGTGCGTGTCCGGCTCGGGGACACGTCGGGAGAGGTCCTCGGAGGCGGTGATGGCGGCCATCTCGGACCGGATGCCCTCCACGGGGCGCAGCGCCCGCCGGGTGACGGCGTACGTCACCCCGCCGACGGTGAGCAGCAGCAGCGGCAGGCCGATGAGCATCGTCGTCAGCGTGGTGCCGACGGCGTCCTCCTCGGTGGACAGCGGGGCGCCCGCGTAGACGGTGAGCGGCACGCCGGCGGGCGTGACCACGTCGACGGCGGCGAACCGGTAGTCCGCCGTCACCCCCTCGACGGTCGCGGTGCCCTCGCCGTACCAGCTCTCGTCGGCGACCTCGCGGGCGCCGAGCGTGCCGTCGTCCTCGGCGTCCCGGTCGCCCTCCGCCCGGTCGTCGACGTCGTCGTTGGTCTCGGAGTTCAGCCGGTCCGAGGCGACGGCGGTCACGTTCATGCCCTCGACGTCCTCGCCGACCGCGACGGGCTTGTCCGCGCGGTCCAGGACCTCGACGGGGTTCTCGTCGCCGTCCGGCAGTCTCAGCTCGTCGTAGGCGAACCCGTTCGCCAGCGCCGAGGCGGCGTTGCGGGCCACGGAGTCGGCCTCGGTGTCCGCCTTGTCGACGAGGGTGAACCGCAGCGAGAGCAGGACGGCGGTGCCCGCCGCGACCAGGGCGACGGCGACGACGACGGTCGCGGCGAGGGTGGCGCGGGCCCGCACCGAACCCAGGCGGCGTCTCACGGGCGGGCCTCCAGTCGGTAACCGGCCCCGCGCACGGTCTTGATGAGCGTGGGGCCGAGCTTGCGGCGCAGGGTGCTGATGTAGACCTCGACGATGTTCGGGTCGCCGTCGTAGGCGAAGTCCCAGACGTGCTCCAGGATGTCGGCCTTGGAGACGACCTCACCGGCTCTCAGCACGAGCTGCTCCAGGACGGAGAACTCCTTGGTGGTGAGGGTGATCTCCTCCTCGGTGAGGAACACGCGCCGGGCGGCGGTGTCGAGCTTCAGCTCGCCGACCTCGTGCACGGGCGAGGCGCCGCCCGAGGCGTTGCGCCGCCGCAGCAGTGCCTTCACCCGGGCGACGAGGACGACGTAGGAGAACGGCTTGGTCAGATAGTCGTCGGCGCCCGTGTCCAGGCCCTCCGCCTCGTCGTACTCGCCGTCCTTCGCGGTGAGCATCAGGATCGGCACGTCGTGTCCGGCGGCGCGCAGGGCGGCGCACACGCGGTAGCCGTTCATGCCGGGCAGCATGATGTCGAGGATCACGAGGTCGTACGCCCCCTCGCTCGCCCGGTGCAGGCCCTCGACCCCGTCGTGGACGACGTCCACGGCGTACCCCTCGGCCGTCAGCCCCTTGGCCAGCGACACCGCGAGCCGCTTCTCATCTTCCACGATCAACAGGCGCATGCCTTCAGCTTGGCAAACCGAACCTGAAGCGGTCTTCAGGGGGCTTCAGGTCCGCTTCAGCGTCGGTCCGCCAGATTGGTCCTCGTCGCAAGCAGACGAGGCCGACAAGCCGCCTGCAACCGGCGAGATCATCCGTAACTGGTTGCAGCCAGTCGCATTCTGGAGGAAACCCATGAAGCGCAACATCGTCATCGCCACCCTCACGGCCGTCGCGCTGATCGGCGGCGGCACCGCGACCGCCATCGCGGTGGCGGGTGACGACGAGGCGCCCGCGAAGAAGACCGTGTCGGTGTCGAACGACGACAACGACCGCGACGACGTCAACGACCCGGACGACCGCGACGACTCGGCCCGGGACAAGGCGGAGGACAGGGCCGAGGACAAGGCCGCCCGCGACACGGACCAGGACGCCGAGGACAAGGCCGAGAACGCCGCCGAGGCGAAGGCGGGCCAGGTCACGGCCGCCGACGCGATCGCGACGGCCCTGAAGCACAGGTCCGGTACGGCGGTCTCCGCCGACCTCGACGACGAGGGCACGACCCTGGTGTGGGACGTCGACGTGCTGACCGACGGCGGCAAGTGGTTCAGCGTCCAGGTCGACCCCGGCAACGGCAAGGTCCTCGGCTCCCACGCCGACCGCGACGACGACGGTGACGACGCCGCCGAGACCCGGCAGATCCGCGCCGCGCTGAAGGGCAGCGAGGTGACCGCCGCGGAGGCCGCCGAGGCCGCCGCCGCGAAGGGCACCGTGACCTCCGTCGACCTCGACGAGGAGAGCACGGACCGGGCGTGGGAGGTCGACACCACCGCCGCCGACGGCACCGGCAGCGACTGGAGGGTCGCCCTCGACTCCGGCAAGCTCACCGCCGACCGCACCGAGGACTGACCTCCCGCACCCCTCGGCCACCAGGCTTCACTCTCCCCCCACAGGTAGGGGCACCCGGCGCATGGCACCGGGTGCCCCTACCGCCGTTTCAGCCGGCGTCGCCCGCCGTACGGAGCCCGAGGCCGACGGCGCTCGCCGCGAGCAGGGCCGCGCCGCCCGCGAGGGCGAAGCCGAGGGCCGGGGGGAAGTGGGCCACCAGCAGGCCCGAGGCGGCCGCGCCCGCCGAGATACCGGCGTTCACGGCCGTGTTGACCCAGGCACCGGCCTGGGTGCGTGCGGTGGACGGGGCGGAGGCGTCGGCGACGAGGTACGCGGTGGTCAGGGCCGGTGCGACGAAGAGGCCGGCACAGACGACGGCGCCGGTGAGTGCCGCGAGGTTCGGGGCGAGCCCGGCGGCGGCGAGGGCGAGGCCGAGGCCTCCCGTCAGCAGCGACAACCGTACGCGGGCGCCGGAGCGCCACTCGATCGCGCCGTACGCCAGGCCGCCCACCGCGCTTCCGGCGGACAGCGCGGCGAAGATCCAGGCCACGACGGTGTCCCCGCGCCCGTGGTGCTCGGCGAAGGCCAGCACCAGCAGGTCGAGTGCGCCGAGCGACAGGCCGACCCCGCCGGCCGCGACGACGGGCGGCACGATCCCGGTCACCATCCGGGGCGTCCGTTTCCGGGCCCCCTCCTGCGGCGCGGGCGCACGCCCCGGCACACGCGCCACGGCCGGAGAGGTCACGAACCCGCACGTTCCCGCCACGACCAGCAGCGCCGCCCCGGCCACGGCGGCGGCCGGGGCGGCGACCTGCACGATCCCGCCCACCACCAGCGGCCCCGACACGAACAGCAGTTCCTCCGCGACCCCGTCGAGGCTGTACGCGCGCCGCAGCAGCCCCGGGTCCGCGGCGAGTTCGCTCCACACCGTCCGCATCGTCGGGCCGAGCGGCGGCGTACAGGCCCCCGCCGCCACCGCGACGGCCCCCAGCACCGCCCCCGACGCCCCCGGCCGCCAGCTCGCCACGGCCAGCGCCCCGAGCAGCGCGGCGTACGACGAGGCCATCGGCAGCAGCGCGCGGCGGGGGCCGTAGCGGTCGACGAGCGCCGCCCGCGCGGGCGACAGCAGGACACTGGTGGCCCCGAACAGGGCCATCACCGTGCCGGCGACGGCGTACGACCCGGTCGTCCGGGTCACGGCGAGCAGCACGGCGATGGACACCATGCCGTAGGAGAGCCGGCCGACGAGCACGGCGGCGAAGGCGCGGCGGGCGTACGGGATGCGGAGCACCGAGGCGTACGACGGCCGCGGAATGGTCGCGGACATGCGAAATGTTCCTCACCTGGAGGCGAAAAGGGGGACACCGATGTCCCGCGCGGCGACGACACGTCGCCGGCGGGAGGGTCCGCCTCTACGCACGGTGAAGGAACATGCGGTCAAACTAGCAGCCGCCCGCGACACGTCCCCAGGGGCTTTCGGGTGGGTGCGGGGCGGGCGACGGCCGGGCTCAGCCCTCCGTCAGGCCCGCCACCAGTTCGTCCGCCGCCCGGTAGGGATCCAGTTCCCCCGCCACGATCCGCTCGGCGAGAGCCGACAGGCGGCGATCGCCGTGCAGGTCCCCGATCCGCTCCCGCAGCGCGGTCACCGCGATGGTCTCCACCTCGCGCGCGGCCCGGACCCGCCGGCGGTCCGCGAGGACCCCGCGCTCCTCCATCCAGGCCCGGTGCTTCTCCAGGGCCTGGACGACCTCGTCGATCCCCTCGGCCCGCGCCGCGACCGTCTTGACGATCGGCGGGCGCCAGTCCCCGGGACGACGGGACTCGCCCAGCCCCAGCATGTGGTTCAGCTCGCGCGCGGTCGCGTCGGCGCCGTCCCGGTCGGCCTTGTTGACGACGTAGACGTCACCGATCTCCAGGATTCCGGCCTTGGCCGCCTGGATGCCGTCCCCCATGCCGGGTGCCAGCAGCACCACGGACGTGTCCGCCTGCGAGGCGATCTCCACCTCGGACTGGCCCACGCCGACCGTCTCGACCAGGATCACCTCGCACCCGGCCGCGTCCAGCACCCGGATCGCCTGCGGGGCCGACCACGCCAGACCACCCAGATGGCCGCGCGTCGCCATCGAACGGATGTACACGCCGGGGTCGGAGGCGTGCTCCGACATCCGGACCCGGTCGCCGAGGAGGGCGCCGCCCGAGAAGGGCGACGAGGGGTCGACGGCGAGCACGCCCACCCTCTTCCCGGCCCGCCGGTACGCCGTCACCAGCGCCGACGTGGACGTGGACTTGCCCACGCCGGGCGAGCCGGTGAGACCGACGACGTACGCCCCGCCGGTCAGCGGGGCCAGTGCCGCCATGACCTCACGGAGCTGCGGGGACGCCCCCTCCACCAGGGAGATCAGCCGGGCCACGGCCCGCGGCCGGCCTTCCCTGGCCTGGGCCACCAGGGTGGAGACGTCCTGCATCACAGCTCCGTTCACGAGGAAGGCGGTACGTCGTGCACCGAGGCTTTAGGCCTTGGGTACCCGCACGACCAGCGCGTCACCCTGCCCGCCGCCACCGCACAGCGCGGCCGCGCCGACACCGCCGCCGCGCCGCTTCAGCTCCAGGGCCAGATGCAGGACGAGACGGGCACCGGACATGCCGATGGGGTGCCCGAGGGCGATCGCGCCACCGTTGACGTTCACCTTTTCCGGGGAAACACCGAGATCCTTCATTGACTGCACGGCGACCGCGGCGAAGGCCTCGTTGATCTCGATCAGGTCGAGATCGGCGACGTCCAGGCCGTCCTTCTTCAGGGCGTGCAGGATCGCGTTCGAGGGCTGCGACTGCAGGGAGTTGTCCGGGCCCGCGACGTTGCCGTGGGCGCCGATCTCGGCGAGCCACGTGAGGCCCAGCTCCTGCGCCTTCTCCTTGCTCATGACGACCACGGCCGCCGCGCCGTCGGAGATCTGCGAGGCCGACCCGGCCGTGATCGTGCCGTCCTTGGCGAAGGCGGGCCGCAACCTGCCGAGGGACTCGGCGGTCGTCTCGCCGCGGATGCCCTCGTCCTGGCTGAAGACGACCGGCTCACCCTTGCGCTGCGGGATCTCGACCGGCGTGATCTCCGCCTCGAAGAGGCCGTTCTTCTGGGCGGCGGCGGCCCGCTGGTGGGACTGGGCGGCGATCTCGTCCTGCTCGGGGCGCAGGATGCCGAGGCGCGTGTTGTGCTTCTCCGTGGACTCGCCCATGGCGATGTTCTCGAAGGAGTCCGTGAGCCCGTCGTGCGCCATCGCGTCGAGCATCTGGATCGCCCCGTACTTGTAGCCCTCACGGGACTTCGGGAGCAGGTGCGGGGCGTTCGTCATGGACTCCTGGCCGCCGGCCACGATCACGTCGAACTCGCCGGCGCGGATCAGCTGGTCGGCCAGGGCGATGGCGTCGAGGCCCGAGAGACAGACCTTGTTGATCGTGAGCGCGGGCACGTTCATGGGGATGCCCGCCTTGACGGCGGCCTGGCGTGCCGGGATCTGCCCCGCCCCGGCCTGGAGCACCTGGCCCATGATCACGTACTGCACCTGGTCGCCGCCGATGCCCGCGCGGTCCAGTGCGGCCTTGATCGCGAATCCGCCGAGGTCGGCTCCGGAGAAGGACTTCAGCGAACCGAGCAGTCGTCCCATGGGCGTACGGGCGCCCGCGACGATGACCGAGGTCCTGCCGTTCGTTCCAGTCATGAGGTGCGATCCCCTTCCAGCTTGCACAGCCGAGAAGTGAGTGAACGAGGGTTTACTTCGAATGTACTGAGTGGCACTCCGTGCCGTCACCGGGCTGTCGGTGTGATCGCGCGCACGTTGCGTAACCGGCGCCGGGGCGCTGCACTGACACCATGCTGACGCGAATCGACCACATCGGGATCGCCTGTTTCGACCTGGACAGGACTGTCGAGTTCTACCGGGCCACCTACGGCTTCGAGGTGTACCACTCCGAGGTCAACGAGGAGCAGGGCGTGCGCGAGGCCATGCTCAGGATCAACAGCACGGACGACGGCGGAGCCTCCTACCTGCAGCTCCTGGAGCCCACCCGCGAGGACTCCACCGTCGCGAAGTGGCTGGCCAAGAACGGCGAGGGGGTCCACCACATCGCCTTCGGCACGGCGGACGTCGACGGCGAGGCCGCCGCGATCAAGGAAAAGGGCGTACGCGTCCTGTACGAGGAGCCGCGCATCGGCTCCATGGGGTCACGGATCACGTTTCTGCACCCCAAGGATTGCCATGGCGTACTGACAGAACTGGTCACTTCGGCGCCAGTTGAGTCACCTGAGCACTGACCCCCGTACATATGGGCCGGTAGGGTTGGGGTCGGCCGTCGCCTTCGAGGGGGACGGCCCGGGTTCCGCCGCCTTGCGACGAGCGGGATCCAAGGGCACCGCGGCGATCCATCAGCGGCTGCCCGAGGGCCGGGGTCCAGGTTTCGGGGGACGAGGGTGAGGGCGGCAGCCCGTGCTCCGCCGTTGATCTGACACCATTCCCCGGGGGGCACCGTTCGGCGGTTGGACGGAGCCCGTTTGCCAGAGGTTGCGACCAGGGGACGGATGGGACCGCGCAGTGCGGGGCTACGAACGCCAGGAGCGAGAGCCGGCGGCTGACGTCGACCACCTCTCTCGGTTCGAGGCCGAGATGGAGCGGCTGAAGACCGAGCGGGAAAAGGCGATCCAGCACGCCGAGGACCTCGGCTACCAGGTCGAGGTGCTGCGCGCCAAGCTGCACGAGGCGCGCCGCACCCTCATGTCCCGGCCCGCCTACGACAACGGTGGCGACCTCGGGTACCAGGCCGAGCAGATGCTCCGCCAGGCCCAGATGCAGGCCGACCAGCTGCGCACGGACGCCGAGCGCGAGCTGAGCCAGGCGCGGGCGCAGACCCAGCGGATCCTGCAGGAGCACGCCGAGCAGGCCGCGCGGCTCCAGGCGGAGCTGCACCAGGAGGCCGTCACCCGTCGCCAGCAGCTGGACCAGGAGCTCTCCGAGCGCCGCCAGACGGTCGAGTCGCACGTCAACGAGAACGTGGCGTGGGCCGAGCAGCTGCGCGCCCGCAGCGAGGCCCAGGCCCGCCGGCTCGTCGACGAGTCCCGCGCGGAGGCCGAGCAGGCGCTGGCCGCCGCCCGCGCCGAGGCCGAGCGGCTCGCCACCGAGGCCCGCCAGCGGCTGCAGAGCGATGCCGAGGCCGCCCGCGGCGAGGCCGACCAGATCCTGCGCCGGGCCCGTGCCGAGGCGGAGCGGCTGCTGAACGCGGCCTCCACCCAGGCCCAGGAGGCCACCGAGCACGCCGAGCAGCTGCGCAGCTCCACCGCCACCGAGTCGGACTCGGCCCGCCGCCAGGCCTCCGAGCTGAGCCGGACCGCCGAGCAGCGCATGGCGGAGGCCGAGACGGCCCTGCGCGAGGCTCGCGCCGAGGCCGAGAAGCTGGTCACGGAGGCGAAGGAGAACGCGGCCAAGGCCGTCGCCGGCGCCGAGTCGACCAACGAGCAGCGCACGCGTACGGCCAAGGAGCAGGTCGCCCGGCTGGTCACGGAGGCCACGAAGGAGGCCGAGGCCACCAAGGCGGCCGCCGAGGAAGCCGTCGCGGACGCCAGGGCCCAGGCCGAGAAGATCGTCGCCGAGGCCTCCGAGAAGGCCCGCTCGATCACGGCGGAGGAGTCCGCCTCCCAGCTCGCCAAGACGGCCAAGACCGCCGAGGACGTGCTGAACAAGGCGTCCGAGGAGGCCAGGAGCACCACCAAGGCCGCCGTCGAGGAGGCCGAGCGCATCCGCGCCGAGGCCGAGGCCGAGGCCGACCGGCTGCGCGCCGAGGCACACGACCTCGCCGAACAGCTCAAGGGCACGGCGAAGGACGACACCGAGGAGTACCGCGCCAAGACGGTCGAGCTGCAGGAGGAGGCGCGCCGGCTGCGCGGCGAGGCCGAGCAGCTGCGCTCCGACGCGGTCGCCGAGGGCGAGCGGATCCGCTCCGAGGCCCGGCGCGAGGCCGTCCAGCAGATCGAGGAGGCGGCCAAGACCGCCGAGGAGCTGCTCGCCAAGGCCCGCACGGACGCCGACGAACTGCGCCAGACGGCCACCGCGGACAGCGAGAAGGTCCGCACCGAGGCCATCGAGCGCGCGTCCACGCTGCGCCGCCAGGCCGAGGAGACCCTGGAGCGCACCCGCAAGGAGGCCGAGCGCTACCGCGCCGAGGCCGCCGAGCAGACCGAGGAGCTGAAGGCCGAGGCCGAGCGCGCCGCCCGTGAGCTGCGCGAGGAGACCGAGCGGGGCGTCGAGGCCCGCAAGGCCGAGGCCGCCGAGGAACTGACCCGGCTGCACACCGAGGCCGAGGGCCGTCTGGCCTCCGCCGAGGAGGCGCTCGCCGACGCCCGCGCCGAGGCCGAGCGGATCCGCCGCGAGGCCGGCGAGGAGAGCGACCGGCTGCGTTCCGAGGCCGCCGAGCGCATCCGTACGCTCCAGGCGCAGGCCGAGGCCGAGGCCGAGCGGCTGCGCGACGAGGCCGCGGCCGACGCGTCCGTGTCCCGCGCCGAGGGCGAGTCCGTCGCCGTACGGCTGCGCTCCGAGGCCGCGGCCGAGGCGGAGCGGCTGAAGTCCGAGGCGAAGGACACCGCCGACCGGGTACGGGCGGAGGCGCAGGCCGCGGCCGAGCGGCTCGCCACGGAGGCCTCGGAGACCCTGGCCGCCGCGCAGGAGGAGGCCGCCCGGCGCCGCCGCGAGGCCGAGGAGCTGCTCGGCGCGGCCCGGCATGAGGCCGACCAGGAGCGCCGTCGGGCCCGCGAGCAGAGCGAGGAGCTGCTGGCCTCGGCGCGCACCCGCGTGGAGGAGGCCCAGACCGAGGCCGTACGGCTGGTCGAGGAGTCCGAGCGGCGCGCCGGCGAGATGGTGTCGGCGGCCGAGCAGCACGCCCAGCAGGTACGGGAGTCGGTCGCCGGGCTGCACGAGCAGGCCCAGGAGGAGATCGCCGGGCTGCGCAACACCGCCGAGCACGTGGCGGACCGTATGCGCCGGGAGGCCGAGGAGGAGTCCGACCGGGTCCGCGCCGACGCCTACGCGGAGCGGGAGCGGGCCACCGAGGACGCCAACCGGGTCCGCCGGCAGGCCCGGGACGAGACGGACGCCGCCAAGGCGCTCGCCGAGCGCACGGTCGGCGAGGCCATCAGCGAGGCGGAACGCATCCGTTCGGAGGCGTCCGAGCACGCCCAGCGGGTCCGTACGGAGGCCTCGGACGCCATCGCGCGGGCCGACCAGGACGCCTCGCGCACCCGGGCGGAGGCCCGCGACGACGCCAACCGCATGCGGTCGGACGCGGCCACCCAGGCCGACACCCTCATCACCGAGGTCACGGCCGAGGCCGAGCGGCTGACGCGGGAGACCAACGAGGAGGCCGAGCGCGTCCGGGCCGAGTCCGTCGCCAAGGCCGACCGGCTGATCGGCGAGGCCACCGACGAGGCCGAGCGGCTGCGGGCCGAGGCGGCCGCGACGGTGGGCTCCGCACAGCAGCACGCCGAGCGGGTCCGGGCCGACGCCGAACGCGCGCGGGCCGAGGCGGAGGCGGAGGCGGACCGGCTCATGGCGCACGCCCGCGACGAGGCCGACAACACGCTCGACGCGGCCCGCAAGGACGCCAACAAGCGGCGCTCCGAGGCCGCCGAGCAGGTCGACACGCTCATCACCGAGACGGCCGCCGAGGCCGACAAGCTGCTCGCCGAGGCGCAGTCGCAGGCCCTGAAGACCACCGCGGACGCCGAGGGGCAGGCCGACTCCATGGTCGGCGCGGCCCGCAAGGAGGCCGACCGGCTGGTCGCCGAGGCGACCGTCGAGGGCAACTCCACCGTGGAGAGGGCCCGCACGGACGCCGACGAGCTGCTGGTCGGGGCGCGCCGGGACGCAACCGCCATAAGGGAGCGGGCCGAGGAGCTGCGGGACCGCATCACCGCCGAGATCGAGGCACTGCACACGCGGGCCCGCCGTGAGGCCGCCGAGACGATGAAATCGACCGGCGACCGCTGTGACGCGCTCATCAAAGCGGCCGAGGAGCAGTTGGAGAAGGCGACGTCGAAGGCCAAGGAGATCGTTTCCGAGGCCAACTCCGAGGCGGGCAAGGTCCGTATCGCCGCGGTGAAGAAGGCCGAGGGTCTCCTGAAGGAGGCCGAGCAGAAGAAGTCCACGCTCATCCGCGAGGCCGAGGAGCTGAAGGCCGAGGCGATCCGCGAGGCGCGCCGCACGGTCGAGGAGGGCAAGCGCGAGCTGGAGGTTCTGGTCCGGCGCCGCGAGGACATCAATGCGGAGATCTCCCGTGTCCAGGACGTCCTGGTGGCGTTGGAGTCTTTTGAGGCCCCGTCGGGCGGCAAGGACGGTGGAGTCAAGACGGGCGCCACGGCGGGTGCGACCCGTTCGGGTGGCAAGTCGTCAGACAGCTAGCGGTACCGGGGCGTTGCGGGTATGTTCCCGCCCCGCCTCGGGCGCTACGGAGACCTATTCGTGCCCGTTCTGTGCTTGCCAAGGCGGTTATGCAAAGTTTCTGGCAAGTATTCCGATGGTCGGCCACCAAAAGGGGTGTCATTCTCCAGATCAAACGTGCATCTGCTCGATGACACGCCGCTTCGCCCCCTAGGATTCCACCTATCACCTCACCGGTCTCATTCGACAGGAACCCCATGAGCGACACTTCCCCCTACGGCTTCGAGCTTGTGCGGCGTGGATACGACCGCGCTCAGGTGGACGAACGTATCTCCAAGCTCGTCTCCGACCGTGACTCCGCTCTCGCCCGCATCACCGCTCTGGAGAAGCGCATCGAGGAGCTCCACCTCGAGACGCAGAACGCCCAGGCCGCGGTGACCGACGCCGAGCCGTCCTACGCCGGTCTCGGCGCGCGCGTCGAGAAGATCCTCCGCCTCGCCGAGGAGGAGGCGAAGGACCTGCGCGAAGAGGCCCGCCGCGCCGCGGAGCAGCACCGCGAGCTCGCCGAGTCGGCGGCCCAGCAGGTGCGCAACGACGCGGAGTCCTTCTCCGCGGAGCGCAAGGCCAAGGCCGAGGACGAGGGCGTCCGGATCGTCGAGAAGGCCAAGAGCGACGCTTCGCAGCTGCGTGCCGAGGCGCAGAAGGACGCTCAGTCCAAGCGCGAGGAGGCGGACGCCCTCTTCGAGGAGACCCGCGCCAAGGCCGCTCAGGCCGCCGCCGACTTCGAGACGAACCTCGCCAAGCGGCGCGAACAGTCCGAGCGGGACCTGGCCTCGCGTCAGCAGAAGGCGGAGAAGCGTCTCGCCGAGATCGAGCACCGCGCGGAGCAGCTTCGCCTGGAGGCCGAGAAGCTGCGCACCGACGCCGAGCGTCGCGCCCGCCAGACGGTGGAGACCGCGCAGCGTCAGGCCGAGGACATCGTCGCGGACGCGAACGCCAAGGCCGACCGGATCCGTTCGGAATCCGAGCGCGAGCTGGCGGCGCTCACCAACCGCCGCGACTCGATCAACGCCCAGCTGACGAACGTGCGCGAGATGCTGGCGACCCTCACGGGAGCGGCCGTCGCCGCGGCCGGCTCGCCGGTCGCCGACGACGAGCCGATCTCGCGTGGGGTTCCGGCGCAGCAGTCCCGGTAACGCCTTCGCCTGTCGGCAGCGGCCGGACGAGGCAACGGACCCGCGTCTCCCCTCCGGGGGGCGCGGGTCTTTGGTGTCCCGGTGCGGCGCCCGGAGGGCTGGGTGGTGGTCGGCGGGTGTTCCGGTGGCAGGGCTCCGGGGCCCGTTCTAGCGTTGCCGCATGATCGAGATCGACCGGCTGACCAAGCGGTACGGCGAGAAGGTGGCGGTGAACAATCTGACCTTCGCCGTGCGGCCCGGGATCGTGACCGGGTTTCTCGGGCCGAACGGGGCCGGGAAGTCGACGACGATGCGGATGATCCTGGGGCTCGACCGGCCCACCGCGGGGGACGTACGGATCGACGGCACGCACTACGCCGGTCTCCGCGATCCGCTCACCCGCATCGGAGCGCTGCTGGACGCCAAGGCCGTGCACGGCGGCCGCAGCGCCTTCCATCACCTGCTCTGTCTGGCCCAGAGCAACGGGATCCCCCGGGCACGGGTGCACGAGGTGCTGGACACCGTCGGCCTCACCACGGTCGCGCGGAAGAAGGCCAAGGGGTTCTCCCTCGGGATGGGGCAGCGGCTCGGGATCGCAGGCGCGCTGCTCGGCGACCCCCGCATCCTGATGTTCGACGAACCGGTCAACGGCCTCGACCCCGAGGGCATCCACTGGATCCGGAACCTGATGAAGTCCCTCGCGGCGCAGGGCCGGACCGTCTTCGTGTCGTCGCACCTGATGAGCGAGATGGCGCTGACCGCCGACCACCTCGTCGTCATCGGGCAGGGCCGGCTGCTCGCCGACACCTCGATGGCGGAGTTCATCCGGCAGAACTCACGCTCGTACGTACGCATTCGCACACCTCAGCGAGAGCGACTGCTCGACGTGCTGCACGCCGTCGGCCTGATGGTCGTGGAGACGGGCAGCGGCGCGCTGGAGGTGGACGGCGGGAAACCGGAGGAGATCGGCGAGCTGGCCGCCCAGCACCAGATCGTGCTGCACGAGCTGAGCCCCCAACAGGCCTCACTGGAGGAGGCGTTCATGCAGCTGACGGCCGAGTCGGTGGAGTACCACGCGCACGACGGCACCCCGGCGCGGACCCCGGCCCCCGTCGCCGGCTGGGGCGGAACCTGGAAGCGGGAGGGCTGACCATGGCCGCCGCCCAGGTGGTCCGCTCGGAGTGGACCAAGATCCGTTCGGTGGCGTCCACGGTGTGGACGCTGTCGCTGGCCGGGGTCGTCACGATCGCCCTCGGCGTGCTGATCTCGCTGCTGTCGAAGAACGAGTTCGACAATCTGAGCCGCCAGGACAGGCTGTCGTTCGACCCGACGTTCATCAGCTTCGCCGGGATGACCCTCGGACAGCTGGCGATGATCGTGTTCGGGGTGCTGGTCGTGTCGAACGAGTACAGCACCGGCATGATCCGGACCTCACTGGCCGCCGTCCCGCAGCGCGGCACCTTCCTCTTCGGCAAGATCGCGGTGGCCACCGCCCTCGCTTTCGCGGTGGGGCTCGTGACGAGCTTCGTGACCTTCTTCCTGGGGCAGGCGATGCTCGGTTCGCACCGCGCCGGGATCGGTGACCCGGGCGTCCTGCGCGCGGTCTTCGGCGGCGGGCTCTACATGACCCTCATCGCCATGTTCTCCATGGGCGTCGCGGCGATGCTGCGCAGCCCGATGCTGTCGCTCGGCATCCTGATGCCGTTCTTCTTCCTGATCTCCAACATCCTCGGCAACGTCGGCGCCACCGAGAAGGTCGGCCGGTACCTGCCCGACCAGGCCGGCAGCAAGATCATGCAGGTCGTCACCCCCCTGGACGACGACACGCCGTACGGCCCGTGGGGCGGTCTCGCCATCATGGCGCTGTGGGTGGCGGCGGCCCTGCTCGGCGGGTATCTGATGCTGAGGCAACGGGACGCGTGAGCGTCGCGCACCGGCCGTCCCCCGTGACCGGCGGCCTGACCAGCGGCCTGACCAGCGGCCTGACCAGCGGTTACGTACATGCCAAGTCGATGGGGCGGTGACCTGCGAGGTTTTACTCCCTCTTGGGCGGAACCGTCAACGCCCCGATAAGCTCCTCATCCATACGGGGGCGTGCGCCCCGACGTCCGCGGACGTCCTGAACCGTTCGATGGGTGCGGAGCATGATCGAGGCAGTCGGCCTGACAAAGCGCTACGGCGCCAAGACGGCCGTGTACAACCTTTCCTTCCAGGTGCGGCCGGGGGCCGTCACCGGCTTCCTGGGGCCCAACGGCTCCGGCAAGTCGACGACGATGCGCATGATCCTGGGCCTGGACAACCCCACCTCCGGGCAGGTGACGATCGGCGGCTATCCGTACCGCAAACTGCCGAACGCGGCCCGGCAGGTCGGCGCCCTCCTCGACGCCAAGGCGGTGCACGGCGGCCGGCACGCCCGTAACCACCTGCTGTCCCTGGCCCAGCTGTCCGGTATCCCGGCCCGCCGGGTGGACGAGGTGCTCGGTGTCGTCGGCCTCCAGGACGTGGCCAAGAAGCGCTCCAAGGGCTTCTCCCTCGGCATGGGCCAGCGGCTCGGCATCGCCGCCGCCCTGCTCGGCGACCCGCAGGTGCTCCTCTTCGACGAGCCGGTCAACGGCCTCGACCCCGAAGGCATCCTCTGGGTCCGCAACCTGATGAAGGCGCTGGCCGCCGAGGGCCGTACGGTCTTCGTCTCCTCGCACCTCATGAGCGAGATGGCGGTGACCGCCGACCACCTCATCGTGATCGGGCGCGGGCAGCTGCTCTCCGACATGAGCATCAAGGACTTCATCTCGGCCAACTCCGCCGACTTCGCGCGGGTCCGGACGCCGGACGCCGAGCCGCAGCAGCGCGAGAAGCTGACGTCCGCGCTGACCGAGGCGGGCGGCCAGGTGCTGCCCGAGCAGGACGGCGCGCTGCGGGTCATGGGTCTGCCGCTCCCCCGCATCAGCGATCTCGCGCACGGCGCCGACGTACGCCTGTGGGAGCTGTCGCCGCACCAGGCGTCGCTGGAGGAGGCGTATATGCGGATGACGCAGGGCGCCGTCGACTACCGCTCGACGACCGACCAGAAGGCCGGCCTCCAGCAGCCCCTGCCGCCCGGCGCGCAGCCGCCGATGCCGGTGCCCGGTCAGGGCCAGCCGGGCTGGTACGCCCCGCCGGCGCCCCAGAACGGCCGGCCGTACGCGCCGCAGGGCCGGCCCGTGGCGCCCGGGCAGCAGGGCCAGCCGCCTGCCGGTCCCTACGGGGCTCCGGCGCCCGGCCTGCCCCAGCCCAACCCGTACGCCCAGGCCGCGCCCCAGGCCCCCGCGCAGCCCGCCGCCGCGCCGGCCCCGGCACCGGCCGCCTCCGCCGCGCCCGCCGCCGACCTGACGAAGTCCGAGGACGCCCGATGAGCACGCCCCAGCCGCCCCTCACGCAAGCGCCGCCCGCCCCCCAGTGGCAGGGCGCGCCGGGCACGTCGTACACCTCGCCGATCCCGGTGGTGCGCACCCACCTCGGGCACGCGATCTCCTCCGAGTGGACGAAGATCAAGTCGGTCCGCTCGACGATCTGGACGCTCGGCGTCTTCGTCGTCCTGGTGATCGGCCTGGGTCTGCTCTTCGCCCTGATCGCCTCCTCCACGGACATGAACCTGGAGGGCGAGTCCCCGCTGGGCCTCGGTCTGTTCGGACTGATGATCGGCAGCGTCTGCGTCCTCACGCTCGGGGTGCTGACCACCGCCTCCGAGTACGGCACGGGCATGATCCGGACCACGATGACCGCGTGCCCGAACCGCGGCCGGGTCCTGGCCGCGAAGGCGATCGTGTTCTTCGCGCTCACGTTCACGGTCACCCTGGTCACCACCGCGTTCGTCGGTTTCGCCCAGGTCGCGATCCTGGAGGGCAACGGCGCCACGAGCCCCGACGGCCAGGAGTGGTTCAAGGCCACCGTCGGCGTGAGCCTGTTCCTCGCGCTGTTCGGGCTGCTGGCGCTGCTGATGGGCTCGCTGATCCGGCACTCCGCGGGCGCGATCACCCTCATGCTCGGCGTCTTCCTCGCCCCGCTGGTCATCGCGATCTTCATGTTCTCGGAGTCGCTGAAGGAGGTCCAGGAGTTCCTGCTGGAGTACTCGATCCCCAGCCAGCTGAGCGTCTTCTACGGCGCGGAGCTCAGCCAGTCCGGCCCGTCCGGCTGGGAGCCTCTGTGGATCATGTTCGCGCTGACGGGGGCGGCGTTCGTCGGCGCCTACGCGCTGCTGGAGCAGCGGGACGTGTGACCGGGGACCGAGGGGTGTCAGAACCTCGGCGCGTTACGGGACCGCTGCACCCGCGAGGTGCGGCGGTCCTTCGCGTTCCAGCACGCCTTGTGCCAGTGGCGGCGCTCGTCGACGCCCGAGTGCTCGGGCCAGGCGACGACGTGCGGCACCCCGGAGGGGATCATCTGGTCGCAGCCGGGGCAGCGGTAGGTCTTGCCCGCCGCGCTCGCGCCCGCCACATGACGCACGCTCCACTCCTCGCCCCGCCAGGGCTCGCTGGTCTGCCAGCCGCCGTAGCGGTCCGACCGGTCGTCCTCCGCGCTGCGGCCTGACGGACCCGACGGACCCGACGAACCCTGGTCCTTGGGGCGGTTGCGACGCGGGGACACGGGACACCTCACGGGGCTATACAGGGAGCAGGATTGGTCCAGCCTACGCGCGCCCGGCAGGGGTACGCGTACGTCACCAAACCCCCCAGATCGCCCTCCGCTCGGCCCATTCTGCAGACAATCGGCAAATCTCGCCGCCAGGCCGTGACTTCGGCACGTGTCACACGGTTATGCCGGTGGGGGAGCTCCCGATTCGGAGCCGAGGAAGCAGGAAGATCGATGCACGTAGGAACATTTGTACTGGGCGCCCAGTTCCCCGGCCAGGGCCAGGGGGAGGCGCTCCACCGGGCGGTACGGACCACGGAAGTGGCCGAGGAGGCCGGGCTGGACGCGGTCTGGCTGGCCGAGCACCACTTCGTGCCGTACGGCACCTGCCCGTCGGCGATCACCCTCGCCGCGCTGCTGCTGGGCCGCACCCGGCGCATCCGGGTCGGCACGGCGGTCAGCGTGCTGCCCACCGTCCATCCCGTGGCCCTGGGCGAGCAGGCCGCCCTGCTGCATGTGACGTCCGGCGGACGCTTCTCCCTGGGCGTCGGACGCGGCGGCCCGTGGGTCGACCTGGAGGTCTTCGGCGCCGGACTGGAGGCCTACGAGAAGGGGTTCCCGGAATCACTCGATCTGCTCATGCGCTGGCTGCGCGAGCCGTCGGTGTCGGCGTCGGGGGAACGATTCAGCTTCCGCGAGGTCCCGGTCGTCCCGAGGCCCGCCGAGGACCTGGACGAGACGCCCGGTCCGGAGGTCGTCGTCGCCTGTACCTCACCCACGAGCGTACGGCTGGCCGCCGAGCGGGGGCTGTCGATGCTCCTCGGGATGCACGTCGGGGACGAGGAGAAGTCCGAGATGGTCGCCCTGTGGCGCAAGCACGCCCGGGCGGCGGGCCGTTCACCGGAGGAGATCTCCGGCGCGGCCCATGTCTCGGCCGGCGTCTGCCAGATCGCGGACCGGCGCACCGACGCCGTGGAGGCGCTCACCAAGGCGATGCCGGGCTGGCTGAAGCAGGGCCTCGACGCCCATGTGACCGTCGACGGCCGCGCCCGCGCCATGCGCGACCCGCTGGCGTACACCGAACTGCTCTGCGGGCTGCATCCGGTGGGGACCCCCCGGCTGTGCGCCGACCGCCTCGCGGCCACCAGCGAGCGGACGGGCATCTCCCGCTTCGCCCTGCTCGTCGAGGGCTCCGGCGATCTGGCGGCCACGGAGGAGAACGTACGACGACTCGGTGCCGAGGTGCTGCCTCACCTCGGCTGAGCCACTACGGGGAGCTTGCCGCCCCGGTTACCGATGCACCTCCCGCGGTCGGAGCGGCAAGCCGTGCTGCGTCACGACCTCAGCAGTCCCTGAGTTCCGGGGACTGGTTGAGGAGTTGGCCACGGATCGAGGTGAAGCGGGCCAGCCTGTCGTCCACGGACGGGTCCAGAGGGAACACCGCCACACGGTGGCAGTTCTGGAAGGCCAGCCGTACACCGAAGTGCCGCT
Source organism: Streptomyces bottropensis ATCC 25435 (assembly GCF_000383595.1). Classification (NCBI taxonomy): domain Bacteria; kingdom Bacillati; phylum Actinomycetota; class Actinomycetes; order Kitasatosporales; family Streptomycetaceae; genus Streptomyces; species Streptomyces bottropensis. The sequence goes on along the minus strand of NZ_KB911581.1, from coordinate 1,728,551 downwards.
GCAGCGCGCCGCGGATCGCGTCGCTGGCGAGCGCGCGCAGCAGTTGTCCGCGTGCCTGCTCGTCCGGCGGGGGCGTCTGGTTGTCGGCGAACTCTCCGCCGTCGACCTTCAGCTGGGCCACCAGAGAGCTGATCATCTCCCAGGCGTAGGGCAGGGAGGTCCGGACGCAGTCGACGAAGGCGGCTTCGTCGACCTCGCCTCGCTCGGCCTGTTCGAGTAGGGCCGGTGAGACGTCGAGCGACATGGGTTCTCCTCTCGCACCCCCACAACAACAGGGGTTGACGGACAAGGGCGGAGGGCGCGCGCCGGACACGCAGAGTGCATGGTTCGCGACCTCCAGTTTCTACGGTAAGGAACCGAACGGGGCCGCACCAGGAGATTGCGCGCACCGACACGGCGCGAGACGCTCACAATCAGCCAATGCCGAACAGGAGTTGTCAGAGGCACATGCCGGAGGACGACGGAAGCCCACGTGAGGGGGTTGGGGAAGGTGACGGAGGGCGACAGCGACCGCACGGGATCGGCCTGACAGTCGAACGGACTCCTGCCGGACGCGTCAGCGGCGCAGTGACCTCCGGCCGAGCCCTCACGACGGTCGAATCGCGCGCACCCGTCGGCGTCGAGTAGCGTTGCCGACCATGCGTCTCGTCATTGCCCGCTGCTCCGTCGACTACGCGGGCCGGCTCACCGCCCATCTCCCCTCGGCCCCCCGTCTGATCCTCGTGAAGGCGGACGGCAGCGTGTCGATCCACGCGGACGACCGGGCCTACAAGCCCCTCAACTGGATGTCGCCGCCCTGCACGCTGAAGGAGGGGTCGGGGGACGAACAGGGCGTCTGGACCGTCATCAACAAGGCGGGCGAGAAGCTCATCATCACGATGGAGGAGGTCCTCCACGACTCCTCGCACGAGCTGGGCGTCGACCCGGGCCTGATCAAGGACGGCGTCGAGGCGCACCTCCAGGAACTCCTCGCCGACCGCATCGACACCCTCGGCGAGGGCTACACGCTCATCCGCCGCGAGTACATGACGGCCATCGGCCCCGTCGACATCCTGTGCCGGGACGGCGACGGCGCGACGGTCGCGGTCGAGATCAAGCGGCGCGGCGAGATCGACGGGGTGGAGCAACTCACCCGCTATCTGGAACTGTTGAACCGCGACCCGCATCTCGCGCCGGTCCGCGGCATCTTCGCCGCTCAGGAGATCAAGCCCCAGGCCCGCGTCCTCGCCACCGACCGCGGCATCGGCTGCGCGGTCCTCGACTACAACGCCCTGCGCGGCATCGAGGACGACAAGCTGCGGCTGTTCTGAGCGCCTTCGAGGAACACGCGGGAGGGCCGGGTCCGGTGGACGGACCCGGCCCTCCCGCGTCGAACGAAGCGTTGAACGAGGCGTCGAACGGACGGCACGGAAGCTCAGGCGGGCGTCCCGCCCCGTGACTCGGCGGTGGCCACCGGGGCGCCCGCGGCACCGGTGGACTCGACGGCCCGCCCGGAGGTCGGCGCACTGGCGCTGTTGGTGTCGTCCGGCGGCGGCGGGTCCTGGCTCCCGCCACCGGTCGGCGTCGGGGTGGGCGTGGGAGTCGGCGTCGGGGTGGGTGTCGGGGTCGGCGTGGGCGAGCCGGACTCGTCCTCGGACTCCGACGGCGTCGGCTTCGGCGACGACTTCGTCGGGGACGGCGTCGGCTTGCCCGTCGGCCCCTCCGTACCGCTCGGGTCGTCCGACGGGTCCGCGCTGTCCGTGGGCGTCGGGTCGTCCGACGTGCCGTACGTGCCGTCGGGGCCCGGATCGGTCGGCTCGGGCACGGCACCCGGGGCGTCCCCGTCCTCGCCCGTCTTGGGGCGGTCCGCGACGAGCCCGCCGTCGTCGACGCCCGCGCTGGCGGAGGGGTTGACGCCGACCCTCTCCGCCGGGGTGTCGCCGCCCCGGTCGGAGGTCGCGCCGAGAATCACCACGGTGCCCAGGACGGCCGCGAGCAGGGCCCCCGCGCTCGTGGCGACCAGGTTGCGCCGGGCGCCGCCCACGAGGCTCTTGAAGCCGCCGAACCGGAGCGCGGCGAAGGCGCCGTCGGACCGGTGCGTGACGAGCGTGCTGTCGTGGCCCGGGGGGTACGACGACGATCCACCGCCGCTCGCCGCTGCCGCGCCCGTCGTCCCCGGGCCGACCACCCCGAAGCCCATCGGCGGGTAGGCGGACGGCACGCCCCCGGGAGGTGAGACCGACTCCTCGTGCCGGGCGCCCGGCACCTCCTCCCCCACCGCCGTACGCCCGCCGGGCGGGGTCGCCCCGGAGCGGTCGGCGACCAGGGCGAGTGCCCGGCGGCCGGCGACGGTGCCGCGCTTGTCCGCGAGGACGTTGCGCAGCCCGATGGAGGCCTCCAGCTCGGCCCGGGCGCGCTCCAGCTGCCCGCAGCAGAGCGCGAGGACACCCAGCTCGTGGTGGAAGTAGGCCTGTTCGCCGGTCTCGTCGGCGAGGGCCGCCGCTTCGGCGCCGGCCCGCAGCGCCCGCTCCCAGGCGCTCCAGCGCTGCCCCGCCGCGAACGCGGGCGCGGCCTGCCGGGCCAGCACCAGGGCGGCGCTCTCGCCGTCCTCGCCGGGCGGGGTCGTGCCCGGGACGAGCGCGGCGAGGGCGGCCAGTACGGCGTCCGCCTCGGCCGAGACCCGCTCGGGGGTGACCGAGGGGTGCCCGGCCCACCAGGCGTAGTGCTGGGCGGCGGCGCCGGCGCGTGTCTCGGCGTCGTCGGCGTACCCGGCGGCCTCCAGTTGGGCGCGCACCCCGGCGGCGAGCCGGTAGCGGGTACCGACAGGTGTCACCAGCGCGCAGCCGACCAGTTCGCCGAGGGCCGCGTCGGCGTGGGTGTCGCCCACGAGCGCGGGCAGGTGCGCCTGGTGCGGGATCTCCCCGCCGAGGGCGACCGCGAACCTGAGGGTCTCGCGGGCCGAGGCGCCCAGCCGGGAGGCGAGCAGCGCGGCGGGGGCGGCTCCCTCGGCGAGCGAGGGCAGGGGGACGTCGTGCTCGCCGGCGGCGTCGTAGGGGGCGTCGGCGGGCGGTGCCTCCTGGAAGACCCCGAACTCGTCGACGGCGTCCTCGCCGGCCCGCTGCCGGTCCCGCTGCCTGAGCAGCGCCCCGGCCTGGGTGAAGCGCAGCGGCAGCCCCTCGGACTCGAACCAGAGGTCGCCGGCCCAGTTCGACTCGTCCTCGGTGAGCGGCCGCCCGACGACGCGCTCCAGGAGCTGCTCGCTGCCGACCCGGTCGAGACCGCCGAGGACGATCTCCTCCAGGGGCGCGTCGGGGGACGGCAGGGGGATGTCGGGGGTGGCGGCGATGAGGAAGGCGCACTCGGGGGTCGCGTCGAGCAGCTCGTCGAGCGCGATGCCGCCGAACTCCAGGTCGTCCAGGACGACGACCGCGCCGATGTCCCGCACGATGTCGATGATCTGCTGCCGGGCCGGCCGGAACAGGGGTGTGCTGTACACGGCTGCGAACAGTTCGTACAGCAGGTCGTCGGCCGTGCGCCGGAAACCGCTCAGCCGGACGACGCCGTCGGGGGCCAGGTCCGCGCAGTCCTCGGCGACCGTGTCGAGGAGGGTGGTGCGACCGGAGCCGGGGGATCCGGTGAGGCGGACGGAGCGGCCGCGGGCGAGGAGCCGTACGAGCCGGTCTCTCTCCTCGTCGCGCTGGAGCAGGGGGAGCCGGGGCAGCGAGGGGCCCGGGGGCACCGGCGGACGGGCGGCGCGGTCGAGCGCGGCGCGGTCGTCCGGCGTGTGCTTCATGGGCCGACCAGGCAGTTCGGCCGGTGGGCAGGTCTCTATCTCACTGCCGTCGACGGGGTTGACGGTGAGCAGGAAGTCGCCCGAGACGAGCTGGACGGTGCGGGCGAGTGCCGGAGCGTGCCGGTCGAAGTCCTGCGTCAGCGCGTCCCGTGGCGGACGCTTGCTCTGCGCCTGTCCGTCGTCGTGGCCGTACTCTTCGGGTCCCCGGTTGTTCGGGTCCATCGGTTCAAGCCCCCCAAAAGCGTCTCGTGTGCTGGAGCCCCTCCCGGCCTTGCCGCACACCGCGCTGTCGCTTCTGGTCCGGAACCCGCGCGAGGGTAGCTGGCAGCGGGCAGCCGAACCCTAAACCTTTGCACAGTATCTCCGACAGTCCGGGGTCCCGCGCCGTCCGAGACATCACGGTCTCGTGAGGATTGCGCGTGTGGTGCGTTTCGCCCTCATGGTCCCCATGACCCCCTGCGTCTCCACGGCCCTCGGGGTCCATGACGACGGGAGGGTCCATACCGACCGAAGGGTCGTACCGACCGGTGGGTCATGCCGACCGGGTGTCCCGCACACACCGAGGCATACGTAGAGATCCACACACGCGTTCAGACTCTGGGCAACGACTCCAGACCGATGCCGCCCTCGATCGCCAGGATGCGGTGCAGCCGGGTGGCCACGAGCAGCCGCTGCATCTGCGGTGGCACCTCGCGCAACACCAGCCGCCGTCCGCACCGTCCCGCCCGCCGGTGGGCTCCCATGATCACCCCGAGTCCGGTGGCGTCCCAGGAGTCCAGCTCTGACAGGTCGAGCACCAGGTCGCCGGCTCCGTCGTCGACGGCCGAGTGCAGGACCGTACGGGCGTCCGCCGCGCTGCGTACGTCGAGGCGGCCCCCGACGACCAGCTCGGCGTGGTCGCCCCTGATGTACATAAGCGCTCCCCGTGAGTGCGTCTCGTACTCCGTGATGTGGGTGATGCAACGTCTGACGGCGTTTGACACCGCCAGGTTGCCGTCTGTGAGCGAACCGATACCGAATTCACCTCAAGGGGTGAGGCCGGAGAGGCTCATGCGTTCACATGCGTGGGAAGTGCCGCCCGTGACGCGTGGATCGGCGTCAGTAGGTGTAGAAGCCCTGCCCGCTCTTGCGTCCGATGTCACCGGCGTCCACCATCCGGCGCATCAGCTCTGGAGGGGCGAACTTCTCGTCCTGCGACTCGGTGTAGATGTTGCTCGTGGCGTGCAGCAGGATGTCGACGCCCGTCAGGTCGGCGGTGGCCAGCGGCCCCATCGCGTGGCCGAAGCCCAGCTTGCAGGCGAGGTCGATGTCCTCGGCGGTGGCGACGCCCGACTCGTACAGCTTCGCGGCCTCCACGACGAGGGCGGAGATGAGACGGGTCGTCACGAAGCCGGCGACGTCACGGTTGACGACGATGCAGGTCTTGCCGACCGACTCGGCGAACTCCCGCGCGGTGGCGAGCGTCTCGTCGCTCGTCTTGTAGCCGCGCACCAGTTCGCACAGCTGCATCATCGGCACCGGCGAGAAGAAGTGGACGCCGACGACGCGCTCGGGGCGCTCGGTGGCCGCCGCGATCTTGGTGATCGGGATCGCGGAGGTGTTCGAGGCGAGCACGGCGTCCTCGCGGACGACCTTGTCGAGCGCCCGGAAGATCTCGTGCTTCACCTCCAGCTTCTCGAAGACCGCCTCGACGACGATGTCCGCGTCGGCCGCCGCGTCGAGGTCCGTGGTGGCGGTGATCCGGCCCAGCGCCGCCTCGGCGTCCTCGGCGGCCAACTTGCCCTTGCTCACGAACTTGTCGTACGACGCCGTGATGCCGCCGATGCCACGGTTCAGCGCCTCGTCGGTGACGTCGCGCAGGACGACGTCCCAGCCCGCCTGCGCGGACACCTGGGCGATGCCGGACCCCATGAGCCCGGCTCCGATGACGGCGAGCTTCCGTGCCACTGTGCGACTCCCCTGGTACGCGCTGTCGATGGGTTACCTCTCCGGCGGACACTAGCGCTCGTGAGGGGTCGTGTGACCGCTTAGTAACGCGAGTCACGTCTCAAGGGGCGGACGTCACACCGGCAGCGCTCACTCGGAGGGGCGTACGGCGTAGTTGAGCACCTTCTCGCTCAACAGGCCCTCCATCCCGTCCAGGAGAAGAAGTACCTCTCGGGACACTTCGCCCGGATTGCGCCCGGCGAGCATCTCACGTCCGATGACGGCCATCACCGTCTGGTGGACCCAGTTGATCTGACCCGCGATCAGGGTGGGCATCGAGTCGTCGGGGGCCGCGCCGGTCTCCTCCCGCAGGGCCGCCTCCAGGTTGCCCTGGACCTCCTGCTGGATGCTCCACAGCCGGGACCGCAGGGCGGGCGCCTCGTGGATGGCGCGCATGAAGCGGTCGTAGCCCTCCATCAGGCCGACGCGCGGCGAGACCGCCTCGACCTCGGCACGCAGTTCGCGCAGGACGGCGGCGACGGCCGACTCGCCCCGGTCGCGGGCGCGCACCCAGCGGGCGAGGCGTTCGACGATGCCCGCGCTGCGGTCGAAGAAGAGGTCCTCCTTGGCCGGGAAGTAGTTGTAGACCGTGTTCACGGAGACGTCGGCCGCCTCGGCCACCTCCGCGATGGTGACGGTCACGAAACCGTGCTCCAGGAACAGCCCGGTGGCGATGTCCGAGATCCGCTGCCGCGTCTCGCGCTTCTTGCGCTCCCTGAGCCCCTCTGCCATGGCCACATCGTAGGTCGCCGCGTCGGCCGACGGGATTTCCCTGCGGTCTCTTAAAGTTTGGAGCCATTGCAAAATTTGAGGGACTCTGTTTTTCTGAGGTCATGCCCATCATCAGTACGGCCGGCCTGGCCCACACCTTCCGGACGAAACGCGGCCCCCTGGAGGCCGTGCGCGGTATCGACCTCACCGTCCGGCCCGGCGAGATCCTCGGGTTCCTCGGACCGAACGGCGCGGGAAAGACGACGTTCCTGCGGATGCTCACGACCCTGCTCCCGCCGACCGGCGGCGCGGCCACGGTCGCGGGCCACGACCTGGCGACCGACCCGGCAGGGGTGCGCCGGGCCTGCGGATACGTGGCCCAGTCGGGCGGGGTGGACCCGCAGATCACCGTGCGGGAGGAGCTGGTCACCCAGGGACGGCTCTACCGCCTGACGAGAAGCCGGGCCGTGGAGCGCGCCGAGGAGTTGGCCCGCGAGCTGGACCTGACCGAACTGCTCGACCGCACGTGCGCCGCCCTCTCCGGCGGGCAGCGGCGGCGCCTCGACATCGCGATGGCGCTCACCCACCGCCCCCGGGTCCTCTTCCTGGACGAGCCGACGACCGGACTCGACCCCGGCAGCCGCGCCGGGCTCTGGGAGCTGGTCCGCCGGCTGCGCGACGAGCACGGCACCACCGTCTTCCTGACGACGCACTACCTCGACGAGGCGGACGCCCTCGCCGACCGGATCGTCGTCGTCGACCACGGGCGGGTCGTGGCGGACGACACCCCGAGCGCGCTCAAACTGCGGCACGGCGGCTCGGCCGACGCCACGCTCCAGGACGCCTTCCTGGCCATCACCGGGCGCGGGCCCTCCCCCGCCGACACCACCGCCGTAGCCGTCTAGAACCGGTCCGAGGACTTCGATGCTTCTTCACGACACCGCGCTGATCTTCGGGCGATACGCCCGCCAGAGCCTGCGCTCCCGCTTCGCGATGCTGTTCGGCGTGCTGATGCCGCTGCTGTATCTGCTCTTCTTCGGCCCTCTGCTCACCGGCGTCCCGCTCGGCTCGCGGGGCAGTTCCTGGCAGGTGCTGGTGCCCGGCCTGTTGCTTCAACTGAGCCTGTTCGGGGCCTCGTTCGCCGGCTTCATGGTGATCCTCGAAAAGCAGACGGGGGTGATCGAGCGGATGCGGGTCACCCCGGTGAGCCGGCTCGCCCTGCTGCTGGGCCGGGTGCTGCGCGACGCGGCGGTCTTCGTGTTCCAGGCGGTCCTGCTCGTCCTCGCGGCCCTGCTCATGGGCCTGCGCGCACCGCTCGCGGGCGTCCTGATCGGCTTCGCCTTCGTGGCCCTGCTGACGGTCTCGCTCGCCTCACTGTCGTACGCGCTCGCCATGAAGGCCCGCTCCCAGCACGAGTTCGGCCCGACGGTGAACGCCCTCACCATGCCGTCGATGCTGCTGTCGGGCCTGATGCTGCCGATGTCCCTGGCGCCCGGCTGGCTCGACGTCCTCTCCCACCTGGTCCCGTTCCGCTACCTGGTGGACGCCGTGCGCGACGCGTACGTCGGCGCCTACGCCACCCCCGCCATGCTGTACGGCGTCCTGGTCGCCGTCGGTCTCGCGGGGCTCGCCGTGACGGTGGGCACACGTGTCTTCCGGACGGCCGGAGCGTAACTACGCTGGTCGCATGGTCAATCTGACGCGCATCTACACCAGGACCGGCGACAAGGGCACCACCAACCTCGGCGACATGAGCCGGGTGCCCAAGACCGATCCGCGGATCTCGGCGTACGCGGACGCCAACGAGGCCAACGCGGCCATCGGGACGGCGATCGCACTGGGCGGGCTGGACGAGGAGATCGTCAAGGTCCTCACCCGCGTCCAGAACGACCTGTTCGACGTGGGCGCCGACCTCTCCACGCCCGTCGTCGAGAACCCCGAGTTCCCGCCGCTGCGCGTCGAGCAGTTCTACGTCGACAAGCTGGAGGCGGACTGCGACCGCTTCAACGAGCGGCTGGAGAAGCTCCGCTCCTTCATCCTGCCCGGCGGCACCCCCGGAGCGGCCCTGCTGCACCAGGCCTGCACGGTGGTCCGGCGCGCCGAGCGCTCGACGTGGGCGGCCCTGGAGGCCCACGGCGAGGACATGAACGCCCTCACCGCGACCTATCTCAACCGCCTCTCCGACCTCCTGTTCATCCTGGCGAGAACGGCGAACAAGGAGGTCGGGGACGTGCTGTGGGTGCCGGGCGGGGAGCGGTAGCCGCCGCGCCGGGGCGCTACCCGCCCGTCGTGCCGCGGGCCCGCTGGTAGAGGCCCGTCGCGACGAGGACGCCACCCACGCACATCATCACCACGCCGACCTTGGTCAGGGTGACGACCGGCACCTCCACCCCGTCCGTGAACAGCCACAGCACCAGGCCGATCACGAAGGTGCCGGCCCCTTCCCAGACGTTCCTCGACGCCCCGGCCGCCGCCCCGCTCATCGCCCGGCCCTCTCCTTCTCGACGGTGACCCGGTCCTCGCCCTTAGCGGCGCCCGGGTCCTTCTTCGGCCAGATCGTGTAGGCCAGGGCGACCAGGCCGTGGATGCCCGCGGCCCGCAGCGCGACCCACTGGAACGACCTCAGCGAATCGACGTTCCCGTCGTCGCCGACGTACCAGACGGCCAGTTGGAGCAGCGCCAGCGCCACCCCGGCCGCCACCACCGTCCGCGTCCACAGCCTCCCCTCGTGCCGGGCGCGGGCCAGACCGTACTTCGGTGGTGCCGGCGGCTTGGGCCCGCCGCCCAGCCGGTGCGCCGCCCAGGCGTCCAGCCGACTGATCATGTAGTGGCCGTAGCCCAGGGTGAAGCCGATGTAGAGGGCCGCCACGCCGTGCTCCCAGCTCGGTTCGGCCCCGTTCTTCAGGTCGATCGCGGTCACGACGAAGAGCACCAGTTCCAGCACCGGCTCGCAGAGCAGCAGCACGACACTGGCCCGGCGCCTCTTCAGCAGGTAGCGGACGGCCAGGGCCAGCGCCAGCAGCACCCAGAAGCCGACCTCACAGGCGATGATCAACGCGACGATCACGACTCGCTCCTCTCGGTCACCCTTCCAGGCTCCCGGCGGGCCACCGCCGACGCGTCGTCGGCGGTGACGAAGTCGCGGTACATCGAAAGATGCAGTCCAGGACCCTTCGCGGGGATCAGGCGCCGGGCACCCGTGACGTGTTGGATGGAGCCATGGCCGTACGACCGCCCCGCCCGCACCGCTTCGACCTGTACGCGGCCCTCGCCGGACTGCTCGGAGGCCTGCTGCTGTGGGGGCTGGGCCTGTACACCCGCCCCTCCGACGAGGGGATCGTGCTGCTCCACGGCCAGTGGTGGATCCTGCTGCCGCTCGTCGTGACCGCCGGCTGCGAGACGCTGCGCCGCGCCATGCCGCGCACGGCCCTGCTGGTCGGATGGGCCGCGCTGACCGTGGACACCATCACCCGGGGCAGCCTGCTCACCGTGCTGATGTTCACCGATCTGGTGTACTCGGCCGTGCTGTACGGCTCACCCGCCACGGCCCGCCGGGTCCCCTGGATCGCCGGGCTGATGACCGTGGCCGCCACGGTCGTCCCCATCGCCGTGTGGCGGCGACCGGAGGCACTGCTCACCGGTGTGGTGGTCGGGCTGGTCGGCTTCACCCCCGCCGCCACCGGCTGGATCGTCCGCAACCACCGCGACGCCGCCGAGGCCGCCCGGCTGCGCGCCGAACAGACGGCCCTGCTGGCCGAGATGGACCGCACCCAGGCGGTGGTGTCCGAACGGGCGCGCATGGCACGGGAGTTGCACGATCTGGTCGCCAACCACCTGTCGGCGATCGCGATCCACTCCACGGCCGCGCTCTCCATCGACGACCCGGACACCTCCCAGAAGGCCCTCGGGGTCATCCGTGAGAACAGCGTCGAGGGCCTGGCCGAGATGCGCCGGCTGATCGGCATCCTGCGGGACGCCGGCGACGACACCGAGCCGTCCGCCGCGCCCACGCTCGACGGGCTCGACTCCCTCGTCGACGGCGCCCGCACCAACGGCCTCGACGTCACCCTCGACGCCGACCACGACGGCACCCTCCCCGCCCCGGTCGGACTGGCGGCCTACCGCATCGTCCAGGAATCGCTGACCAACGCCCTCAAGCACGCCTGCCCCGGCCGGGTCACCGTCGCGCTGCGCCAGGCGGACGGCGCCCTCGACATCGCCGTGACCAGCCCGTACGGCGACCGCGACGGTCCGAGCGCGCCCGGTTCCGGCGCCGGTCTGGTCGGCATGCGGGAGCGGGTCGCCCTGCTGGGCGGCACGTTCGAGGCGGGCCCCGAGAGCATGGCCCACGGCAAGGTCTGGAGCGTCCGTGCCGCCCTCCCCGTCATCGAAGGAGAACCCGCGTGATCCGTGTGCTCGTCGCCGAGGACCAGTCCGCCGTACGGGCCGGACTGGTCCTCATCCTGCGCAGCGCGCCGGACATCGAGGTGGTCGGTGAGGCGGCGGACGGCGAGCGGGCGGTGGCGCTCGCCCGGGAGCTGCGGCCCGACCTGGTGCTGATGGACGTGCAGATGCCGAGGCTCGACGGGGTGTCCGCGACCCGGCAGGTCGTCGCCGAGGGTCTGGCCGATGTGCTGGTGCTCACCACGTTCGACCTCGACGAGTACGTCTTCGGGGCGCTGCGGGCCGGTGCCGCCGGCTTCCTGCTGAAGAACACGGAGGCGAGGGACCTCATCGAGGCGGTACGGGCGGTGGGGCGCGGCGAGGGTCTGATCGCCCCGGCCGTCACCCGGCGGCTGATCGCCGAGTTCGCCGCCAGGCCCGTACGCGAGCCCGCCGTCGATCCGTCCGTCCTGGACTCGCTCACCCGGCGCGAGCGGGAGGTCCTGTCCTGCCTGGGTGAAGGGCTGTCGAACGCGGAGATCGCCGGGCGGCTGGACATGGCCGAGGCGACGGTGAAGACGCACGTCAGCCGTCTGCTGGGGAAGCTCGATCTGCGCAGCCGGGTGCAGGCGGCGGTGCTGGCGCAGGAATTGGGGGTCTGACCTCACCGGGGTGTCCCGCATGAGCGCACTGGTCCAGACCCATTGACCTATGGTCCAGACCTTTCTATTCTCGCCACACTGCGCCACGTCATGCTCATGCTCAAGAGCCTCGTGCTCAAGACACCCCACAAGGAGGCGCACATGCGCTTCAGGCACAGAGCCATAGCGGGTCTCGCCACCCTCCTCCTCCCCCTCGCCGCACTGGTCGGCCTCGCCGGCCCCGCGCAGGCGGCCACGCAAGCGACCGCCACCTACGCCAAGCCCCAGGACTGGGGCACCGGCTTCGAAGGCAAGTGGACCGTCAAGAACACCGGGACGACCACGATCAGCTCCTGGACCGTCGAATGGGACTTCCCCTCCGGCACCTCCGTCACCTCCGCCTGGGACGCGGACGTCACCTCCTCCGGCACCCACTGGACCGCCAAGAACAAGTCCTGGAACGGCACCCTCGCGCCGGGTGCCTCCGTCTCCTTCGGTTTCAACGGGAGCGGCTCAGGCTCCCCGGCCAACTGCAAGCTCAACGGCGGGAGTTGCGACGGCGGTCCCAGCGTCCCCGGTGACGCGGCACCCTCCGCCCCGGGCACCCCGGCCACCTCGGACGTCACCAACACCTCGGTGAAGCTGAGCTGGAGCGCCGCCACCGACGACAAGGGCGTCAAGAACTACGACGTCCTGCGGGGCGGCAGCAAGGTCGCCACCGTCACCGGCACCACCTACACGGACACCGGCCTGAGCGCCGGCACCGACTACTCGTACACCGTCCAGGCCCGCGACACCGCCGACCAGACCGGCCCCGTGAGCGGCGCGGCGGCCGTACGGACGACCGGCGGCACGAACCCGAACCCCGGCTCGAAGGTCAACCTCGGCTACTTCACCGAGTGGGGCGTCTACGGCCGGAACTACCACGTCAAGAACCTGGTGACCTCGGGCTCCGCGTCCAAGATCACCCACATCAACTACGCGTTCGGCAACGTCAAGAACGGCCAGTGCACCGTCGACGACACCTTCGCCGCCTACGACAAGGCCTACACCGCCGACCAGTCCGTCAGCGGCACCGCCGACACCTGGGACCAGCCGCTGCGGGGCAACTTCAACCAGCTCCGGCAGCTCAAGGCCAAGTACCCGCACATCAAGGTGCTGTACTCGTTCGGCGGCTGGACCTACTCCGGCGGCTTCGGCCAGGCCGCGCAGAACCCGGCCGCCTTCGCCAAGTCCTGCAAGGCCGTCGTGGAGGACCCGCGCTGGGCCGACGTCTTCGACGGCATCGACATCGACTGGGAGTACCCGAACGCCTGCGGGCTGACCTGCGACACCAGCGGCTCCGCGGCCTTCAAGAACCTGATGTCGGCCCTGCGCACCGAGTTCGGCTCGAACTACCTGGTCACCGCCGCGATCACCGCCGACGGCTCCTCCGGCGGCAAGCTCGACGCGGCTGACTACGGCGGCGCCGCGACCCACCTGAACTGGTACAACGTGATGACCTACGACTACTTCGGCGCCTTCGACGCGGACGGTCCGACCGCCCCGCACTCGCCGCTGACGTCGTACCCCGGCATCCCGGCGGCGGGCTTCAACTCCGCCGACGCGATCGCCAAGCTGAAGTCGAAGGGCGTCCCCGGCTCGAAGCTGCTGCTCGGCATCGGCTTCTACGGGCGCGGCTGGACCGGTGTCACCCAGTCCGCCCCCGGCGGCACGGCGACCGGCGCGGCGCCCGGCACGTACGAGGCCGGCATCGAGGACTACAAGGTCCTGAAGAACTCCTGCCCGGCCAACGGAACCGTCGGCGGCACGGCGTACGCGCACTGCGGCAACCAGTGGTGGTCCTACGACACCCCGGCCACGATCGGCTCCAAGATGACCTGGGCCAAGAACCAGGGCCTGGGCGGCGCCTTCTTCTGGGAGTTCAGCGGCGACACCGGCAACGGGGAGCTGGTGAGCGCGATCAGCAACGGGCTGAAGTGACCGACTGAAGGATCACGCTGCGTTGACGCTCCCCCGGACCCTCGTCCGGGGAGCCCCCCCCAGCGAGTGGATGTGGCTACGCCACGTTCACTCGCTGTCCGGGCGGGGCTGCCTCCAGCCATGCGAGGAACCCGGTCAGCGCGTCGTCGCTCATCGCCAGTTCCAGCCGGGTCCCGCGGTGCAGACACGCGAGGATCACGGCGTCGGAGAGGAGCGCCAGCTCCTCCTCGCCCTCGGGGGTGCGGCGCCCGGCCACCTCGATCGAGGAACGCTCCAGGACGCGGCGGGGGCGGATGGAGTACGAGAAGACGCGGTACCACTCGATGCGGTCGCCGTTGTAGCGGGCGACCCCGTAGCCCCAGCCCTTGCCGTTCTTGTCGTCCCCGGGTTTCTCGGGTGCGTTCCACCGCAGGCTGCAGTCGAAGGTGCCGCCGGAGCGCTGGATGAGGCGCCGGCGCAGTCCGAAGACGAAGAGCCCCACCACCACGAGCGCGATCACCGACCCGCACACAGTCAGAGCGAGGACCATCGACACCGACCTCCTCGTCTCCTAGGTAATGCCACTGCTAGGTAATGGAACGTAAAAAACACCCACATTCGCCTCAGCCGCGGCCGGATCAGGATGAAGACATCCAGACCCAGCCGCGGCTGAGGTACAGCATCACACGACGTGCGGGCTCAGCGCGCCGCCGCCGTACGCAGTCGTACATCCGCGCGGCGCTCGGCGGCGGCGTCGCCCGCCGCCTTCGCGCGCTCCAGCTCCCGCTCCGCGCTCTGGACGTCGATCTCGTCGGCCAGCTCGGCGACCTCGGCCAGCAGGGACAGCTTGTTGTCCGCGAACGAGATGAAACCGCCGTGCACGGCGACGACGACGGTGCCGCCCTCACTCGTACGGATGGTCACCGGGCCCGACTCCAGCACACCGAGCAGCGGCTGGTGACCGGGCATGACGCCGATGTCGCCGGACGTGGTACGGGCGACGACCAGGGTGGCCTGGCCCGACCAGACCTCTCGGTCGGCCGCGACCAGCGCGACGTGCAGCTCAGCAGCCAAGATGGCTCCTCGGGTCACCACCCGGCGCCTTGGCCGGGTGTTGGGTTCAATTCTAGAGGGAGTACAGAGGGGGGCGGGACGCACCCCATGAGGTGTGGCCTCGCCCCCCACTGTTCACGAGTCGCCGGGCGTCAGGAGACGCCGAGCTCCTTCGCGTTCTTCTTCAGGTCCTCGATACCACCGCAGAGGAAGAACGCCTGCTCCGGGAAGTGGTCGTACTCACCGTCGATGATCGCGTTGAACGCGGTGATCGACTCGTCCAGCGGCACGTCCGACCCGTCGACGCCGGTGAACTGCTTGGCGACGTGGGTGTTCTGGGAGAGGAAGCGCTCCACACGACGGGCACGGTGGACGGTGAGCTTGTCCTCCTCGCCCAGCTCGTCGATACCGAGGATCGCGATGATGTCCTGAAGGTCCTTGTACTTCTGCAGGACCGTCTTGACGCGCATCGCGGTGTTGTAGTGGTCCGCCGCGATGTAGCGGGGGTCCAGGATGCGGGACGTGGAGTCCAGCGGGTCCACGGCCGGGTAGATGCCCTTCTCGGAGATCGGACGGGAGAGAACCGTCGTCGCGTCGAGGTGGGCGAAGGTGGTGGCCGGGGCCGGGTCGGTCAGGTCGTCCGCGGGGACGTAGATCGCCTGCATCGAGGTGATCGAGTGACCGCGGGTCGAGGTGATGCGCTCCTGGAGGAGACCCATCTCGTCGGCCAGGTTCGGCTGGTAGCCCACCGCGGAGGGCATACGGCCGAGCAGGGTCGACACCTCGGAGCCGGCCTGGGTGAAGCGGAAGATGTTGTCGATGAAGAACAGCACGTCCTGCTTCTGCACATCGCGGAAGTACTCCGCCATGGTCAGACCGGCGAGGGCCACGCGCAGACGGGTGCCCGGGGGCTCGTCCATCTGACCGAAGACCAGCGCGGTCTTGTCGATGACGCCCGACTCGGACATCTCCTCGATGAGGTCGTTGCCCTCACGGGTGCGCTCACCGACACCGGCGAACACGGAGACACCGTCGTGGTTGTTGGCGACGCGGTAGATCATCTCCTGGATGAGCACCGTCTTGCCGACACCGGCACCGCCGAACAGGCCGATCTTTCCACCCTTGACGTACGGGGTGAGAAGGTCGATGACCTTGACGCCGGTCTCGAACATCTCGGTCTTCGACTCGAGCTCGTCGAAGTTCGGGGCCTTGCGGTGGATGCCCCAGCGCTCGCCCTCGTAGGTGTCGTCGCTGTTCAGCACCTCACCGAGGGTGTTGAACACCTTGCCCTTGGTGAAGTCGCCGACCGGCACCGTGATGGAGGCGCCGGTGTCGGAGACCGGGGCCTGGCGGACCAGACCGTCGGTGGGCTGCATCGAGATCGTGCGGACCAGGCCGTCACCCAGGTGCTGGGCGACCTCCAGGGTCAGCGTCTTCTTCGCGCCGTCCTGGGCCGGGTCGGCCACCTCGACGTGAAGGGCGTTGTAGATCTCCGGCATGGCGTCGACGGGGAACTCCACGTCGACGACCGGGCCGATGACCCGGGCGACGCGGCCCGTGGCAGCGGCCGTCTCAACTGTCGTCGTCATTACCTGTCACTCCCCGCGTTCGCGTCGGCGAGGGCTGCGGAGCCACCGACGATCTCGCTGATTTCCTGGGTGATTTCGGCCTGGCGGGCCGCGTTGGCAAGGCGGGAGAGCGTGTTGATCAAGTCTCCCGCGTTGTCGGTGGCCGACTTCATCGCACGGCGCGTGGCGGCGTGCTTGGAGGCAGCCGACTGAAGCATCGCGTTGTAGATACGGCTCTCGACATAGCGCGGCAGCAGGGCGTCGAGGACGTCCTCCGCCGACGGCTCGAAGTCGTACAGCGGAAGGATCTCGCCCTTCGGCGCCGCCTCCTTCGCCACCTCGTCGAGGCTGAGCGGCAGCAGACGGGCGTCGAGCGCCGACTGCGTCATCATCGAGACGAACTCGGTGAAGACGATGTGGAGTTCGTCCACGCCGCCGTCAGCCGTGTCCTTCTCGATGGCCTCGATCAGCGGACCCGCGACCTTCTTCGCGTCCGCGTAGGTGGGCTCGTCGGTGAAGCCCGACCACGACTCCACGACCTTGCGCTCGCGGAAGTTGTAGTGGGCCAGACCGCGGCGGCCGACGATGTACGTGTCGACCTCCTTGCCCTCCGCCTCAAGGCGCGCCGTCAACTGCTCGGCGACCTTGATGGCGTTGGAGTTGAAGGCGCCGGCCAGTCCGCGGTCGCTCGTGAGGAGCAGCACCGCGGAACGGGTCGCCGTCTCCGCCTCCGTGGTCAGCGGGTGCTTGGTGTTCGAACCCGTACCGACCGCCGTGACCGCGCGGGTGAGCTCGGCCGCGTACGGCGCGGAGGCCGCCACCTTGCGCTGCGCCTTGACGACACGCGAGGCGGCGATCATCTCCATCGCCTTGGTGATCTTCTTGGTCGCGGTGACGGATCGGATGCGACGCTTGTAGACCCGGAGCTGGGCTCCCATGAGTCAGGTCCCTTCCTTACGTCACTTGGAGACGTTGACGGCCGGGGCGTCCTCGCCGAGCAGCTTGCCGTCCGAGGTCTCGAACTGCTTCTTGAACTCGGCGATCGCGTCGGCGACAGCGGTGAGGGTGTCGTCCGACATCTTGCCGCCCTCCTTGATGGAGGTCATGAGGCCCTGCTCCTTGCGGTGCAGGTACTCCAGCAGCTCCTTCTCGAAGCGGCGCACGTCGGCGACCGGAACGTCGTCCATCTTGCCGGTGGTACCGGCCCACACGGAGACGACCTGGTCCTCGGTCGGCATCGGCTGGTACTGCGGCTGCTTGAGCAGCTCGACCAGACGCTGACCGCGCTCCAGCTGCGACTTCGACGCGGCGTCCAGGTCGGAACCGAAGGCGGCGAACGCCTCCAGCTCACGGTACTGGGCGAGGTCGAGGCGCAGACGGCCGGAGACCTGCTTCATCGCCTTGTGCTGCGCGGAACCACCGACTCGGGAGACGGAGATACCGACGTTCAGCGCGGGGCGCTGACCGGCGTTGAAGAGGTCCGACTCCAGGAAGCACTGGCCGTCGGTGATGGAGATGACGTTGGTCGGGATGAACGCCGAGACGTCGTTGGCCTTCGTCTCGACGATCGGCAGACCGGTCATCGAGCCGGCACCCAGCTCGTCGGAGAGCTTCGCGCAGCGCTCCAGCAGGCGGGAGTGCAGGTAGAAGACGTCACCCGGGTAGGCCTCACGGCCCGGCGGGCGGCGCAGCAGCAGCGACACGGCGCGGTAGGCGTCGGCCTGCTTCGAGAGGTCGTCGAAGATGATGAGGACGTGCTTGCCCTCGTACATCCACTGCTGACCGATGGCCGAACCGGTGTACGGCGCCAGGTACTTGAAGCCGGCCGGGTCGGACGCCGGGGCGGCGACGATGGTCGTGTACTCCAGCGCGCCGGCCTCTTCGAGGGCGCCACGCACGGAGGCGATGGTCGAGCCCTTCTGGCCGATGGCGACGTAGACGCAGCGGACCTGCTTGTTCACGTCACCGGAGCGCCAGTTGTCGCGCTGGTTGATGATCGTGTCGACGGCCAGGGCGGTCTTGCCGGTCTGGCGGTCACCGATGATCAGCTGACGCTGGCCGCGGCCGACCGGGGTCATGGCGTCGACGGCCTTGTAGCCGGTCTCCATCGGCTCGTGCACCGACTTACGGGCCATGACACCGGGAGCCTGCAGCTCCAGGGCACGGCGGCCGGACGTCTCGATCTCGCCGAGGCCGTCGATCGGGTTGCCGAGCGGGTCGACGACGCGGCCGAGGTAGCCCTCGCCCACGGCGACCGACAGGACCTCGCCGGTACGGGTGACCGGCTGGCCCTCCTCGATGCCGCTGAACTCACCGAGGACGATGGCGCCGATCTCGCGCTCTTCCAGGTTGAGCGCGAGGCCGAGGGTGCCGTCCTCGAACTTCAGCAGTTCGTTGGCCATGGCCGAGGGAAGACCCTCGACCTTCGCGATGCCGTCGCCGGCAAGGGTGACCGTACCGACCTCCTCGCGCGAGGCCGCGTCCGGCTTGTACGACTGGACGAAGTTCTCCAGCGCGTCCCGGATCTCCTCCGGCCGGATCGTGAGCTCCGCCATCTGGGTTCCCTGCTCTCCTTGTTGGGCCCGAAGTTTCACTTTGGGGGGATGGGGACTCCCCCCTGAAAGAGGTGAATCCTCTGCACGGCCCAACCGGGCCGCAGACATACGTACGTACTGCTATGAAGTTTGGTGCTAGCTCGCCAGGCGGCGGCCCGCGTCCTCGAGTCGGTCCGCGATCGAGCCGTTGATGATCTCGTCGCCGACCTGGACCCTGATCCCGCCGAGGACGCCTGGGTCCACGTCCAGGTTGAGGTGCATGGCTCGGCCGTAGAGCTTCGCGAGGGCGGCGCCGAGGCGTCGCTTCTGCGGGTCGCTCAGCGGAACCGCCGAGGTGACGGTGGCGACCATGCGGTCCCGGCGCTCGGCGGCGAGCTTGGACAGGGAGTCGAGTCCCGCTTCCAGGCTACGTCCACGCGGCGCGGCCACGAGGCGCGTCACCAGACGCTCGGTGGTGGCCTTGGCGCGGCCGCTGAACAGGCTGCGCAGCAGCTCGCTCTTGGCCGGGGCGCCCGCGGCACGGTCGGTCAGCGCGGCCCGCAGCTCGGTGTTCGAGGCGACGATCCGGCCGAACCGGAACAGCTCGTCCTCGACGTCGTCGAGCGTGCCCGCCTGTTGCGCGGCCGTGAGGTCGGCGACGTCGGCGAGCTGCTCCAGCGCGTCCACCAGGTCGCGGGGCTGCGACCAGCGGGAACGCACCAGTCCTGACACCAGGTCGGCGGTGGTCGTGCCGACCTGGCCGCCGAGGATACGGCCCACCAGCTCGGCCTTGGCCTCGCCGGACTGCGCCGGGTCGGTGAGGACCCGACGCAGGGACACCTCGCGGTGGAGCAGAGCGGTGACGGCGGCCAGCTCGTCGGCGAGCCGCGCCGCGTCGACGGACGTGGAGTCCGTCAGCGCGTCGAGACGCGTTCGTGCGGCTGCCAGGGCCTCGCGGCTCGCTCCGTTCATCGCGTGGCCTCGGCCTTCTCCTCGAGATCATCGAGGAAGCGGTCGATGACGCGGCTCTGCCGGGCGTGGTCCTCCAGGGACTCGCCGACGAGCTTGCCGGCCAGGTCGGTGGCGAGCTTGCCCACGTCCTGACGCAGCGCCGAAGAGGCGGCCTTGCGGTCGGCCTCCAGCTGCGAGTGGCCGGCGGCGATGATCTCCTCGCGCTGCCGCTGGCCCTCGGCCCGCATCTCGGCGATGAGCGTGGCGCCCTGCTCCTGCGCCTCCTGGCGCAGACGCGCGGCCTCGTGCCGGGCTTCGGCGAGCTGAGCCTTGTACTGCTCGAGCACGCTCTGGGCCTCGACCTTCATGGCGTCGGCCTCTTCGATACCGCCTTCGATCGCCGCGCGACGCTCTTCCAGAACCTTGTTGATGTTCGGGAGGAGCTTCTTCCAGAAGAAGAAGAACACGATGGCGAAGGCGATGGCGCCCACGAGCAGCTCGGGGCCGGGCGGGATGAGCGGGTTCTGCTCTTCCTCGGCCGCCAGCTGTACCAGGTTGGCGATCACATCAGTGCCTTTCGTTGAAAGGTTTGCTCGTCAGGGCTCGTCAGTTGTAGACGAACGGCATGACGATGCCGATGAGGGCGAGCGCCTCACAGAAGGCGAAGCCGAGGATCTGGTTGGCACGGATCAGACCGGCAGCCTCGGGCTGACGGGCCAGGGCCTGGGTGCCGTTGCCGAAGATGATGCCGACGCCGACGCCGGGGCCGATGGCGGCGAGGCCGTAGCCGACGGAACCGATGTTGCCTTCAAGGGCGGCGAGGGTCTCCATGGCAGCCATGCTGATTCTTCCTTCTCTTTCATGGACCGGCGGGGGTTGGCCACCGGACGTTCTGGGGGCTGGTGGCGCGCGGGGCTCAGTGGTGCTCGGCGAGCGCGCCCTGGATGTACGAGCAGGCGAGGAGCACGAAGACGTACGCCTGGACGGCCTGCACGAAGAGCTCGAAGAGGATCATGACGATGGTCATGACGAAGGAGACACCGGCCGCCGGGATCATCCAGCTGTTCAGCAGGTACCAGGAGGCGACGGTGAACATGACGAGCATCAGGTGGCCGGCGAACATGTTGGCGAACAGTCGCACCGCGTGGGTGAACGGGCGGACCAACAGGTTCGAGAAGAACTCGATGACCATCACGAGGGGCAGCACCGGGCCGAGCGACTTGTCGTAGCCGGTGACGTTCTTGAAGAAGCCGACGAAGCCGTGCCTCTTGAAGGTCAGCGAGACCCAGACCACGTACACGATGGCCGCCAGGACCATCGGATAGGCGATGATCGACGACACCGGGAACTGGGCCAGCGGAATCACGGACCAGATGTTCATGACCCAGATGAAGAAGAACAGCGAGACCATGAGCGGGACGTACTTCTCGCCCTCGCGCCGGCCCAGCGTCTCGTAGACGATGCCGCGGCGTACGAAGTCGTAGCCCGCCTCACCGATCATCTGCAGCTTGCCCGGCACCACCTTCGCCTTGCCGAAGGCGAGTGTGAAGAAGGTGATCACCAGGAGGGTGGTGATGAGCGCGAGCAGCATCACCTTGTTGAACTCGAACCCCCCGACCGTGGCGATCGGCTTGAAGAGGAACGAGTGCAGGCCCGGAGCCGGGAAGCCACAGCCGTTGTCGGACATGATCCGACAGCTCCAGTCAAAGGCGAGCTGGGTCTGGTCAGCACTCACCACGGGCTCCTTCGGCGTGACGCATGGGTACGGCAACCTCGTTGTGTCGGCGCGGCGCGCAGCCGCGGGTCGGCACTGGACTGGTGTTACGGATGTGGGGGCGGCTGGGGGGCATCAAGCCTCGCGATTGAGCAGGCGTCAGCTCAGATGCCCGCGCCCGCGATGCCGCAGTTGGCACCGGACGATAGCAGGAGTTCGTACACGCCCTTATCCCGGCCCTACTCCTCACGACGAGTGCCCCGATTTTTCGGGCTTGTTGCCCGTGGACGCATCGGGTTCGACATAGAGGATCTTGGCCTTCATATGTGCGCGCGTCTGTGCCGCGATCCACACGAGGGTGGTGGCGACGAGCGTGAACGCGAAAGCCTTGGGATGGAACAGCGTGGTGTTCTTGAACGCGGACAAGAAGATGAACAACAGCAGGATCTGTGCCGCGTAGAGCATCAACCCCATCATCTGGAACAGATGAGGAAGCGATTTGGCGGTGCGCTGCAGAACGTAGAACCCGATCCCCATGAAGACGATCGTGATCACCGCCGCGACGACGGCACCGAGAGCCCCCTTGCCTCCGACGACCACAGCGCTGATGACAGCGGCGATCGCGCCGGCGGCGGCCGTGGGCACGGCAGCCTGAAGGAGGGTCCGGACGTCATTGGACGGCATGGCGGCAACTCCGCTTGCTGAGGGGGCAGGGTGTCGTCATGGACGAGCGTAGACCCCGGGGGCGAGCGGAAATCTCGCGTCGTCGGACCGTCTCACTGGGGTCCTGCGACTCTGTCCCGGGTTCTCGTGAACCGTATCACAAACTATTTGATGAGGTCTTTACCTGAATGCTGTGCCAGGTGTCACACATGAGAGTGAACCCGCCCGTCTGTGCAAAAACCAGGCCGACTTGTCTGGTATAAGGCCGTTTTGCACCGTCAGGTTCTTGCATGGCGTCGGCAAAGCGTTAGTCAGATTCTTACCTTGCCGTCAGCACGACGCCCGGCCCCGGCGCCCGCCCGACGGACGGCCGGGGGCCGTGTGCGACGTACGCACACGGCCCCCGGCCGCTTCGTGAAGATCATCGGCGCACCACGACGGCGCGCGCGACAGTGGGCCGCGCCTCAGTGGCGCGCACCCGCCGGGCTGCGTTCCGCTTCGTGGTCGTGGGCGTGGGCGCGCCCGCCGATCGCCGTCGCGCCGTTGAGAGTCGGGGTCCGGTCCGCGACCGGCTCCGGGGTCGCCGTCACGACCGCGCGGCGGCGGTAGCGCGGCGGGACGAAGCGCTGCGCCCAGCGCGGGGCACGCGGGGTGAAGCGCGGCAGCAGCAGGAGGAAGAGACCGACCCCGCTGAGCATGGCGATGGCGAGGACGATCCACATGGACGCCGAGTTCACCGTGTAGGCGAGGGTGCCGAAGGCGATCACCGCCGACCAGAAGTACATGATCAGCACGGCCCGGCTGTGCGAGTGCCCGACCTCCAGCAGCCGGTGGTGCAGATGCCCCCGGTCCGCGGCGAACGGCGACTGGCCGCGCCAGGTGCGGCGCACGATCGCGAGGATCAGGTCGGCCGCCGGGATCGCGATGATGGTCAACGGCATCAGCAGCGGGATGTAGACCGGGACCATCGAGTAGACCGTGCTGCGCTCCGAGATGTTGTATAGGCCCAGAATGTCCGGGTCGACCTGCCCCGTGATGGAGATCGCGCCGGCCGCCAGCACCAGGCCGATCATCATCGAGCCGGAGTCGCCCATGAAGATCCGGGCGGGATGCATGTTGTGCGGCAGGAAGCCCAGGCACATGCCCATCAGGACCGCCGCGAAGAGGGTGGCGGGGGCCGCGGCCTCGATGCCGTAGCTGTACCAGAGGCGGTAGGCGTACATGAAGAACGCGGCGGAGGCGATGCACACCATGCCGGCCGCGAGACCGTCGAGGCCGTCGACGAAGTTGACCGCGTTGATGGTGATGACGACCAGGGCGACCGTGAGCAGCGTGCCCTGCCACTGGGTCAGCGCGACGATGCCGACACCGGGGACGGGCAGCCAGAGGATCGTCAGACCCTGCATGACCATCACGCCGGCGGCGATCATCTGGCCACCGAGCTTGATCAGGGCGTCGATCTCGAACTTGTCGTCCAGGACACCGATGAGCCAGATCAGCGCTGCCCCGGAGAGCAGTGCGCGCGGTTCGTCGGAGCTGGCGAAGACCTCGCTGAGGTTGGTCAGATGGTCGGCGACCAGCAGACCGGCGCAGAGCCCGAAGAACATCGCGATGCCGCCGAGGCGCGGTGTCGGCTCTCGGTGGACATCACGCGCACGGATCTCCGGCATGGCTCCGGCCACGATCGCGAATTTCCGTACCGGTCCTGTCAGCAGGTACGTCACCGCGGCCGTGATGCAGAGCGTCAGGAGGTATTCACGCACGGGCTTCCCCACAGGTCTCGCTGGCCATCACAGCCCCACACCCTAGCGAGGCGCGCATAAGGGTGAGGACATCCGGGTAGCGACGATGGTTGCACGTGATGCTGTGCCTGGTGGTGCGTCTACCCCACCTCAGCGCGGATACGGCGGAAATCTTCCGGCCAGCTCCCGTACTTCCTCACGTGTCCGCTTGCCGTTCCCGCCGTCGCGCAGGGCCCCCGCGAACAGCACGGCGAGCCGGGCCATCTCCGTCTCCCCCATGCCCTGGGTGGTCAGCGCGGCCGTACCGAGCCGCAGGCCACGGGCGTCGTCGTGGGGCAGGGCGCAGCAGTCGAGGACCATCCCGGCGGCCGCGAGCCGTCCTCGGGCGGTGCGGCCGTCGACGCCGAGTGGCGCGGGATCGACGGTGAGCAGGTGGGTGTCGGTGCCGCCGGTGACGACCACGAGCCCCTCCTCGGCCAGCCCCCGGGCCAGTACGCGGGCGTTCGCGACCACCTGATGGGCGTACGCGGTGAACGCGGGTGTCGCCGCCTCGCCGAACGCGACGGCCTTCGCGGCGATGGTGTGCATCTGCGCGCCGCCCTGCGTGAACGGGAACACCGCCCGGTCCACGCGTTCGGCCAACTCGTCCCCGCACAGCAGCATTCCGCCGCGCGGCCCGCGCAGCACCTTGTGCGTGGTGGCGCACACGATGTCGGCGTACGGCACCGGGTTGGGCGCCGCTCCCCCGGCGACCAGCCCGATCGGGTGGGCCGCGTCGACGATGAGATAGGCGCCCACCTCGTCGGCGACCTCGCGGAAGAAGGCGTAGTCGATGTGCCGGGGGTAGGAGATCGACCCGCAGACGAGGGCCTTGGGGCGGTGCGTGCGCGCCAGGGTCCGTACCTGTTCGCGGTCGATGAGTCCGGATTCCGCCTCGACCCCGTATCCGACGAAGTCGAACCAGCGGCCGGAGAAGTTCGCGGGCGACCCGTGGGTGAGGTGGCCGCCGAAGTGCAGGCCCATCGCGAGCACGGTGTCGCCGGGGCGCAGCAGGGCGGCGTACGCGGCGAGCACGGCCGAAGAGCCGGAGTGGGACTGGACGTTGGCGTGCTCGGCCCCGAACAGCGACCTCGCCCGCTCCACGGCCAGCCGCTCGGCGACGTCCACCATCTCGCAGCCGCCGTGGTGCCGGGCCCCCGGATAGCCCTCGGCGTACTTGTTCGCGAGCGGCGAGCCCAGGGCGGCCAGCACGGCGGGCGAGGTGAAGTTCTCCGCGGCGACGAGTTGCAGCGTCGTAGCCTGCCGATCCTGCTCACCGAGCAGGACGTCGGCCAGCTCGGGGTCCTGCCGTCGCAGGACATCGGCCTCTAGGACAGGGGTGACCGACATGATGGGCTCCGGGGCGTCGACGGTGACGTACGACCAATGTAGGCCCGCCGTGCTCCGGGCGCCCGGTGTCGCCGGTGCTGTTACGCCCGGTCGGGCACTCCGGTGAGAGCGGTGACCACCGGACCCGGCTCCCCTACGCGTCTCTCGCGACGCTCGGCCCTGGCGGGCCTCCCGGCTTCGAGACGCTGCGCCGGCCCACCCCGCGGCCGGGATCAAGCCCGGGCGGGCACCCCCGTGAGAGCGGTGACCACCGGATCGATCGCCTGGTGTATCTCGTCGCCCACCGAGCGGAAGAACGGCAGGGGCGCCCCGTACGGGTCGTAGACCTCGTCGGCCTCGGCGGTGGGGGCGAGGAGCCACCCGCGTAGAGCGGCGGCGGCGCGGACCAGGGCGCGTGCGCGGACGACCATGCCCTCCTCCAGGGAGGGCAGGGTGGTGGGGTCGATGGCGCGGACCAGCCGGGTGAACTCCTTCAGGGTGAAGGTGCGCAGCCCGGCCGAGTGCCCCATGGAGATGACCTGGGCCCGGTGGTCCCGGGTGGCCGTCAGCACGAGGTCGGCGCGGATGACGTGCTCGTCGAGCAGCTCACGCCCCGTGAAGCCGGAGGCGTCCGCGCCGAAGTCCGCGAGGACCGCCTCCGCGTTCGCCTCCATGGGCGCCCCCTCGTGCCCCCAGGTCCCGGCGCTCTCGACGACGAGACCGCCCCACAGCGGGTCCCCGAGCCGGTCGGCCAGGGCGTGCCGGGTCAGCCGCTCGGTGATCGGCGAGCGGCACACGTTGCCTGTGCTGACGTGGAGGATGCGGAAGGTGTCCCGCGGCAGCCCCGTGAAGGTCCGCGTCTCTTCCCCGTCCCATATGCCACGCCCCGCGTCAGGGGCCGTCAATTCGCCACCTCGAGGTCGGGTACGACCTTGCGCAGCTCCTCCGCCGACAGGGCGCCCGCACGCAGCAGGACCGGCACCTTGCCCGTGACGTCGACGATGGAGGACGGCTCGTTGCCGGGGGTCGGGCCGCCGTCGAGGTAGACGGAGACGGAGTCGCCCAGCATCGCCTCGGCGGCGTCGCAGTTCTCCGGCGCCGGGTGCCCGGTCAGGTTGGCCGAGGAGACCGCCATCGGGCCGACGTCGGTCAGCAGTTCGATGGCGACCGGGTGCAGCGGCATGCGCACGGCGACGGTGCCGCGGGTGTCGCCGAGGTCCCACTGCAGCGACGGCTGGTGCTTGGCGACGAGGGTCAGCGCGCCGGGCCAGAAGGCGTCGACCAGTTCCCAGGCCATCTCGGAGAAGTCCGTGACGAGGCCGTGCAGCGTGTTCGGGGAGCCGATGAGCACGGGCGTGGGCATGCTACGACCCCGGCCCTTGGCCTCCAGGAGGTCGGCGACGGCCTCGGAGGTGAAGGCGTCCGCACCGATGCCGTACACGGTGTCCGTCGGCAGCACGACGAGCTCGCCCCGGCGGATGGCGGACGCGGCCTCGCGCAGACCGGTGGCGCGGTCGGTCGCGTCGTTGGTGTCGTATCGCCGTGCCATCTAGCGGGCCTCCTCGTACACGTACTGCTGCTGGGGGGTTGTCGTGGGGCGCGTGCCCATGCTCGTGCTCGTGCTCATCAGGGCAGCGCCTTGCGGGCGGTCGCGAACCGCGGCCGGTTGTTGAGGTCCGGGTGGTCGGCCGCGT
The DNA here is from genome assembly GCF_000383595.1 of Streptomyces bottropensis ATCC 25435. Classification (NCBI taxonomy): domain Bacteria; kingdom Bacillati; phylum Actinomycetota; class Actinomycetes; order Kitasatosporales; family Streptomycetaceae; genus Streptomyces; species Streptomyces bottropensis. The sequence goes on along the minus strand of NZ_KB911581.1, from coordinate 1,701,809 downwards.
CGGCCCAGCCCCGCTCCTCGGTGAAGATCCAGGGCACCTGGCCGCCCTGGGTGTCGGCGTGCTCGATGACGACGACACCTCCGGGCCGCAGGAGCCGGTGTGCGGTGCGCTCGATGCCCCGGATGAGGTCCAGGCCGTCCTCCCCCGAGAACAGGGCGAGTTCGGGATCGTAGTCGCGGGCCTCGGGCGCCACGTACTCCCACTCCGTGAGCGGGATGTACGGCGGGTTGGAGACGACCAGGTCGACCTGGCCGTCGAGGTCGCGGAAGGCGTCCAGGGCGTTGCCCTGGCGCAGGTCGACGCGGGAGCCCGCCATGTTCTTGCGGGTCCACGTCAGCGCGTCCTCGGACAGCTCCACGGCGTGCACCCGCGAGCGCGGCACCTCCTGGGCGAGGGCGAGCGCGATGGCGCCGGACCCGGTGCACAGATCGACGATGAGCGGCTCGACGACGTCCATCGCGCGCACGGCGTCTATGGCCCAGCCGACCACCGACTCGGTCTCCGGCCGGGGCACGAACACCCCTGGCCCGACCTGAAGTTCGAGGTAGCGGAAGTACGCGCGTCCGGTGATGTGCTGGAGCGGCTCACGCTGCTCGCGCCGGGCGATGACCTCCCAGTAGCGGGCGTCGAAGTCGGAGTTCTTGACGGTGTGCAGCTCGCCCCGCTTGACGCCGTGCACGTACGCGGCGAGTTCCTCCGCGTCGTTGCGCGGCGAGGGCACGCCGGCGTCGGCCAGGCGCTGGGTGGCCTGGGCCACTTCCGCGAGCAGCAGGTTCACGCAAGTCCTCCGTCGTACTTCTTCGTGCTCGTACGTGCCTTACGCCGCTGCCAGCTTCGCGGCCGAGTCCGCGTCGACGCAGGCCTGGATCACCGCGTCGAGTTCGCCGTCCAGGACCTGGTCCAGGTTGTACGACTTGAATCCGACGCGGTGGTCCGAGATGCGGTTCTCCGGGAAGTTGTACGTGCGGATCTTCTCGGAGCGGTCGACGGTGCGGACCTGGCTGCGGCGGGCGTCGGCGGCGTTCTTCTCCGCTTCCTCCTGAGCCGCGGCGAGCAGCCTGGAGCGCAGGATACGCATCGCCTGCTCCTTGTTCTGCAGCTGGCTCTTCTCGTTCTGGCAGGAGGCGACGACTCCGGTGGGAAGATGCGTGATGCGCACGGCGGAGTCGGTGGTGTTGACGGACTGACCGCCGGGCCCGGAGGAGCGGTAGACGTCGATCCGCAGGTCGTTCGCGTGGATCTCGACGTCGACCTCCTCGGCCTCGGGGGTGACGAGGACGCCGGCCGCGGAGGTGTGGATACGGCCCTGGGACTCGGTCGACGGCACGCGCTGCACGCGGTGCACCCCGCCCTCGTACTTCAGCCGGGCCCAGACGCCCTGGCCGGGCTCGGTGGCGCCCTGGCCGCCCTTGGTCTTCACGGCGACCTGGACGTCCTTGTAGCCGCCCAGTTCGGACTCGGTGGCGTCGATGATCTCGGTCTTCCAGCCGACGCGCTCGGCGTACCGGAGGTACATGCGCAGGAGGTCACCGGCGAAGAGGGCGGACTCGTCGCCGCCCGCGCCGGCCTTGATCTCCAGGATGACGTCCTTGTCGTCGCTGGGGTCGCGGGGGACGAGGAGCAGCCGCAGCTTCTCCGTCAGTTCCTCGCGCTGCTTCTCCAGCTCCTTGACCTCGGCGGCGAAGTCCGGGTCGTCCGCGGCGAATTCGCGGGCCGTGTCGATGTCCTCGCCGGTCTGCTTCCAGGTGCGGTACGTGCCGACGATCGGGGTCAGCTCCGCGTAGCGCTTGTTCAGCTTGCGCGCGTTGGCCTGGTCGGCGTGGACCGACGGGTCGGCGAGCTTCTTCTCCAGATCGGCGTGTTCCCCGACCAGTTCCTCGACCGCCTCGAACATCTCTCCGGCTCCCTGTACGAACGTTGTGAGTGGGCCTCTCCCGTGGGCGTCGCCCCTGGGCCGTGCCTGTGCGCTGCACCGCAAAGCGCCGGTCCCGATGCCCCCGTGAGGGGCACCGCGGACCGGCGCTGGGGGCTCGCTACTTCTGGGCAGCGGCGGCCTTGCCGAAGCGGGCCTCGAAGCGGGCCACGCGGCCACCGGTGTCGAGGATCTTCTGCTTGCCCGTGTAGAACGGGTGGCACTCGGAGCAGACCTCGGCGCGGATGCTGCCGCTCTCGATCGTGCTACGGGTGGTGAACGACGCGCCACAGGTGCAGCTGACCTGCGTCTCGACGTACTCGGGGTGGATGTCGCGCTTCAAGGTGTCTCCTAGGTTCGGGAGGGCGCCGGGTCGCCGTCGCGGGATGCGGGGGCGTGAACCGGAGCCGACGTACCAGTCTGCCAGCACTGGTGCCATCTACCCAAACCAGGGGGTGGGCTCAGGTATTCCCACCGGGTTTCTCGCACCGTCGTCCCCGGCACGCGCCACGGGGTGCGCCGACGCCCGTCATGGCGGCTGCGGGGCCGTCGTGGCCGGTCGCGCGGTTGCGCGGGCCCCTGACTAGCCTCGGCCGGCGGTCACGACGCCCTCGGCGGTGCCTGTCGCCGTGCCCTTGACGGCCGACTTCGGGACGGTCCTGTCGGCTTTCAGGGCCGCCCAGACCTGCTTCGACTTCGGCTCGTCCAGCAGGACGCGGTTGGGGTCGGCGGGGTCGTACTGGACCGGCATCGTGACCATGGTCATGTTCTTGGATCCGATGCCCTTGAGGCCGCTCGCGAAGGACGCGAGGTCCTTGACCGTGTCCAGGTCGGAGTCCGTGGTGATGGCGTCGGTCGCGGAGACCGCGAGGTCGTAGGCCTTCTTCGGGTCGCTGAGGATGCCGACGTCCTTGACCTGTTCGATGAGGGCCTTGATGAACGCCTGCTGGAGCTGGATGCGCCCGAGGTCGGACCCGTCGCCGACCCCGTGCCGGGTGCGGACGAGGCCCAGCGCCTGCTTGCCGGTGAGCGTGTGCTCCCCCGCCTTCAGGTTCAGATGGCTGTCCGGGTCCTTGATGTCCTTGGTCGTCGTGATGTCGACCCCGTCGAGGACGTTGATCAGCTTCTCGAAGCCCGCGAAGTCGACCTCGACGTAGTGGTCCATGCGGATACCGGTCATGGACTCGACGGTCTTCACCGCACAGGCGGCGCCCCCCGTGGAGTACGCGGAGTTGAACATCGCGTACGAGGCGGCCGGGTGCGTCCTGCCGTCCGCGTCGGTGCACTCCGGCCGCTCGACGAGGGTGTCCCGGGGTATGGAGACCACGGTGGCTCGTTTGTGGCCCTCGTAGACGTGCACGACCATCGCCGTGTCGGAGCGGGCACTGCCGTCGTCGACACCGCCGCCGAGCTTCTTGTTGCTGCCCGAGCGGGTGTCGGAGCCGAGGACGAGGATGTCCTGCGAACCGTTGTCGACGTCGAGGGGCCGGTCGGTACCGAGGGCCTGATTGATGTCGACGTTCTTGATGTTGCCGTTGAGCTTGAAGTACAGGTAGCCGATGCCCGTGCCGCCCAGCACGAGCACGCCCGCCGCGGCCCAGACGACGGCGACCGCCGCCCTGCTGTGCCCGCCGCGTGTCGTGCGACGGCGGCGCCTGTTCGCGCGATGGCGCGGGCCGCTGGTGCCGGGACTGCCCGGGTTGCCGGTTGCCGGCGTGTTCTCGGCGGACATCTGCTCCTCGGTTCTCTTTCCGGTCGGTTACCCCCTGCGCTCAGGCCCAGGCCTGCCGGGACGGATGTGGCCATACCGCTCCATGGTCACTCCGTTCGGTCAGACGGAGTAATCCGGGAAAGGGTTGCACGACGAACGGTGCCCACCGCGTGGAACGCGATGGGCACCGTGGGTGGCCGGTGCGCCCGAGGAGCCGGGCTCACCTGGTGTTTCAGCCGAGCAGGTCGTACTGGGCGTAGCTGGTTCCGACCGAGCCCCGTGTGCCGAAGATCTCGCTCGTTGCCTTGCCGGTGCCCTTGTAGAGGTACAGCGTGCCGGCCGGCGTACGGGCCAGGAGATCCGCCCTGCCGTCGCCGCTCACGTCACCGGGGGTGAGGAGCGTGTTGTAGGCGCTCCAGTCCGAGCGGACCTTGATCCGGGTGGCGAAGGCGCCCGTACCGGACTTGCCGGTGCCCTTGTAGAGGTAGACGTTCGAGCCGGTCTTGGTGCGCGCGATCAGGTCGGCCTTGCCGTCGCCGTTGAAGTCGCCGTGACCGACGACCGCGTTGTACTGGCTCCAGCCGGTGCCGACCTTGACGCGGGTACCGAAGGAACCGGTGCCCTTGCCCGGGTAGATCCACAGGGCGCCCGCCGAGTCGACCGAGAGCAGGTCGGGCAGGGCGTCACCGGTGACGTCACCGGGGGTGACGATCCGGGTGCGGGTCTTCCAGTCGTCGAAGATCTGCGTCGTCGTCCAGGTCTTGGACGAGGGCACGTACCGCCGCCAGAAGACGTCACCGTCGGAGGAGCGGCGCAGCACGAAGTCCTGGTAGCCGTCCCGGTTCAGGTCGGTCTGCTGGACGAGGTTGTAGCCGGTCCAGCTGCCGTTGGAGCTCAGCGACTGGCGGTCGCCGAGCTTGGAGCCCGTGGAGGCGCGGACGTAGCCCGTGCCGGTCTCCTTGTTGCGCAGGAAGACGTCGGCCTTGCCGTCGCGGGTGATGGCGGCGTCGTCGACGCGCGGGTAGGCCGCGCCGGTGTACTTGCTGACCTTGGCGAAGACCGGGTAGGCGCCCTTGTAGACGCAGTCCGTGACGCCCCAGGAGACGACGCCGACCACCTTGTTGTTGACGACGAGCGGGCCGCCGGAGTCACCGTTGCAGGTGGCCGTGGTCGTGGCGTCGGTGCCGCCGGCGGGCTTGCCCGCGCAGACCATGTGCCCCTTGATGAAGTAGTCGCCCCACGTGTTCCCGCAGGTCGTGTCGCTGACGATCGGCAGCGTGGCCGTCTTCAGCGTCTGCGAGATGTCGTCGGTCTTGGAGCTGGTGCGGCCCCAGCCGTAGGCCTTGGCCGAGGTGCCGGCCTTGTACGAGGCGGTGTCGTCCGACGACGTCATCTTGATCGGCGTGGCCTTGACCGGCGCAGAGAGCGTCAGGACCGCGACGTCGTTGTCGATCGCGATCTCGTCCCACGAGGAGTGGTTCCACTGGCGCGACAGCGTGCTGCGGGTGCCGCCGTGGTAGTCGACGTGGTCGAGGGTGCCGTCGTCGTTGTAGACGGCTGTGGGCAGCTGGTCGGTGCCGGTGATGATCTCGCCGTACTCGACCCAGTTGTAGTAGTCCTTGTCGACGCAGTGCGCGGCGGTGAGGATCTTCGTCGGCGAGACGACCGAGCCGCCGCAGAAGAAGCCGAGGTCCTGGGTCGGGTCGTAGTACCAGAGCTGCGCCATCCACGGCGCCGAGCCGATCGTGGTCGTCGAGCCGCCGATGATCTGGGCGGACTGCTGCAGGCCACTGTCGGAGCTCGTGCTCGACGACGGCTGCCGCTCCGGCAGGTTCGCGTTCGCGGTGTCGTCCGCGGCCATGGCCTTGGCGATCCGCACGTCCAGCGCGTCGGGCGTCGTGCCGGTGTCGGCGGAGACCCCGCTCGCCGACGTCAGCAGCAACGCCCCCGCTATCGCGGCGGCAAGGGCTCCGGACAAGGGTCTAGCCACTCGATTCCCCCCTGGGAGTGCAACGTTTGTTCAGAGCATGAAGACCGTGATCGTACACGTGTCCTCTACGGAAAACTGGGGCCACCCTCACATGGAGGGTGGCCCCAGCGCTTCGTCCGGCGACGGGTCGACTAGTCGCCGTTACCGGGCATCGGCGTCGTCTTCTGGATCTGCAACAGGAACTCGCCGTTCGACTTCGTCTGCTTCATCTTGTCGAGGAGCAGCTCGATCGCCTGCTGGGAGTCGAGCGCGTGCAGCACACGGCGCAGCTTCCAGGTGACGGCGAGCTCGTCGCTGCCGAGCAGGATCTCTTCCTTACGGGTACCGGACGCGTCCACGTCCACCGCCGGGAAGATGCGCTTGTCGGCGAGCTTCCGGTCGAGCTTCAGCTCGGCGTTGCCCGTGCCCTTGAACTCCTCGAAGATGACCTCGTCCATGCGGGACCCGGTGTCCACCAGCGCGGTGGCGAGGATGGTCAGCGAACCGCCGTCCTCGATGTTGCGGGCCGCACCGAAGAAGCGCTTCGGCGGGTACAGGGCGGTCGAGTCGACACCACCGGACAGGATGCGGCCGGAGGCCGGCGCCGCCAGGTTGTACGCACGGCCCAGACGCGTGATCGAGTCGAGCAGCACGACCACGTCGTGGCCCAGCTCGACGAGCCGCTTGGCCCGCTCGATGGCCAGCTCGGCGACCGTCGTGTGGTCCTCGGCCGGGCGGTCGAAGGTCGAGGAGATGACCTCGCCCTTCACCGACCGCTGCATGTCGGTGACCTCTTCCGGACGCTCGTCGACGAGGACGACCATCAGGTGGCACTCGGGGTTGTTGTGCGTGATCGCGTTGGCGATCGCCTGCATGATCATGGTCTTGCCGGTCTTCGGCGGGGCCACGATCAGACCGCGCTGGCCCTTACCGATCGGCGCGACGAGGTCGATGATGCGGGTGGTGAGCACGCCCGGGTCGGTCTCCAGACGGAGCCGGTCCTGCGGGTAGAGCGGCGTCAGCTTGTTGAACTCCGGGCGGCCACGGCCGTGTTCGGGCGCCATGCCGTTGGTGGAGTCCAGCCGGACCAGCGCGTTGAACTTCTCGCGGCGCTCGCCGTCCTTGGGCTGCCGGACCGCACCGGTGACGTGGTCACCCTTGCGCAGGCCGTTCTTGCGGACCTGGGCGAGCGACACGTACACGTCGTTCGGGCCCGGCAGATAGCCGGAGGTCCGGATGAACGCGTAGTTGTCGAGGATGTCCAGGATGCCCGCGACGGGGATCAGGACGTCGTCGTCGGCGAGCTGCGGCTCGGGGGTGCCGATCTCGTCACGGCCGCGACGGCCACGACGGTCCCGGTAACGGCCGCGACGCCCACGGCGTCCGCCGTCGAAGTCGTCGTCGTCCTGCGGGCCGTTGTCACGCTGACGGTCACGGTCCTGGCGGCCGCCGCCCTGCTGCTGGCCCTGCTGCTGGCCGCGGTCACGCTGCGGCTGACCGCCGCCGCCCTGCTGCTCGTCGCCCTTGCCCCGACGGCCGCGCTCGGTGCGGTCGGTGCGGTCCGTACGGTCGGTGCGGTCCGTACGGTCGGTGCGCTCGCCGCGGTCACGGCCGCGCTCGCGGCGGCCCTGACGGCCCTCGCCCTGGTCACCGGCGTCGGTCTTGACCTCGGCCTGGGCCGGCGTCTCGGCCTTGGGCTCGGCCTTCGCCTCGGCGGTGACCGTCTCCGGGCTGCCCGCGTCGGCGGTGGCACGGCGCCGACGGCGCTCGGTGGGCGCCTCGTCACCGCCGGCCGGCTGGCCGGGGATCTCGATCTGCTGCTGGGCCACGGCCTTCTCGGCCTTCTCGGCGGGCGCCTCGGCCTTCTTGGCGGCGGCCTTCTCGGCCGGCGCGGCGTCGTCGCCCGTGCGCGCCTTGGAGGTGGCGCGGCGCTTCGGCTTGGTCTCGGTGGCCGCCTCGGCCTTGGCCGGGGCGCCCCCTCCCGCCTGCGCGTCCTTGATGACCTCGATCAGCTGGCTCTTGCGCATACGCGCGGTGCCCCTGATGCCGAGGCCGGATGCGACCTGCTGCAGCTCGGCCAGCACCATGCCCTCTAGGCCGGTGCCGCGGCGCCGCCGGGAGCCGGCACCGCTGGCAGGCGCGGCGTCCGTGGCGGGCGCGGCAGCGGTGTCCTCGACACGTGCGCCCATCAGATCGGTGGTGTCGCTCACGAAGGGTCCTTCCCTGGAGCGGACGTCGGCCTTCTGGCTCGGCGACCGTTTGTGCTGTCCGGCTTCGGCCCTGTTCGGGTGGACCGTGCCGGGGCGGTGGTCCGCCAAAGGCGGCGGAGGAAATTTCTGATGATTCGGCGCTTTCCGGGCCGTGGCACTGAGTGTCTGTGTCACGCGGCTCGGCAACGCGCCGGTTCCGGGGCCTGCTCGGCAGACCGCTCAGTGCCTGCGTACGGCGTACAGCTTGACGTACGAAGCACAGTGCGGCTTGGGAGACTCCCGGAAGAAAGGTTGTCCCTGACGGGGACGATAAGCACCTCGCCATGGCTGGGGCAGGTGCAGACTTGAGGTTAACACTACCGGATCCAACAAACATTCCCCCTCTCGAAATCCCGCAACCGGACTCCGCTATTCCTCGGCGCCGTCGGCGCCGGGTCCGGTGACGGTGGTGGTGAGCGGCAGGACGCACGCCCCTCGGGCGTCGAGGTCCAGCCGGTTCGCGGCCCAGCCCGCACCCGCGAGATCGGCCACCTTGTCGGCGCTCGCGTGGTCGGCCAGGGCCAGGACGGTGGGTCCGGCGCCGGAGATGACGGCGGGAATGCCGTCGGCCCGCAGTCGCTCGACCAGGGCCGCGCTCTCCGGCATCGCGGGTGCCCGGTACTCCTGGTGCAGCCGGTCCTCGGTGGCGGGCAGCAGCAGCTCGGGGCGCCTGGTCAGGGCTTCCACGAGGAGGGCCGCCCGGCCCGCGTTGGCCGCTGCATCGACGTGCGGGACGGTGCGTGGGAGCAGTCCGCGCGCCGTCTCCGTCAGAACGGGTTTCCCGGGCACGAAAACCACCGGAACGATGGAATCCGCGGGCTTCATCCTGATCGCACGCGCGGCGCCGCCCTCCATCCAGGAGAGCGTGAAGCCGCCGAGGAGACAGGCCGCCACGTTGTCGGGGTGCCCCTCGATCTCGGTGGCCAGTTCGAGCAGCGCGGCGTCGTCGAGCCGGTTGTCGCCGCCTATGGTCACGGCGCGGGCGGCGACGATGCCGGCGCAGATGGCGGCGGAGGAGGAGCCGAGGCCGCGGCCGTGCGGAATGCGGTTGGCGCAGACGATCTCGAGGCCCCGGGGCTGTCCGCCCAGCAGGTCGAAGGCGGTGCGCAGGGAGCGGACGAGCAGGTGCCGCTCGTCGCGCGGGAGGGTCTCGCTGCCCTCCCCCGCGATGTCGACGTGCAGGCCGGAGTCGGCCACCCGGACGACCACGTCGTCGTAGAGCCCCAGCGACAGGCCCAGGGCGTCGAAGCCCGGACCGAGGTTGGCGCTGGTGGCGGGGACGCGCACCCGTACGGCGGCGGCGCGGAACGCTGGACCGGCCATCGCTCGATGACTCTCCTTGAACTGCGGGATTGACGATTGTCGAATGACATTCGATGCGTACGTGAGGCCCCTGCCGCCGTTCAGGACGGCGCGGCGCCGCGCCCCTGGGGGGCATATGCGGCGGGCGGGTTCACTACAGCCTATCGAAGGAAGGTTCTGTGGCGACATAGGGCGCACAAGAGGCGCACGATGCGTGTCGTAAGCCCCCCGTGCACCCCCTGTCGGGTCCTGTCAGGGTTATCCCCCGGGAATCGTCGTCTACGCGCGACTCCCAGGTCTTTTCGAACGGCTGGACGAAGGTTACGCCAGGCCGAGGCGCTCGGCCGCCGTCGCCGCGTCCACCGGGACGGTAACGGGCTGCGGGGCGCCCGCGACGGCCCAGTCGGGGTCCTTGAGGCCGTTGCCGGTGACCGTGCAGACGATGGTCTGCCCCGGGTCGACCTTGCCGTTCTCCGCGGCCTTCAGCAGACCGGCCACGGAGGCGGCGGAGGCGGGCTCCACGAAGACACCCTCCTGAGCGGCCAACAGGCGGTAGGCGCGCAGGATCTCACGGTCCGTCACCTCGTCGATGAAGCCGCCCGACTCGTCCCGCGCCGCCAGGGCGTACTTCCAGGACGCGGGGTTGCCGATGCGGATCGCGGTGGCGATCGTCGACGGGTCCTTGACGATCTCGCCGCGCACGATGGGCGCGGAACCGGAAGCCTGGAATCCCCACATGCGCGGGGTCCTGGCCGCGATGCCGTCGGCCGCGTACTCCGTATAGCCCTTCCAGTACGCCGTGATGTTGCCCGCGTTGCCCACCGGCAGGACGTGGATGTCGGGGGCGTCGCCCAGCATGTCCACGATCTCGAACGCGGCGGTCTTCTGGCCCTCGATGCGCACCGGGTTCACCGAATTGACCAGCGCCACCGGGTAGTTGTCGCTCAGTTCACGCGCGAGGGTGAGGCAGTCGTCGAAGTTGCCGTCGACCTGGAGGATCTTCGCGCCGTGCACCAGGGCCTGGCCCATCTTGCCCAGCGCGATCTTCCCGCGCGGGACGAGCACGGCGGAGACCATGCCCGCGCGGACGGCGTAGGCGGCCGCGGAGGCGGAGGTGTTGCCCGTGGAGGCACAGATGACCGCCTTCGCGCCCTCCTCCTTCGCCCGCGTGATGGCCATGGTCATGCCGCGGTCCTTGAAGGACCCGGTCGGGTTGGCACCCTCGACCTTGAGGTGGACCTCGCAGCCCGTGCGCTCGGAGAGCACCTGCGCGGGCACGAGGGGCGTGCCGCCCTCGCGGAGCGTCACGACCGGCGTGCTGTCGGAGACGGGCAGCCTGTCCCGGTACTCCTCGATGATTCCGCGCCATTGGTGGGTCATTGCTGGTTACTCTCCTTCAACCCGCATGATGCTGGCGACACCCCGCACGGTGTCGAGATTGCGCAGTGCCTCGACGGTCCCGCTGAGGGAGGCGTCGGAGGCGCGATGCGTGACGACGACGAGAGAGGCCTCGCCGCCGCCGTCCGGCCGTCCTTGCTGCCGCACCGTATCGATCGATACGCCGTGCTCCGCGAACACGGTCGCCACCTGGGCGAGAACACCCGGTTTGTCGGCGACGTCAAGGCTGATGTGGTAGCGGGTGACCACGTCACCCATCGGCGAGACCGGCAGGGCCGCGTACGCGGACTCGCCGGGGCCGGTGGCGCCCGCGAGCCGGTTGCGGCACACGGCCACGAGGTCGCCGAGCACGGCGGAGGCCGTGGGGGCGCCGCCCGCGCCCGGCCCGTAGAACATCAGCTGCCCGGCGGCGTCCGACTCCACGAACACGGCGTTGTAGGCGCCGCGCACGGAGGCGAGGGGGTGGGTCAGCGGGATCATCGCGGGGTGCACGCGCGCCGTGACGGAGCCACCGTCCGCGGCCCGCTCGCAGATGGCGAGCAGCTTGATGGTGCAGCCCATGTTCCGGGCGGAGGCGAAGTCGGCCGACGTCACCTCGGTCATGCCCTCGCGGTACACGTCGTCGAGCCGCACACGCGAGTGGAAGGCGATGCCGGCGAGGATCGCGGCCTTGGCGGCGGCGTCGAACCCCTCGACATCGGCGGTCGGGTCGGCTTCCGCGTATCCGAGGGCGGTGGCCTCGTCGAGAGCCTCCTGATACCCGGCGCCCGTGGAATCCATCTTGTCGAGGATGAAATTGGTGGTGCCGTTGACGATGCCCATCACCCGGTTGATCTTGTCGCCGGCGAGGGACTCGCGCAGCGGACGGATCAGCGGGATGGCGCCGGCGACGGCGGCCTCGTAATAGAGGTCCTTGCCGGCCTCGCCGGCCGCGGCGTGCAGCGCGGCGCCGTCCTGGGCGAGGAGCGCCTTGTTGGCGGAGACGACGGAGGCGCCGTGCTCGAACGCGGTGGTGATGAGGGTGCGGGCGGGCTCGATACCGCCGATGACCTCGACGACGACGTCGATGTCCCCCCGTTTGACCAGGGCGGTCGCGTCGGTGGTGACGAGCGCCGGGTCGATGCCCGCACGCACCCGCGAGGGCCGCCGGACGGCCACGCCCGCGAGTTCGACCGGGGCACCGATACGGGCGGCGAGGTCGTCGGCGTGCGTCGTCATGATGCGCGCCACCTCTGAGCCGACTACCCCACAGCCCAGCAGCGCCACCTTCAGCGGACGCGTACGCATCATCCGACCTCGTTTCCTCACATACCGACATACCGAATACGGTGGAACCAGTCTCACTCACCGGACGGGAGTTTCTATCCCTCGTCCGGATCGTGAGACATCTATTTCATTTTCACCGGGCCGTAAGACGGAGATCTTTCGGCCCACGGAACTCTTTCCGCCCGGTGCTTTTCCTGCCCGAAGGAGCCGCTCAGCCGACGTCGAGACGGAGAAGATCCTCCTCCGTCTCCCGGCGGACGATGACCCGGGCCTGTCCATCATTGACGGCGACGACCGGCGGGCGCAGTACGTGGTTGTAATTGCTCGCCATCGAACGGCAGTACGCGCCCGTCGCCGGCACGGCGATCAGGTCACCCGGTGCCAGGTCCGCCGGCAGGAACGCGTCCCGCACCACGATGTCACCGCTCTCGCAGTGCTTGCCGACCACGCGCGCGAGCATCGGCTCGGCGTCGGAGGTCCGGGACACCAGCGAGACGCTGTACTCGGCGTCGTACAGCGCGGTGCGGATGTTGTCGGACATGCCGCCGTCCACGGAGACGTACGTTCGCAGCCCGTCCAGCGGCTTGATGGTGCCGACCTCGTACAGCGTGAACGCGGTGGGCCCGACGATCGCGCGGCCCGGCTCGACGGAGATCCGGGGCGTGCGGAGCTTCGCGGCGTCGCACTCACGGTTGACGATCTCGGTGAGTGCCTTGGCGGTCTCGTGGGGCTCGCGGGGGTCGTCGGCGCTGGTGTAGGCGATGCCGAGGCCGCCGCCGAGGTCGATCTCGGGCAGCTCGACGCCGTGCTCGTCACGGATGTCCCTGAGCAGACCGACGACACGGTGGGCGGCGACCTCGAAACCGGATGTGTCGAAGATCTGCGACCCGATGTGCGAGTGGATCCCGATGAGTTCGAGCCCGTCCAGCTTGAGCGCCCGCCGCACGGCCTCCGCGGCCTGTCCGCCGGCGAGCGGGATCCCGAACTTCTGGTCCTCGTGAGCGGTGGCGATGAACTCGTGCGTGTGGGCCTCGACGCCGACGGTGACCCGGATCTGCACCCGCTGGCGCCGGCCGAGCGACTGCGCGATGTGGGCGACCCGCACGATCTCCTGGAAGGAGTCGAGCACGATACGGCCGACGCCGGCCTCGATGGCCCGGTGGATCTCGTCGGTGGACTTGTTGTTGCCGTGGAAGGCGATGCGGTCGGCGGGCATCCCGGCGGAGAGGGCGGTCGCCAGCTCGCCGCCGGAGCAGACGTCGAGGTTGAGCCCCTCCTCGTGCAGCCAGCGCACGACGGCCCGGGAGAGGAAGGCCTTCCCCGCGTAGAACACGTCGGCGTCCTGCCCGAACGCCGTGCGCCAGGCGCGCGCCCGCGCCCGGAAGTCGGCCTCGTCGACGAAGTACGCCGGCGTACCGAACTCCTCCGCGAGCGCCTTCACATCGATCCCACCGACGCTGACGACCCCGTCGTCCGCGCGGGTGACGGTCTGCGCCCACACCTTCGGGTCCAGCGTGTTCAGGTCGGCGGGCGGGGCGGAGTAGTGCCCCTCGGGAAGCACGTCGGCGTGACGGGGACCGGCGGGGTGTGCGGAACGGCTCATGTCTGTACGGCTTTCTGTGAACTCTGGGCTGCGGCGCGGAGGGCCGACGACCGGGGCGTGGCCTTGGCTGGGCCTGGGCTTCGGGCTGGGCCTGGGCTTCGGCTCGGGCTTCCGCTGGGGGCGGTGGGCTTTCGGCGGTGGGCTTTCGGCGGTGGGCTTTCGGCGGTGGGAATTCGCCGTTCGGCTGTCTGCTCTCGGCTGTCTGCTCTCGGCTCTCGGCTGTCGGCTCGGTGGCTTGGGGCTTCGCGGGCTCGCTCAGAGATATTCGGGTGCGTCGATGCCGAGCAGGGACAGGCCGCCGGCCAGCACCGTCCCGGCGGCTTCGGCAAGCGCCAGCCGGGCCCGGTGGGCGGCCGAGGGTTTCTCGTCGCCGCGCGGCAGCACCGTGTGCTGAAAGGCGAGCAGGGCGTCGGCGAGGACGACCAGGTGCCGGGCGAGTCGATCGGGAGCGCGGAGCGTGGCGGCTCGGGTGAGGGCGGAGGGGTAGGTGGTGAGGGCGGTGACGAGGGGGGTGGCCGTGTCGGGGGTGGCGGAGGAGTCGGTGAGGCCGGTGGGGTTGGTGGGGTCGACGGTGCGCTCGGTGTTGATGGAGGAGGTATGGAGGTCGCCCGGGGCGCAGGGGGCGTGCAGGGGCCCAGGGGTGGCGGTGAAGCCGAGGGCCGCGGCGTTGCGGGTGAGCGCGCGGGCTCGGGCGTGGGCGTAACGGACCCGGAAGAGGGGGTTCGCGGCCCGCTGCACGAGGAGGTCGGCGGTGATCCGGGGGCGGTCGTGGGCGGCCGGATGCAGGAGGGCCCAGCGGAGGGCGTCGGGGCCGAGGGGGGTGGGGTCCTCGGGGGCGGGGACGGGGCGGAGGTTGATGGGGGTAGGGCTGAGGGCGGGGGTGAGGCTGGGGCTGGGGGTGATGGTCCCGCCGGGGCGATCGGGGGCGGAGGGTTCGTGCGCGAGGTCTGGGTCACCGGCGTTCGCGGGGCCGTCGGGGCCGTCGGGGCCGTCGGGGCTCAGGGGATCGTCGGGGCTCTCGGGACCGTCGAACTTGCCCTCGTCGGCGACGGCCTGGGACCGGATGTGGTCGACCTCGACGCGACCGCCCTGGCTGGCGACGATCCGCACGAGCGCGTCGGCGATGACCTCCGCACGGATGTCGTACGGGATCCGCAGCCGGACGACCTGCCCGGCGAGGTCGTCGCTGTGGCCGTACGGGAGGGGATCGGAGCCCTCGCCGCCCTGGGTTCCCCCGGCTCCCTGAACGCTGCACGCCGTCCCTCGGATCCGGCGTACCAGGGTGGTGACGGCAACCCGTTCGAGGTGGAAGTTGAGGAACCCGGGGCCGGTGATCTCGACGGCGGCGACGCCCGCGGTCTCGCTGAGGTGGGGCCGCAGTATCTCGGCGACCCGCAACGGCGGTCGCCCGGCGGGCCTGGCCAGCTGCAACGCGATGTTCGTCGCGTAGTCCCCGCTCCCCCCGGGCCCGGGGGGAGTCACGACGGCATGTGCGGGCACGGCGACACTCAGCTCCCCTTCGTCCACAGCACGACGCACCGCGCGCAGCACGGTACGGGAGAGCTCGACGGGGGTCACGGGACAAGGGTATGGGAGGAGGGGGGTGGGTATGCGAGCCGGTTTGGCCTGAGGTCCGGGATGTGGACAGGGTTGGGTGGGGCGCCTGCGGCTGAGGCGTCTACGAGGGGACGGCGGCGGGGCAGCGCGTCATGGGCTGACGGGCAGGGCCGGCGTTTCGAGGTGTCTACGGCTCCCGGAGGTTCCGAGCCCCCGCAACCCGCCGTCCAGCAGTCCAGCAGTCCGGAAAACTCCCATGCTCACGGAGTTCAGCTGCCGGTGCGACCGGCCCGCTCCGCGCACTCGGTGTGCTCGGCGTGCGCGTGCTCGGTGCCACCGACTGGGGCGGGACCATCGCCACCGACCCCGTAAGCCGGCTCGGCCTCACCGTCGCCGGAGGCCCCACTCTCCACCAACCGCCGTACGAGGGCGACGAGTTCGGCCGGCTCGAAGGGCTTGGCAAGGAACGCGTCGACGCCGACGTCGAGGCCGGCCTCGACCTCGTACTGCGAGCAGGCACTGACGATGGCGAGCGGAAGGCGCCGCGTCCGGGGGTCGCTGCGCAGCCGGGCGGCGGTACGGAGGCCGTCGAGACGGGGCATGGCCACGTCGAGGGTGATGAGGTCGGGCCGCACCTGGTGAACGACGTCCAGGCACTCGGCACCATCGGCCGCGGTCACCACCTCGAAGCCCTCCAGCTCGAGATTGACCCTGATCAGCTGCCGGATGACCTTGTTGTCGTCTACAACAAGCACCCGGCCGGACGCGCCTGGCACAACTCGAGAGTAGGTCCGCCCCCACCGCCGCGTCCGGGTTTTCCCCACTTCCACCCCCTGCGGGCGGTCTCCCCCAGCTCAACCCCACCCTCCACCCACCAAAAACCGTTCATGATCTCCCTCGGAGAGCTGGTAGGGTTCTACCCGTCGCCGCCCCACAAGGCGCCCGACACGCCCCCGTAGCTCAGGGGATAGAGCAACGGCCTCCGGAGCCGTGTGCGCAGGTTCGAATCCTGCCGGGGGCACCTTGCATGAGGTGCCCAAAGACCCCGCCATCAGCGCTTTAGCTGAGAACGGGGTCTTCGCGTATGTGCAGCCGTATGCCGCTCGGAGCGGCCGTATGTCGGGTGCTGTGGACTATGTGTGGACTGGCTGCAGGGCACGAATCCGCAGGTGGGGCCCGGGAAACGACGAGGCCCCTGGACTGGAGTCCGGGGGCCCTTGTGCCGTGCGTGGGTGTGTCGGATCAGGTCTCGGCCGGCCGGCTGCCCTCTCGGTCACCCTCCTCCCCAAGGTGCGGCACTCGTGAGCTCTGGAGGCGGAGGCGACTTCCGCCAGCTCCGGGGGAACACCGGCGCGGTGCGACGCTCACATCGTTGGGAACAGGTCCTCGTCCGCATGCGGACGGACATCCAGGGGGCAGCCTCACTGCACCGTGGCTTCGCAAGGTGCTGCGACACCAGGCCTTGATCTAGCGAATGTCATCAACTGCGCACAGCACTGGTGTGCGGCCACCACGCTGACAGGCTCCAAGATTTGCAGCAGGAGTACATCGCTCTCTCAACTCCCATGTTGCAGAGGAGGATTGGAGCCCTATAGTCGCATTACATCGGAATGTCACGACAATCCGCTGATGCACCAACGGGGGCTGGATCATGCCCGGCGCCACACCCCCTGCTCTTTTCGTTGCAGTCCGACGCACCGGAGTCACCGCACCCGCGGGGAAAGGTCAGCTCCATTGTCTGAGATTGAGATCGGCGTGGGCATAGCTCTCACGCCTCCCGAGGAACCGTTCACCGTTACTGGGCTGACCTTCACGAAGGAACGTTCTCAGGGCATCGCTGGTGACTGGCTACTGACTGTCAAGGGGCGCCCCAGCATCACTGTTCGGGACATCACTTGGGAGGTCGGAGAGCGCGACATCCGCACGATCATGTCCGAGCAGCTTCCCGAGATGCCCCGAGAGATGGCCAAGTTCTACGAGCGACGCCGCGCGGGCGTCTACTACTGCGACGCTTACCACACTTGGATGACTGCTCGGACTATCACCTTCCAACCCGATGGCTGGCCCCTCCATCAGCAACAGCCCACGCTCGACGCCCTCGACGCTGTGTGCGATGCCAAATTCATCCAAGCGGCGTGCCGACTCGGCATCACCGACATCGGGCCCAAGGGAGAAGTCATCACTCGCGACCGGCCGGGCAAGGGTGAGCTTTGCGCCTTGTTCGAGCCGGACTGTGAGGAGGGGACACACGCGGCCTTCTATGCGGTGACTCGCATATTGCCCGTATTGCGCCATATCGGCTGGGTTCGCGTACCGTAGCGGTGCGCCACTCGGAGCGGCTGCATATCGTGGCCCCCGGACTGAAGTCCGAGGGCCACTGCGCTGTGTGCAGGTATGTCGAATCAGGTCTCGTCCGGTCGGCCGTCTTTCTGGTCGTGCTCCTGGTCGCCGTCCTCACCGAGGAGTTCGGCGATCCGACTGTTGGCGATGTCTTGACGGCCATCAAGACACTTCGCATACCGGCTCAGCAGCACCTCCACGCTGTTGCCCGCCCGCTCCGCCACCTCGGTCGGGTCCACCCCTGCGTTGAGCCACGAGGAGAGCGCGGCGTGCCGTAGGTCGTACGGTCGCGCAGCCAGCGGCGACGCCGCCTGTTCCGGAGTGAGCGCCAGGTGCCGCGCCTCGTCCCAGACACGCCAGTACGTGGTGGAGGCGACCACTCCCCCGCGCTCATTGGCGAACAGCCGCCCGTCCTTGGCCGTACCGAACTCCTCGATGTGCGCGAGCAGGATGCGGACTAGGCGGGGCGGAATCGGAACGATGCGGGTCTCGTTCGCGGGCCGGTTCTTGAGCCCGCGGTTGTCGTGCACCTCCCCCGTTCCGGTCCAACGCTTGCCGACAGTGGGACGGCTCTTCTCCAGGATCAACGAGCCCCAACCGGTGTCCGGCAGCGTGCAGTCCGGACGACGCAGCGCCACCGCTTCCGCCGGCCGAAGCCCACCGAAGTACATGCAGGCGAACAGCGCGACCAGGCGGCGCCCACGAGCCCGACGGTAGCCACCGACGTACGAGACAGCGCCAAGGAGTTCAACAGCCTGCCGCGGGTTCACCACGACTCGGCGGTCCACTTCCTTGGCCACCTTCGGCAGCTTCCACTTCACGAGCGTGACCGGGTTCTCCGGGAGCTCCCCCAGCTCGACCGCATAGGCCAGGGCGTTGAACAGGACGGCCCGCTTGCGCCGCACCGTCTCAGCGGCAGCCGGGGCCCCGGACAACGTGAGCTTGAGCGAGTCGAGAACGCTGCGGATATCTGCCGCATTCTTGAGCGTCGCCAGCGACAGCGAGGCTTTGGCGACCCAGCGGAGGGCATTGGCGATGTCCACCGGCGGCGCTTCCTCGTCCGGGGCCTGGACGACGAAGGCCCAGCCGCGCAGGGCACGCCGCAACACCTCGTCTGCCGGACGACCGGGCCGGTCGCCCAGGAGCTGAGTCGTGACGAGTGTCATCGTCTCGTTCAGGCTGTCACGCGAGTTCGGGGCAGCATGCGGCCACTTCATGGCGACGTACGCCCGCGCGAAGTCGTACCAGGAGAGAGACTCTTTGACCGGTGCCATGGAGTCCGGCAGCCCGGTTTCCGTGTCGAATGCCTCGCCCTTTTGCGCAGCCCGAAGCAGCTTCGCGCGGAAGTTGTCAGCGAGCGCCTTGGTCCGAAAGGTCTCGGAGAACGGTGGGACGTCCCCGACCTTCCAACGCACGTCGTAGGACGGCGTCTTGTACGGCCGCTTACGGATGCTCCACACCTTCACGTCATGCGAC
This sequence comes from Streptomyces bottropensis ATCC 25435, assembly GCF_000383595.1. Lineage (NCBI taxonomy): Bacteria > Bacillati > Actinomycetota > Actinomycetes > Kitasatosporales > Streptomycetaceae > Streptomyces > Streptomyces bottropensis. The sequence goes on along the minus strand of NZ_KB911581.1, from coordinate 1,683,026 downwards.
TTCACGCCGCCTCCCCGAGTCCGTGAAGCCATGCAGTGAAGTCACTGCGCCAGAAGCGGAGTTCACCATTCGGGAGCTTGATCGCTTCCGGAGCCTGTCCCAGCTCACGCCAGCGGTAGAAGGTGCGGCGGGAGATTCCACCCAGCTCGGTGAGGACCTGCGGGACAGTCATCAGTTCGTCTCGTCGGCGATCCACGCCGAGTCTCCTTCCGTGTCGGTGTCGGGGATAGCGGGTCGCCGCGAGGTGGCGAACCAGGTCTCAGCAGCGGTCAGACCAGTGCCCGCAAAGCGCCAGTGGGAGAGGACGAGCACGGTGTCCGGGTCGGGCAGGGGGTGACCTGCTTCGGCGGCGCGGGCGCGGGTGAGGGCTTCGTTGTGGTCGGCGCGTTCCTGGCGGAGGGCGCCGAGGGTGACGGAGTAGGCGCGGGACTTGGTGGAGAAGTGGCCGCGGAAGCCGAGCATGTGGGCCCACTTGCGCAGGCGGAGGGCTTCGAGTTCGGGGCGGGCTCCGAGGTGCCAGCAGGTGAGGATCAGCTGTCGGGCGTGGTCGGTGACGCCGGATCCGATCAGGTCGGTGATCGGGTTGCGAATGGGGCGGTCGAGGGTGCCGGCCGTCTCGGCGCCCTTGGTGGCGTACTTCGCGATGTACGAGGCGACGGCGCGGCTGGAGAGTTCCGAGGTGCCCGCGAAGTCGGCCGAGTGGATGGGGCGGACGTCGAGCTGTTTGCCGAAGCGGAAGGTGTAGGGGCGTGCGTCGAGGACAGGGCCGGGGGCTTCGGCGAGGCGCGCCGACGTGCGGATTGTGTCGGTGAGGAGTTCGGTCGTCGCCCAGGGCGGTGGGGTGTCTTCAGCGCCGTCGGGGCCGTCGAGGCGGATGACGGCATGGAAGTGGACGGCACCGCGTTGCTGGTACTCGGCGACCTTGGCGTACGAGACCTTGAGGCTGTCGCGGAGCTCCGAGCGGGTGAGGCCCGCACGGGCGGCGAGTTGCTGGCGCAGGTAGGTGGTGAAGCGGGCCCAGAGCGCGCCAGCGTGGGCGTTCCAGAGGACTGCGGCGCGGTAGTCGTAGCGGTCGGGGTCCAGGGGTGTGCCGAGTGCGGGGTCGTCGTCGGGGTGGAGTCGGCCGCAGCGGCACCGGCCGCCGCCGGGGCGGTTGTGCACGGGGCCGAAGGAGGGGGCGGTGAAGGTAGCGAAGACGCTGTGCAACCGACGATGATCGTTTACGCCTGGGGTGCGGTCTTCTGCTTGAGGCGTTCGTAGGGAGTCTGGCCGCCGAGGCCGCCGTGTGGGCGATGGTAGTTGTAGTAGTCCTCCCACTCGCGCAGCTTGTCGTTGAAGACCTCGGCATCGTCGATGATGACGCCCTCCAGGAGCCGGTAGAACTCCTCGCCATCGATCCGGTGCGAGCGTTCGACCTTCCCGTTCAGCCGCGGCGTACGGGGCTTGATGTAGGAGTGGCCGATGCCTTTGTCGAGCACGTGGAAGTGGAAGGCGGACTGGAACTCAGCTCCGTTGTCCGTCTGGATCACCTCCACCTGGAACGGCAGCCTCTGCAGGACGTAGTCGACGAACTGGATGGCAGTGGCCTGGTTGAGCGTCGGATAGATCTTCAAGACCCGCAGCCGAGTGCAGTCGTCGATCGCCGTGAACTGGTAGTACTTGTTGCGGCCGCCGCGCCGGCCTTGAGGCATGGATGCGAGCGGCTCGATGAACTTCACGTCGATCTGCACCCGGTGGCCGGGCAGCTGCTTCTCGTACCGCTTCCACCGGCGGTCGTGCCGCTTGTACCGCTGAGAGGCCGGCAGACGGCCCATGTCCAGGCGCTTGAGGATCCGCCACACGCCCGACTTGCTGATCGTGACGTCGTGATACCGCTTGAGGTACATCGCGATCTTCTCGGGCCCGAAGTGGTAGTTCTGCCGGAGATAGATGATCTTCCCGACCACCTCGACGTGCGTGGCGTTCGGACTGTGCTTGAGCGCCTTCGAGCGCGTGCGCAGCCCTTCGACGCCCTCGGCTTGGTAGCGGCGATACCAGATGTAGTACGCCTGCCGACTGATGCCGAAGTACCGGCAACTCATGGCGACGTTGCCGGTGACCTCTTCGACATGACGTATGACCGCCAGGCGCCGCTTGGCCTCACGATCGAGCGGGGGTGTCTTCGACATGTGGATCTCCGTAGTGATCAGAGACCCAGGTGTCAACGATGATCGGCAGTTTTAGAAGCGTGCCAGGAGCTGTCGGGTCCCAGTTGATGCCTGACGTTCTGGTCCCAGCTGTTGTTTGACGGTGGGCCTAGACAACTTGGGAAGCCCCGTGGGGCTTGTTCGCTTTCACGTTACGGACCGGGACGTCGGTCGTGCGCCGGATGACCCGGATCTGCCCGTCCAGCTCGATGGTGATCGTTGTGTCCGACACGTGCACGGTCACCGTCTGGCCTGCGTAGGGGCGGCCGAGGGAGACGGTCTGGCGGCAGACCATGACCGTGCCCACCGCGCTGACCCGCCGCTGCACGCGGACCGGCTCCACCCGGGGCCGGGGCGGCGGACCCGCGGGCCGCAGGCCGTGCAACCCCTGCACCTTCTCGCTGGTGAGCGGGTTGGGCCGCACCCGCAGCAGCTCCCGCGACGACGGATCGAAGAACGACAGCGTCTCCTCGTCGATCCGGATGCCCACCTGACGGCCGCCGAGGATCTCCGCCGCCAGCACCTGGCGCCCGCCCAGGTTCACCAGCCCGCTGTTGTTCACCACCCGGTCCACCTCGAACGCCACCCCGTCCCCGGCAGGCAGTGGAGAGGGACCGGCCGCGCGACCTCCCCGGGCGGCCAACTGCACGAGATCCGCCACCGACAGGTGCGACCGCACACTCTTGATCCGCGCCCCGGCGACCAGCAGATGGATCACCGATGTGTCCGCCCAGAACGTCACCGTCAGCCCCGAACGGGACGGCCCCAGCCAGAACTGCTTCCCCGCGACCTGCAGATTTCCACTCGCAGGCACCACCCGCTCGAACTCCACCGGCCCACCGGGCTCCATCGCCGCCGATGCCGGGACCTCCTCGGGCAGCCCGGCACGGACGGCCATCGCCTCAGCCGGACCCCGCTCCGCAGGCGCAGTCCGCTGCTGCGGCACCAGAGCCAGCACCCCCGGCACCCTCAGCCCCAGCACATCCCGCTCCTCCTCGGGAACCGGCGTGAACCGATCACCCGGAGAGTGCATGTCCAGCGCCTGATGCGGCCGGACGGAGTTGTACTCCTGCACCCACGCGTCCAGCGCCGACTGCGCCGCCTGGATGCTCTCGAACGCACCGCAGTCGTCGAGAAGTTCACGTCGCAGCGTCTGATGGAACCGCTCGACCTTGCCCGTCGTGGTCGGCGAGGCCGGCTGGGTGAGCCGGTGCGCGATCCCGTTCTCCCGGCAGATCCGGTCGAACAACACCTCACCGCCATGCCCGAACCGGTCGGTGAACTGCTTGCCGTTGTCGGTGAGCACCTCCTCCGGCACCCCGAACGCCTGCAAGGCCCGGACGAAGGCCGCGCAGACCGCCCGCCCGGTCGCCCGCTCCACCACCGACGCGATCACGCAGAACCGGGAATGATCGTCCACACCGGTCACGATCTTCGCCTCGGTCAGCTCGCCAGTGACCGGGTTGACCAGCATCACCCCACCGACGATGTCCATCTGCCACAACTGCATCGCTCGATCGCGCTGCCAGCGCTTGTAATCCGACCGCTTCCGGCGCCGCACCCCCGGCTCCACCAGACCATGACGGACCAGAATCCGATACACCGTCATCCGCGACGGCACCGGCGCCACCGCCCCGGACCGCTCCAGCACATGAGCGATCCGCCGCGGCCCCCACCGAGGATGTTGACGCCGCAGCTCACACACCGCCGTCTCCACCTCGGCGGATGCCTGATGCGGACACGACGCCGGCCTGCGTGACCGGTCCGCCAGACCCGCCAGCCCCTCGGCCTCATACCGGGACTTCCACCCGCTGACCGTCTGCCGCGACACCCCGAGCGACGCAGCGACCTCGGTCACCGTCGCGCCCGCCAGCACTGCCAACACAGCCCGGTATCTCTGCTCGACAACCGACAACTCCACCAGCGCCAATCCCGGCCTCCCGCCACACGCCGCAACGACGTGCACAGCAAAGCCGATCACGGCCACCGTCAACCATCAGCTGGGATCGAACTGTCAAGCATCACCCGGGATCGGACAAGCGTGCCAGGAGCGCGTGATTCAAACTTTCTCTACTGGTTCAAGGCGGCTCGCTCCGCTCACCGCGCGCGGCCCGGCCCCCGGCCGGTCCTGCGCTCCTGTCTCCGCCCCGCTCCAGCCCGGCCGGCGTCCGCGCCGCGCTCGAAGCATGCAGCCGCATGGTGCCAGAGAAGGGGTACCTCGTGGCTGGGGCGGTCAGCTCCGCGGCTTTACGGAGCCACTTTGGCACGAGCCTCGAAGATCATGGCCCCAGCGTCGTGCTTTATCGGGCAAGTCCACAGCCTGCCCGACGCGCCGGAAGCTACGGGCCATGATCACTCGCGCCAAAGCAGCGCCACTCCAGAGCCGATCCGCCGACCTCACGTCACCAATTACTGAGGTTGAACTCGTGGAGTCGTAGGGGCTGACGACTCGTTGCCCGTGCGGTATCACCGAAGGCATGCGGTATCCACAAGGGGGCGGGCTGACCGCCGAACGGCAGCAGTTCCGCGAGGAGTTACGGCTGAAGGCGGCCGAGAGGTTCGCCCAGGGTGAGGCGAGCTCGGTGATCGCGAAGGACCTGCGGGTCAGTGTCCGGTCGGTACAGCGGTGGCGTCAGATGTGGGACGAGGGCGGTCCGCGGGCTCTGCGGTCGCAGGGGCCGGCGTCGCTTCCGAGGCTGAGCCAGAAGCAGTTCACACAGTTGGAGGCGGAGCTGGCCAAGGGGCCGGCCGCGCATGGCTGGGAAGACCAGCGTTGGACGCTGGCGCGGGTCAAGACGGTGATCGGCCGGCGCTTCCACCTGTCCTACACGCTTCAGGGTGTGCGCAAGCTCCTGGTGCGTAATGGGTGGTCCTGCCAGGTCCCGGCCCGACGGGCCATGGAACGGGACGACGACGCGGTCGCGGGGTGGGTCAAGGAGGTGTGGCCGTGCGCGGAAGACTCGCGGCGGCCCGTGGAGCCTGGATCGTCTTCGAGGACGAAGCCGGATTCTCCATGACGCCGCCGCAGGCGAAGACCTGGTCGCAGCGCGGCCGGACCCCCGTGGTGCGGGTCCGGGGCCGTTCCCGCAGGCGAGTGTCGATCGCCGCGCTGACCTGCTACAAGTCCGGCCATCGGTCCCGGCTGATCTACCGGCCGCGCCGGGACGACGGCCGGCGCGACGGCCGCAAGAGCTTCTCCTGGCGCGACTACCGCGACCTGCTGATCGCCGCACATCAGCAGCTCGGCGGCCCCATCGTGCTCATCTGGGACAACCTCAACGTCCACAAAGCCGCTGATCTGCGGGAATGGGCGGAAACCCGGGACTGGCTGACCATCTACTACCTGCCGCCCTACGCACCCGACCTCAACCCCGTCGAAGGGATCTGGTCACTTCTGCGGCGCGGCTGGCTCTCCAACGTTGCCTTCAGTACTCCCGAACACCTCGTCCGGCGCATCCGACGCGGCCTACGGCACATCCAGTACCGCACCCATCTCATAGACGGCTGCCTCGCAGAGACCGGCCTGGCCATCAGACCCGCCTGACCAACAGCACGACATCACGAGTTCAACCTCAGTACTCACCCTTTCCGGCAATCGGACCCATTTCAGCTGCAGCAATATGCTGAAGCTTCACTCTCAGTTCAGCCAGAGATGTCTCGCGAGATCGAATTGGTGCATATGCAAATCGGGGCGTGCAACCCCTTCAGCTTCTAGACGATCAAGGGCATCTGGGCACCATGAAGGACTAGTCAGCCTGGAGGTCAGAACTCTGTGGACAGGCGCGTCGGCCAGATTAGCTGCAGACAACCAACGAGGCAGCACTCGGGCATAAGATGAACTAGCCCCGATAGCTGTCAGAAATTGGATAGAAGGAACGACTTTCCCTGAAGGGATCTGTCGAGCAGCCCATAGGCAGCGCTCCATAAAAGCATCAGGCACTGCAGGGTATCGATGAGGAATGAAACCTGCTTGCGGATCCCTTAGACTGATAAAGCCGTCCTCAAGAATCATGCCACAGTATCTCTGCAGTCGACGAAAATGACGCATGGGTGCCATTGCGAGTCTTGCGCCATGATTACACGGCTCGCAAGCAAAGGTAATACGAACGCGCAAGTCCCCGAAGGACAGTTCGCCGCCTGAACCTAAAAGGTTGGCCGACCCTCCATCGAGGGTAACATTAACTCGGACAGCTTCCGCATGGAGCCCGACTTCCCTGAGACTCTCTGCATGAATGATAGTAATCTGTCTAGGATTAACTCCCTTGCGCGTTAGATTCAACTGCTCCGTGAAGCTCATCGGTTGGCCTGGTTCTGGCTTTACGTATAGAGAGCTGGCGCGAAAGACATTCTCACCGACCTCAGTTCTCATGTTAACCATGATCGACACTCAAGGGCATGGGCACGGAAATGGTAGATTTCGCGGCGGACACCTCATCAGGTTCATCACCGAGAATCGCGCGAGTCCGTCTCATTGTGCTTTGCCATCGATGTTCCCAATGCCCTTCACTCATCCTTAATGGAAGATCAGCCAAGTGGGCGACTGCATAGTCTTGATTGAGTCTATGGAAAATCTTTTCGGGCTTCCTTTTGATCCTAACGACGAGCTCAAATAGCGGCGCGCGACGTGTGTTGGGAAGGAAATCGAAAGGACCAAATGCCATCACCCATGCTTGGGCACCTCCCCCTATTGGATAGCGAGCCTGCAGGCATAGCAGGCCTCCTCTTTCGACATCGCGCTCCAGCCAGAAGTGAGTCCACTTCGGAAGCTCTCGAAGTAACCTTACAGCCTGATGGGCTGTCTGGACTCTAGGCCAAACTAGGCTCATAATTTGGCTTTGTGAATCACTCATACGTGCACGCATATGGTCGTCTAGCTGGCTCAGTACTTCCGGCGCATTGTCTGAGGCTACGACGAGATGCTCCCATCCAAATGAGATGGCATTTCCGGAAGCGAGCCGCGCGAACAGGCATCCGCTTTGACCTCGACGATGCCAGTCCAGCTGAGCACAAGCAAGCACAGAAGGGAGGTGATTCGTGCCGTCCTCCTGGAGCTTATTGATAGTGTCGAGATATTGATGGATTGAGGGAAAGCGATACCTTCCATAGGTCACAGATTTCGGTAGTGCACCGAAAACTTCGAGCAGGTGACTCGCATCACCCCAATTTACCCTAACAATGCGCCTCGACATACAGGCCCCTTCCCCGGCTTCCAGTAGCCGCCCCGAACGCGAGCTGCAAGAATATCTAACTAGGTCCGTCCCACAATTTTTGAAAAAGGCGAGCAAGCGCGTGATACATCGGCGACGAGGCGGTGTATTTTAGAACTTTCGAATCCCTTCCATGTTCATCTGGCAGATATGGTGTGAAATAGGCAGCCTGGTCGGTGATGCAGATTCGCCCCAAATGCGGGAAATCGTACCGTCGAGTCTCGACTGTTCCGTCGTCGTTGTGCGGGGCAAGGTGGGCTACATTCGTTTCGATCTGGCGATGCAATTGCCCGGTACCGAAGCTCCTATCAAACGAGGCGATCTCAGCTTCGCGATCTCTTGTCCACTGAGCTTCTGCGCCAACTCCTGTATGAGGAAGGAGGACACGGAAGTGAGGTCGAGGGGCAGAGCCTGAACGCTGCGTCAACAATGAAGCAAAAGTCGCGCGCTGGAGTTCATTTCCCCGCCCGGTGAACAGGTCGACCCTGCGAGCTCGGCGGATCTCTCTATTGAAGTCGGCTTCTGCTTCGGCCTTGTTTTCCCATGACTGTCCAAAATCACCTCCACTGAGGCGGGAAAGAGCTGTTACCAGAAACCATCGGAAGCGTCCTGACCACAAAAAAGCGGCGGCGAGGCCAGCCCAGGTGGCGACCAGTGACGACAGGACGCCGATCATGAAATTGATCAACTCGCATGCCCTTTCCTTGGCCTGTTTGCGATGCTAATGAGAGAGTCCGAGCGCGCCAACAGCTCACTGAGCCCCCTCGCAAGGCCCTGACGTAGCGTTTGAAGATCTTTCCAGGGGACCGCAGTTTGAGCCTCGACCAGCGCAGGGTCGGCGCTCGGGTTCGTCATACGCGCGCTGGACTGCATGGTCCCCCTCCCCGACAGGCCGCCACGCCCCCACAGCGCCCGATCAATCACAGTACCGGCCTGTCGCCTGACGGTCGCCCTGTTCGACAGTGATTGAGAAGTGCCCGACAACAGGCCGTGCCATGTGCGTGCCAGATCCAGCGGGGAACCAAGGGGAACAGCGGATACATGGCCCCGGTCCGACCAAGGCTCCACACCACTCCACCGCAGATCAGCGAAGCAACCGTCCCCAAGGAACCCAAACTTCCCAAGCTGAGGGCTCTGGCTCCGTGATCGCGGACCGGCCGTCGCAGCTTGCTCTAGGCGACGACACACACGGACAGCGTGGTTGAGGCCGGTGGGGGTGCAGCGAGGCACACGCGCGCCTGATCCGTTGACGCACCCACCATCGTGGCTGACTGTCGTCGGCCGAGGTACGGGCACCAACTACTCCCCGGATCCGATCAGTTCGAAGGTGTGAAGCCGGCGGAGTGATCGCGATGGAACGCAGAGCCCAGAGCCGTCGGAGCCCAACCCTCACGCAGAGCAAGCCGAACAGCCGCAACAACACCTGACGGCAGTACAGGATCAGCCTCACGACCGATCCAGTTACTCGGATGCGGCTGGTCGATCGTGACCACGAGCGTCATGCCCGGGGTGTCCGCATGCTCGCGAACGTGCACGGCGACCAGGCCAGCCCTTGGAAGTACGTCGGCCTGCCTCGCAGCCGCCAGCGGTAGACCGTACCGTCGACAGCGATCCGTCGTGATCCCTTGCGTACCAACGCCATGACTCCCTCTTCGACAGCGAGGATGCTAGCGAGTCCGGCCCCGTCCGCCGTCTCAGTTTCCGTCTCATTCAGCACTGTTCATGGCCGCTCAGACGGTACCGAAGCCCGTAGTCACTCCCGCGACCGACCGCCTATGAACGCAGGTGAACGGCCCTGTACGCGGCCCCGCGAGGCACCACCACAGTTGGAAAGCGTGTTGGGTGGTGTGCGCCGAGCAGGAAGCTGGTTCGTGCCGATGTCAGACGCCGATGAGTGTGTGTGTCGGCCATGGAGACACCGATTGCCCCTGAGAGCGGGAATGAGGAGCACGCCGTCATCGCACACTTCCGGCTCGCCAGTGGCGGTTTCGGCGAGGCCGACCAGCGGGAGCTGGTCTACGAAGCCGAGCAGGCGATGGCGGCCGCGGCCGAGGCAGCCGACGTTGGGGAGGTCGACGGCAACGAGTTCGGTGGGGGCGAAGCAGTCGTGTACGCCTACGGACCGGATGCCGATCCTCTTTTCAAGGTCATGGAGCCGACTCTGCGCGGTCTACCGTTCCGGCCGGCGCACGTCGTTCTCAGGCGAGGCGACGGCGAGTCTCGCCTGGACCTGTAAGCCCGGCCCAGCGGCCATAGGCGAACCGGGCAAGGTGGAGACGAGGCGCACCACTAGCGCACCAGATCAGGCGGGGAACAGCGGGGAACCACGGTGAAGCAGCCAAGCCCTACGAGGCCACAGCTCGGCCGTTTGCCCAGGTCATCGCCCGAACCCGCCTCGAATGCTCGCAGCTTCCCAAGCTGAGGGCTCAGGCAGCGTCATTGCGGGTCGGCCGTCGTGGCTTGCTCTGGTCGACGGCACCGGCAGCGTGGCGGAGGCCGGTGGGGGTGCAGCGAGACATACGCGTGCGTGATCGATCGGCGCACCCGACGCCGTGGCTGGCTGTCGTCGGCTTAGGCACAGACGAACTCGTATTCAGCTTGAGCAGACGTCATCGTCACCCGCCCACGGCCGGCGCGACAGGGCTGTGCATCCTGGGCACCATGACGAACCCCGAGGGCCCGTACGTGAAGGTGCACTTCCGTCTTGAGATCGAAGACGACTGGCCCCCGGCCTCGGTGGAGAGCCTGTGGGCGGTCGACCAAGGCGACGGCACCGCACGGCTCGACAACATCCCCTGGTTCGTCCGAGGTATTGCCTGCGGGGACATCGTGGCCACGGAGCCCGACGAGGAGGGCGTGCGGTGGGCCGGCGAGGTCGTTCGTCGTTCGGCGAACTGCACCATCCGCCTCATCGTGCTCCGTGACAGCGGCTCGGGAGCCGCACGGCAGAGCGTGATCAACGCGTTTCACGAACTCGGCGTCTGCGGCGAGGGCATAGAACGGTTCCGCATGGTCGCCCTGGACGTCCCACCCACCGCCGATCTCGCCAAGGTGCAGCGACTCCTCAAGCACGGCGTGGCCAAGGAGTGGTGGGACATGGAAGAGGGCTGCATCACCGCCGAATGGCGGGCCGCATCCGCTGGCTGACGACGTTCACGAGCCCCATGGCTGGGCCGTCCCTGGGCCGTCCGAGGCCGCTCAACAATGGCCAATGACGACCAACGACGACCACCAGGCGCACGAGCCCGCCGTCCCTGACCAGCAAAAACCCGGCTCACCAAGATCCCCTACAAGACCCAGGGCAAGAAGACGCCTCTTGCCTCGCCCATGAGACTCCGCCCACCTTCGAGGTGTTCGCCCCACTTACCTGGCGATCACATGCGATCGAGTGTGGTGCAAATTCTGACAACTATCGCTCATTTGTTGGCCGTTGGGGCAGGTTGGGAACTCTCTTGGGGGTGGTGGGCGTCAGCGCTGTTGCACTGTCCTGTGCGCACAGGGGTTTGTCCGGTTTGAAGGGGTGGGTCGGGGTGGCTGAGGAGATCGGGATCGCGGAGGCTGTGGAGCATCTGCGGGCGGAGTTGGTGGCTGCGGCGGCTGGCAGCGGTGCCGGTCCGAGGTTTGAGGTGGGGCCGGTGGAGCTGGAGTTCTCGGTGGAAATGCGCAAGGAGGGCAAGGGCAAGGCCGGGGTGAAGGCGTGGGTGGTGTCGGCCGGTGCGGAGGCTTCGGTGTCGAAGGCGTCGGTGCACCGGGTGAAGCTCGTGTTGACGCCGAAGGACACCGTGACCAACGGCTCGTATCACGTGAACACCGACCAGCCGGATGCGACGGGCGAGAGGCTCGGGTCCCGCTTCGGCGAGTGATCGCCGCAGCATCGCGCGGCGCCGTGCAGGCAGGTGGGCCGCTTGCCTGAAGCCTGAATTCGTGAAAGGGGGCCGTGGGGGTGGATACGGCGCGGGTTGCTGTGGTGCGTTCCGGCGGTGCCCGGGGGTCGGGGTATGTGCTGAGTGGGCGGCTGGTGCTGACTGCGGCGCACGTACTCAAGGACCGTGCGCAGGTCTCGGTACAGCTGCCCGGGCGGTCCGGGCGGGTGCCGTGTCGAGTGGTGTGGGACCGGCTTGAGGATGGGCCCAAGGGGTGGGATGCGGCGCTGCTGCTGGCAGCGGAGGATCTGTCGGACCGTCCGTTGGCTGCGGTGCGGTGGGGGCGGCTGGTGACGATGCAGGCGTGCCCGGCCCAGGCTCTCGGCTATCCGGTGGTGGGCCAGGCAGGCGGGGACGCCGTGTCGTGTGTGCAGCGGGACGGGCGGATCCTGCCCGCCAGCGGCCGCGACCGGGACCGCTACGTCCTGACCGGAGGCGCCGGGGCAGAACCGCACGACGGCGCCTCACCGTGGGGTGGCATGTCCGGAGCTGCGCTGTGGTGCGGCAGCACGTCAGGGATGCCGCCGCTGCTGACAGGGGTGGTGGCCGGCGATCCGCCCGGCTCGAGCCACACCCAGTTGGAGGCTGTCCCCGCCTATGTCCTGGCTTCCGATCCGGTGGTGCGTGCTCTGGTCGAGGAGCACACCGGACGGGCGATGCTCCTGGAACCGGCCGATCTGCAGCATGTCACCGACCGCGCCACGATTCCCCGGGCTCCGCGTTCCCCGGCCGATCTGCTGCGCCCCGAGCAGGCGGTGGTGTCCTTCATGGGGCGCGAGGACCTGCTGACGGATCTGACCCACTGGTGCCAGCCACCCACCGAGACGCAGCCCGGCACCGCCAGCGGGGCGGCGGCCGGGATCTGGGGGTGGGACGAAAGCCTGGTGCAGGCGCGGCTGCTGACCGGGGCGGGCGGCGCGGGCAAGACGCGACTGGCCGCCAAACTTGCCTCGCGTATGTCCGGCCACGGCTGGACCGCGATCCGGCTGACCACGGATACGCATACGCCGCTGGATGTCCTGTCCCAGGTGTGCCGGCCGCTGCTGGTCGTCGTCGACTACGCCGAAACACGCACCCCGCAGCTGCACACCCTGCTTCAGGCAGTCGACCACGACCAGGCCGCCGCCCCTGTGCGCATTCTGGCCCTGGCCCGCGCGGCCGGAGACTGGTGGACCAGAGCCACCGAACACCCCCGCAGTCAGGCCCTGGCAACCGCCACCGTCACACCAGTCCCAGCCCTACACCAGACACCCCACCAACGCACGACCGCTTACCGGCAGGCCCTGGACGACTTCAGCGAGCGGCTGCGCCGGATCTTCCCCCGCACTGACTGGGCAGCCCTCCTGCCTGCCCTGACCACCCCGGCCGTACTGCCCGCACTCACCGGCGCGGAGTTCGACACTCCCTTGTCGGTCCAGATGGCCGCTCTCCTCGCGCTGCTGGACACCGCCACCATCCCGCACCAGACCGTCAGCCGTGCCACCGCGCTGGAAGGCCGGCTTCTGGGACACGAGCGCGAGTACTGGGACGCCACCGCCAACAGCCCGGAACGCGGGCTGACCGGGCAGGGTAGTGGAACCGAAACCCGTGCCCTCGCCGTCGCCCTGGCCTGCCTGATCCCCGCGTCCGACCGCGATCACGCCCGAACGCTCCTGGCCCAGCTTCCCGGCCTGGCCGACGACAGCTCGGCAGCCGTCCGCGGAGCGCTGGCCACCTGGCTCGCCGACCTCTACCCGACCCCGGCAGACTCCGTCTGGGGCAGCCTCCAGCCCGACCGCATCGCCGAGTACCACATCGGGACACAGACCAGCCGTGAACCCGCCCTGTTCACCCGCATCCTGACAGCCCTCACCGAGCCACAAGCCACCCAGGCCCTGACCGTGCTGGCCCGCACCGCCCAGCACCCCCATCACCATGACAGCATCAGCGCCATCATGCGCGAGGCCATCACCACCGCCCCGCATGTGCTGGGAGAGGCCGCCCTGACCACCGCAACACGTACGCCCCACCCCAGGCCCCTGATTGCCGCCCTGACATATCTGACCCGCACCACACACGACATCACCCTGCTGTACCGCCTCAGCGACCAGCTGCCGAACTCCACGCTTGCCCTCAGCGAATGGGCTGCCTTCCTCAGCACAGCCCTGGTCGAGCACCACGACAGACACAATCCCGATCTGCCCGCCCTCGCCTCCGCGCTGAACAACCAGTCGGTCCGTCTGGCGGGCCTGGGGCGGTGGGAAGAGGCGCTGACCGCCATCACCCGCGCCGTCGACATCCGTGAGGTCCTGGCCGAGCAACGACCCGACGCCTTCCTGCCCGACCTCGCCACCGCACTGAACAACCAATCGATCCGTCTGGCGGGCCTGGGGTGGCGGGAGCAGGCGCTGACCGCCATCACCCGCGCCGTCGACATCCGCGAGGTCCTGGCCGAGCAACGACCCGACGCCTTCCTGCCCGACCTCGCCACCGCACTGAACAACCAATCGATCCGTCTGGCAGGCCTGGGGCGGCGGGAAGAGGCGCTGACCGCCATCACCCGCACCGTCGACACCTACCAGGTCCTGACCGAGCAACGACCCGACGCCTTCCTGCCCGACCTCGCCACCGCACTGAACAACCAATCGATCCATCTGGCAGGCCTGGGGCGGCGGGAAGAGGCGCTGACCGCCATCACCCGCACCGTCGACATCCGCGAGGTCCTGGCCGAGCAACGACCCGACGTATTCGAAGAGGACTTGGAGAGAGCCCGCCAGTTGCTCGATCTCATGGGGAGGCCCCAGACGAAAAATTGAAAGACTGCTCCACCTCGGCCGCCATCGGAGCTGGAGAGAAGTGAGAGAACGCGACCCCGACACCCCGGCGCGCCTCCTCGAACAGCGCAGCCAACCGACTCTCCTGAAACGATGCTCAGTCGGCCGTGGACTATCCGTGGACTCGTCCTGCCCGGTCTGTCCATTGTAGGGCCGTGACCTGCCGCGTTACCCAGGACCCAAGCGGCCTCCGGAGCCGTGTGCGCAGGTTCGAATCCTGCCGGGGGCACCTTGTATGAGGTGCCCAAAGACCCCGCCATCAGCGCTTTCGCTGAGAACGGGGTCTTCGCGTATGTGCAGGCGGATGCAGCCCGAAGCGGCTCTATGTCGAGGGCTGTGGACGAGGTGTGGACGGGAGCTTGAGGCATCGTCCCAGGTCATCGGGTGCAAGGGGCGGGGCCCACAGCTCCGCCCCCTCCATCCCCTCCCCCCGGGTCCGGGTCACTGATCACCCAGGGCCGCACCGTTGATGGGCCCGCTCCGCGGTCAGGACGTACAGCCGGGGACCGAGCCGACAGGCCGGCAGTTGTTGGGGGTGTTGTCGACGATCCGGCTGTTGACGAGGTTCAGGACGCTGGGGGACGGCGCTTGCCAGATGCCGCCGCCGTTGAGCGCACTGTTGTGCCGCACCACTGTTTTCGTCAGCGTGCTGGTGCCGTAGTTGGCGATACCGCCGCCCATCTGGCCTGCGCGATTGCCGGCGATGGTCGTCGAGGAGACGGTCATCGGGGCGCGGTCGTTGTAGATTCCGCCGCCCTGCTCGAAGGCGCGATTGGCGCCGATGTGCGACTTCTTGATGGTCAGTGAGGCCCCGGCGGTGAAGATGCCACCACCCAATTGCGTAGCCTGGTTCCGCTCCACTTTGGTGTTGTCGAGCAGGGTGGTGCTGCGCGGCCCGTTGTAGATGGCGCCTCCCCGCTGTGCCGCGCTGTCCCGCAGAACGCTGTCATGGACTTCGAGGGTGCTGCCCTGGTTGACGAAAATGGCACCCCCCTGGTTCGCCGTGCTGTTGGTCACCGTGCTGTGCCGGAGGATGAGCGTCCCTCCGTCGGTGGGCAGGTAGGTGCCGGCGTAATCGAGGTAGCCGCCACCGGTCGCCGTGACACCGTCCACGGTCAGGCGCCCGTTGGGACCGTCGATCTCCGCGATGCGGAAGGCATCGGCAGCGTCGGGGTCCCGTCGGATGGTGGTGTGGTGACCCAGCAGGGTGACAGTGCCCGTGATCTGCGGCAGAGCGTTGGCGCCGAGCCCGCCGGTCGACGCCGGAGTCGTGACGTTGTAGACGCATTTGGGCGCGAGCCGGATGGTGTGCGGCCCGGTGTTGTTGTTCGCGGCGACGATCGCATTGTTGAGCGCAGTCACATCACACGGGATGGACACCTGGGGTTCCGCGCTTGCCACGCTTCCCATGCCGAGCACAGCAACAATCGGCACAGCCAGGACCACGGCGCTTAGTTGACGTCTGAGCATTTCTTCTCCAGATCGCAGTGCGTGATCAATTGATCACCTTCAGCGACCATGGCCAGTTTTCTGCGAGCTCGCAACCTGTCGTTCGCGGCACAGGCAGGACCGGCGGCCAGGTATCGACGCGCGCCAGCCGGCATGCGCGGTCGGCACGTCGGCGGGCGCACAGCGGTGGCGGCACAGGTTGAAGTCGGCTGGGAAGCCGATGGGCACGGAGGGGTGGCGGTGGTGCTGCCCGAGCGGTGGATCGTCGAGCGTCTCCTCGCGCACCTCATGCGCACTCGCCGCCCGGACCGCGACTTCGAGCGCCGTACCGCCAGCGCCGAGGCGATGATCTACTGGTCGATGACCCTGCTCATGACCCGCCGCCTGGCCCGATCACGCCACAGGCGGGCGTGAACCGGCCCGGCGCCGGCTCGGCCAGCCGCGCGCGACCAGGCGTTTCGCCTTCGACCTCAGCGCCTCCACCCGCGCCGGAACCACGTCCATGCCGACGAAGCGGCCATCTCCTGGCAGGTCATCGGCCCCTGCCCGAGCCGGGCCCGGTCCGCGAGCGCGGCGAGGATGCGCTGGCAGTCCACCGACAACGCCGACCGCGCAAGCCCGTCACGCCACACCGGCACCTGCGATTTCGTCTTCGCCGCTTCCGGCGTCGGCGATACCTCCCCGGCCTGCCCGTCGGCGGCCGGTGCTGCCCGGTCGGCCTGGTCGTGGCCATGGCGCCGCGCACGTGGCCTGGCCGAACTCCCTGTACGGGAAGGCGAACACAACACGTCCCATCGGAAGGGCCGCGTCCCCGTCTGGCACGCCTTCGCCTGTACGCAGGGCTGGAAGCGACAGTGCCCGCCATCGCCATGACCCTGCTCAGCATCGCCTGCTGCACAACCGCACCTCGCCGGATATCGGTGTAGGCGCAGCTCATCGAGCATGGGGCCGGGGCAGCGGCTGTTCCGTCCAGATCGTTTTGCCGTGGGGGGTGTAGCGGGTGCCCCAGCGTTCGGTGAGGCGGGCCACCAGGTAGAGGCCGCGGCCGTCCTCGTCCTCGGTGTGGGCGCGGCGCAGGTGGGGTGAGGTGTTGCTGCCGTCGTGGACCTCGCAGGTCAGGGCGCGGTCGCGCAGGAGGCGGAGCCGGACGGGGCCGGTGGCGTGGCGGATGGCGTTGGTGACCAGTTCGCTGGCCACCAGTTCCGTGGTGACGGCCAGGTCGTCCAGGCCCCAGTCGGCCAGTTGGCCGGTGACGGCGCGCCGGGCGAGGGAGACGACGGCCGGGTCGCCGGGCAGGTCCCACTGGGCGACCCGGTCCGGGCCCAGGGCGTGGGTACGGGCTACGAGGAGTGCCACGTCGTCGGCCGGCCGGGCCGGGAGCAGGGCGGCGAGGACCGCCTCGCAGGTGGCCTCGGGGGCGCGGTCGGTGCGGGCCAGGACGCTACGGAGCTTGTCGAGGCCGGTGTCGATGTCGCGGTGCCGGTCCTCGACGAGGCCGTCGGTGTAAAGGACCAGTTGGCTGCCCTCGGCCAGTTCGAGTTCGGCGGTCTCGAAGGGCATACCGCCCAGGCCCAGCGGGGGTCCCGAGGGCAGGTCGACGTAGTCCACCGTTCCGTCGGGGGAGACGACCGCCGGCAGCGGGTGTCCGGCGCGGGTGAGGACGCAGCGCCGGGACACCGGGTCGTAGACGGCGTACAGACAGGTCGCGCCGACGATGCCGGAGTCCTGGTGGGTGTTCTCCACCGCCCAGCCCTCGCCCCGGTCGAGGCGGCCGACCAGGTCGTCGAGCTGGGTGAGCAGCTCGTCCGGGGGCAGGTCGAGGGCGCAGAAGTTGTGCACGGCGGTGCGCAGGCGTCCCATGGTCACGGCGGCGTGCAGGCCGTGACCGACCACGTCGCCGACGACCAGTGCGACACGCGCGCCGGAGAGCGGGATGACGTCGAACCAGTCGCCGCCGACGCCCGCCTGCGCGGGGAGGTAGCGGTAGGCGACCTCGACCGCGCCCTGTTCGGACCGGCCGCGCGGCAGCAGGCTGCGCTGCAGGGCGAGGGCGGTGTTGTGCTCGCGGGTGTAGCGGCGGGCGTTGTCGATGCAGATCGCCGCGCGGCCGACCAGTTCCTGGGCGAGCGCGAGGTCGTCGTCCTCGAACGGTTCGGGGCGTTCGGCTCGGTAGAAGCTGACGACGCCGAGGGTCGCGCCGCGTGCCCGCAGGGGCACGGTGATCAGGGAGTGGATGCCCGCGGCGAGGGCGCGGCGCAGCCGGGCCGGGTCCTGAGCGAGCCGGCCGCCGGCCTCCGCCAGCACCGGTTCGAGCACCGGACGCCCGCTCTCCCAGCTGCGCGCCTGGGGCGTGGAGGAGACGTAGCACACCGGGTCCCCCACCTCGTAGATACGCGACTGCTCGTGTACGGCGCCCAGTGCGACGCGGCTCAGTGCCATGCCGGGGCCGAGGGGTTCCGGTTCCTCGCCGAGGAGGACGGGGACCGGCAGGTCGACGGCCGCGAAGTCGGCGAAGCCGGGGACGGCCACGTCCGTCAGTTCCTCGGCGGTGCGGGTGACGTCCAGGGTGGTGCCGATGCGGGTTCCGGCGTCGTGCAGCAGTTCCAGGCGACGGCGGGCGAGCACGGCGAGCCGGCCGACGCCTGGTTCGCCGACGAGGAGCAGCCACGCGTCGGCGGCCGAGTCGGGCGGCTCGTCCGTTTCGAGCGGCCCCTTGCTTCTCGGCTGGGGCGGGGACGCGGGTAGGACCGTGCGGAGGACGACGGTCGGGGGTGGTGCGGGTCGCGACGGGGGGCCGGGCGGAGGCGGTGCGGTCGTCGGCTGCCGCGTGGTCCGGGGCGTGGGGTGGGCCGTCGGCCGGGTGTGGTGGAGACGGGGGCCGCCGAGAAGACGGGCCTCGATGACCACCCCGGTCTCGCCGGACTCCCCCATGATCGGGCGGCGGAGCAGGGTGGCGACGCGCCCGGCGGAGAGGGTGACCTCGTCGAGGGTGCGGTGGGGCGAGGCGATGAGTTCCTCGGCCTTCTCGCGGAGGACGGCCAGGTCGACGCGGCCGAGGTCGGCGCCGTACCGGCCGTCGTCGCCCCGTGCCCACGCCTGCCGCTCGGGCTGCCGTTCGGACTGTCGCTCGGGCTGTCGCTCGGGCTGTCGTCCGGGCTGCCGGGGCCGGGTGTCGGCGGCTGTGTCGGCGGTGAGGGCGGCGGCTCGGCGGTACGCGGCGAGGAGGGCCCGTTCCCGTTCCGTGGCCTGTTCCAGAAGGCCCGCCTCGATGTCGTGGGCGGCGTCGCGGACCAGTCGCAGCATCGTGGGGTCGGCGTCGTCGCGCAGGCAGGTCAGGTCGAGTACGGCCTCGACGCGGCCGCTGAGCGGGTTGCGGACGGGGGCGCCGGCGCAGGCGAACGGGGAGAGACAGTCGGCGAAGTGTTCGCGGCCGAGGACGTGGACGGGCCGGCGCTCGGCGAGGGCGGTGCCGACGCCGTTGGTGCCCGCGGCGGCCTCGGAGGCGCAGAAGCCGGGGGCGAAGTTGACCTCGTCGAGGCGGGTGAGGAGGTGCCGGTCGCCGCCGTGCCGTTGGACCACGCGGGCCTGTCCGTCGCAGAGCACGACGCTCATGCTCACGTTCGCGAGGGAGGCGGTGAGCCGTGCGAGCACGGGGTCGGCGGCGCGCAGGAAGGGTTCCTCCAGGGCGAGGTCGGGAGCGTAGGGGCTCACCAGCCGGTGGGGTTCCAGCCCGGCGGAACGGCAGCGCTTCCAGGAGTCGAGCACCGGGTGCCGGACATCCGAGTCGACCCACGCGCCGGCGAGAAAGCGCTCGTGGGCATCGACGAGACCGCCGATGTCGTCCCAGGAGACGGGCAACGGGATCACTTCCCTCGCCTGCGGACGGCCCCGCCGCGCACCGCCGTCCGCGCGCACTCCCGGGGTCTCCTGCCAGGCGCTACAACCGTAGACCCGGGGTGACGCACATCACAACAGTGTGGCAGGGGTGCCCGCTGGGGCGCGCGGGAGTGAGCGGTTCGGGGGCCAAGCGGTGAGGGCAACGTGTGATCTTGGTGGAAATCGGGCGCCGGGGGTGGCAGGGAAGTGACTTGTGTCTCACGAGGGGCGGCGGGGTCCGGGGCGGCGCCGAGGGCAGAGTCGCTGCTGGGAAGCGGTGTCGTCGTTCTGGCGGTGGCAGGAGTTCGGGTGGTGCATACCGGGGAGTCATTTGGGGTGGGAACGGTCCTGGGGTTCCCTTCGTTCTTGACTTGCCCTGCCTCCGTCGGAGCGGTCCCCCGCCGTACCGACGCGACGCGGAAGGACGACGTGCCCTTTGTTCCCGCTCCCGCTCGACGCGCCGCCCCCCTCGCGGCCCACCCCGTCCCCGGTCACCGACCCCCTCCCCCTGATACCGAGCCCGGCCCGGCCCCCGGACCTCACCCACGTCCCGGCCCGCCCCGCGGCCGGCGGCCCTGACACCGAGCCCGAGCCGCTCGCGGAGCCTGACTGCGCCGCCGGTCCCGGGGGGTTCCTGCCCCCCAGGCTGCGGGCGCTGCTCCCCGCCCGGTCGGCCGTCAACGCCCGGCGGCTGCGGTTCGCGCTGACGCTGCTGCCGCTCGTGCTACTCGCGGGCTGGGCGGCCTTCGACTGGCGGACGGTCCATGAAGGGGCCGTACGACTGGCCTCGGCCAACCCCTGGTGGCTGCTGGCCGGCGCGTTCTTCACGGCCCTGTGCTCGGTGGCCTCCGCCTGCGTACGGCAGGGGGCCGTGCCGGAGCGGCTGCCACCGGGGCAGTTGCTGGCGACGCAGTTCGCCGCCGGTGCCGCCGGACACGCCCTGCCGGGCAACATCGGCGCCCACGCGGTCGTTCTGCGCTTCCTGCGGCGCCGGGGCATCCCCCTGTCCAGGGCGACCTCCTCGCTCGCCCTGTACTCGGCGGTCAAGCCGGTGGCCAAGACGCTGGTGATCGTCGCCTTCGTCGTCGCGTTCCCGGGCACGCTCCGCCTGACCGAACTCCTCCCCGAGGGCGAGACCCTGGCCCTGGCCGGTGCGATCACCGGCGTCAGCCTCGCCGCCGTGGTCACGCTGATCACGACCGTACGGCCGTTGCGGCGTCCCCTCATCGGAGGGTTGCGGTCCGCCCTCACCGACACACGGCGGGTGCACAGCCGCCCCGTCCGCGCGCTCTCCCTGTGGGGCGGGGCCGCCGCCTTCCCCCTGTGTCAGGGGGCCGTGGTCGCCTCGGTCGGCACCTCGCTCGGGCTGCCCGTGTCCTGGACGCAGATGCTCTTCGCGTACCTCGTCGCCAGCACCGCCGCCGGGGCGGTGCCCGCGCCGGGCGGCCTCGGCCCCATGGACGCGGCGCTCGTCTTCGCCCTCGTCGCCTTCGGGGCGCCGGCGAGCCTCGCCACCACCACCGTCATCGGCTACCGGGTCCTCACCGTCTGGATCCCCCTCCTCCCGGGCACGCTCGTCCTGTCTGCACTGGTGCGCGCGCAGGTGCTCTGAGCGTGGGCCGCCGGCAGCCCTAGGAGCGCCCCTGTGAACCCCGGCCGTCGCCGCGGGTCCCGGCCGCCGGTCCGGTGGGGGCTTGCCGCCAGCTCCCCGCGCCCCTGAAAAGCAGGGGCGCGCCCGCCTGGGGCGTCCGGGTCGGGGAGTCGTGCCCGTGCTCGAACGGTGTGCGGGCCGGTCAGGCGGAACGGCTCCCGTCAGGCGGAGCGTTTGCGGGGCGTCGTCTTCTTCGCCGGGGTCTTCTTCGCGGTGCTCTTCGCCGTCGTGGCCTTGGCCTGGGTGGACCTGGCCGGGGTGGACTTCGCCGAGGTGGACTTCGTCGCCGCCGTCCTGGTCGCCGCCGTCGTCGCCTTCTTGGCCGTCGATTTCTTCGCGGCCGTCTTCTTCGCGGGCTCGGCGGACCCGGTCGTGGACTTCTTCGGCGAGGCTGCCGCCTTGCGGGTCGTCGTGGTGGACTTCTTGCCCGTGGGCTGCTTCGGGGTGGGGCGGGACGCGAGGTGGGTGATGTCGGCGACGTCCTCGCCCCGGGACTCCTTGGCCTCGCGGACGCTCTTCTCCAGCGCGGCCATGAGGTCGAGGACCTTGCCGCCCGGGGCCGGGGCGGGAGCGGTGGGCCGTTCCTCGCCGGAGGCCTTCGCGGCGATGAGTTCCTCGACGGCCTCGCGGTAGTCGTCGTGCAGGGACTCGAAGTCGACCTCGCCGAGGGTGTCCATGAGGGCGTCCGCGAGGTCGAGTTCCTTGTCGCGCACGGTGACACTCGCGTCGGGGGCCACCCCGTCCGTGGTACGGATCTCGTCGGGCCAGAGCAGCCCGTGCATGGCGAGGACGTCGTCCACGACCCGCAGCATGCCCAGCCGCTCGCGCCCGCGCAGTGCGTACTTGCAGATGGCGACCTTTCCGCTGCGCTTGAGCGCCTCGCGGAGGAGGGTGTACGGCTTGGCGGCGGGGACACCGTTCGCCGCGAGGTAGTACGCGGCGTCCACCTGGAGCGGGTCGACGCTCTCGGCCGGGACGAAGCCCTCGATCTCGATGGTCTTGGCCGTCGGGATGGGCAGCGACGCGAGGTCCTCGTCCGTGATCGGGATCATCGTGCCGTCCGCGTCCTCGTACGCCTTGCCGATCTCCCCCTGCGTCACCTCCCGGTCCTCCAGCTCGCAGACCTTGCGGTAACGGATGCGGCCGCCGTCCTCCAGGTGGACCTGGCGGAAGGAGACGGAGTGGCTCTCGGTCGCGTTCACCAGCTTGATGGGGATGCTGACCAGGCCGAAGGAGATGGCGCCGTTCCAGATGGATCGCACGGGCAGCACGCACCTTTCGGGTCCCTGCTTCCGGTTTGTCCACACCGTAACGCGGACCGATATGGGCTGCGCGTCGGCTGCCGGGAGCCTTGCCGGTGAGCCCGTGCGCGCCCGTCGGCGGGTCGGTCAGGATTCGAGAAGCGCGGGTGGGTGGGGCGCGCCTAGCGTGGGCCCTGGCCCGATGACACCCGGCCGGGTGAGCCGTGACCCCCGGCGGGGTGAGCGCCCGCTTCGTCATGGCCACGCGGAAACACATCCGGAACCCACACCACCGCACGTACCCTTCCCAGCGGATCGGACCCGGTCGGGCGACGCCGGCGGGGCCGCGGGCGCGGCTCCGCACGACAGATGGAGGAACGATGACCAAGGCCACGAGGGCGGGGACGCAGGCGCAGTCTCCCGGGCCGCACGCCGCCGACAGCCATGATCTGATCCGGGTGCACGGGGCGCGGGAGAACAATCTCAAGGACGTCAGCATCGAGATCCCGAAGCGCCGGCTGACGGTGTTCACGGGGGTCTCCGGCTCGGGGAAGAGCTCGCTGGTGTTCGACACGATCGCCGCGGAGTCGCAGCGACTGATCAACGAGACGTACAGCGCCTTCCTGCAGGGCTTCATGGCGAACCTGGCGCGGCCCGAGGTGGACGTGCTCGACGGGCTGACCACCGCGATCACCGTCGACCAGCAGCGGATGGGGTCCGACCCGCGCTCCACCGTGGGCACCGCCACCGACGCCAACGCGATGCTGCGCATCCTGTTCAGCCGGCTGGGCAAGCCGCACATCGGGCCGCCCGGCGCGTTCTCCTTCAATGTGGCCTCGGTCTCGGCGAGCGGCGGGTTCACGGTCGACCGCGGCGCCGACAAGACCAAGACCGAGAAGGTGAGCTTCAGCCGCACCGGCGGTATGTGCACGCACTGCGAGGGCCGGGGCAAGGTCTCCGACATCGACCTCACCCAGCTGTTCGACGACTCCAAGTCGCTCTCCGAGGACCCGTTCACCATCCCCACGTACACCGGGGACGGCTGGGTGGTGCGGGTCATCGCGGAGTCGGGCTTCTTCGACAAGGAGAAGCCGATCCGCCAGTACACCAAGAAGGAGCGGCACGACTTCCTGTACCGCGAGCCGACCAAGGTGAAGATCAACGGCGTCAACCTCACCTATGAGGGGCTGATCCCGAAGCTGCAGAAGTCCTTCCTCGCCAAGGACCGCGAGTCGATGCAGCCGCACATCCGGGCCTTCGTGGACCGGGCGGTCACCTTCACCGAGTGCCCCGACTGCGACGGCACCCGGCTCAGCGAGCTGGCCCGTTCCTCGCGGATCGGCAAGGTCAACATCGCCGACGCCTGTGCGATGGAGATCCGGGACCTGGCGGAATGGGCCCGCGGGATCGAGGACGCGTCGGTGGCGCCGCTGCTCGCGAAGCTCCACTACACCCTCGACTCGTTCGTGGAGATCGGCCTCGGCTATCTCTCCCTCGACCGGGCCTCGGGCACGCTCTCCGGCGGCGAGGCGCAGCGGACCAAGATGATCCGTCACCTCGGCTCCTCGCTCACCGATGTCACCTACGTCTTCGACGAGCCGACCATCGGGCTGCACCCGCATGACATCGAGCGGATGAACAACCTGCTGCTGCGGCTGCGCGACAAGGGCAACACCGTGCTCGTCGTGGAGCACAAGCCGGAGACGATCGCGATCGCCGACCATGTGGTGGACCTCGGCCCCGGCGCCGGCACGGCGGGCGGCACCGTCTGCTTCGAGGGGACGCTGGAGGGGCTGCGGGCGAGCGACACCGTCACCGGCCGTCATCTCGGGGACCGGGCCGCCCTGAAGGAGTCGGTGCGCAGGCCCACCGGTGCGCTGGAGATCCGGGGGGCGAACGCGAACAACCTCCAGGACGTCGACGTGGACATCCCGCTCGGCGTGCTCACCGTCATCACCGGGGTGGCCGGCTCCGGCAAGAGCTCGCTCGTGCACGGCTCGATGGCCCGCCAGGCAGGGGCCGAGGGTGTGGTCTCGATCGACCAGACCGCGATCCGCGGATCCCGGCGCAGCAACCCGGCGACGTACACGGGGCTGGCCGACCCGATCCGCAAGGCCTTCGCCAAGGCCAACGGGGTGAAGCCGGCGCTGTTCAGCGCCAACTCCGAGGGGGCCTGCCCGACCTGCAACGGCGCCGGCGTCATCTACACCGACCTGGCGATCATGCAGAGCGTCGCCACCACGTGCGAGGAGTGCGAGGGGAAGCGGTTCGAGGCGTCGGTGCTGGAGTACCGCTTCGGCGGGCGGGACATCAGCGAGGTGCTCGCGATGTCGGTGGCCGAGGCGGAGGAGTTCTTCGGCGCCGGTGAGGCGCGTACGCCGGCGGCCCACCGGATCATCGAGCGGATGGCGGACGTGGGGCTCGGCTATCTCACCCTCGGCCAGCCGCTCACCACGCTCTCCGGCGGCGAGCGGCAGCGGCTGAAGCTGGCCACGCACATGGGCGAGAAGGGCGGGGTCTACGTTCTCGACGAGCCGACCACGGGTCTGCACCTCGCCGACGTGGAGCAGCTGCTGGGGCTGCTCGACCGGCTGGTCGACGCGGGCAAGTCGGTGATCGTCATCGAGCACCACCAGGCGGTCATGGCCCACGCCGACTGGATCGTCGACCTCGGCCCGGGCGCCGGCCACGACGGCGGTCGCGTCGTCTTCGAGGGCACGCCGGCGGACCTCGTCGCGGCCCGCTCGACCGTCACCGGCGAACACCTGGCGGCGTACGTGGGGGCGTGAGCGCACGGACGCGGGGCTGCCCGCGCATGGAGGCGCCCGGCCGCGCACGCGGGCGGGCGCCCGGTGCCGGGTCGCGCGGGCGGCGCCTGTCGTTGCCAGACGTACACGGGCGCTCGCGTACGCCGACGGGGGCGGACATCACCGCGTACGCGATCACCCCGCACACGCACCGGACACCCGACAGACCCCGCAGGCGGACAGCCGAACGGGCCCCACGACCCCCGCACGGGCGCCCGGCGTGCCCCTCGTGGCCCACCCCCAGGCGCCGCGACCGTTTTGCCCGCGAATCATGGGATTCTTGTTGCCATGACACCGATCACCGAGGTGGAGGGCCGCAGGGTCGTCCTCTCCAATCTGGAGAAGGTGCTCCACCCGGCGACGGGGTTCACCAAGGGTGAGTTGCTGCACTACTACGCCACGACCGCGGACGCCCTCCTGCCGCATCTGCGTGACCGGCCGGTCTCGTTCCTCCGTTACCCGGACGGGCCGGGGGGACAGGTCTTCTTCACCAAGAACGTGCCGCCGGGCACGCCCGACTGGGTCACCACCGCCGAGGTACGACGGATGGAGGGCCCGGCCCGGATGGTGCTGGTGCAGGACCTGGCGAGCCTGATGTGGGCGTCGAACCAGGTCGCCGAGTTCCACACACCGCAGTGGACCGTCGACTCCGCCGACGAGGCGGACCGGCTGGTCTTCGACCTGGACCCGGGGGCGCCCGCGACGATCGTCGAGTGCTGCGAGGTCGCCCGCTGGCTGCGGGAGCGGCTCGCGGCGGACGGGATCGAGGCGTACGCGAAGACGTCCGGGTCGAAGGGGCTGCATCTGCTGGCGGCGGTGCGCGGGGCGTCCTCGGAGCGCGTGTCGGAGTACGCGAAGGAACTCGCCGTCGAGGCCGAGACGGCGCTGCCCCGTCAGGTCGTCCACCGGATGAACCGCAGCCTGCGCCCCGGCAAGGTCTTCGTCGACTGGAGCCAGAACGCCGCCCGCAAGACCACGGCCGCGCCCTACACGCTGCGCGCCCGCGCCGAGCCGACCGTCTCCGCCCCGGTGACCTGGGCCGAGGTCGAGGAGTGCGCCTCGCCCGCACAACTGGTGTTCCGCGCCCCGGACATCGCCCCCCGCCTCCGGGACCACGGCGACCTGCTGGCGCCGCTCCTCGACCCGGAGGCCGCGCACTCCCTGCCGTGACCGTCCGCATCGTGGCGGTCCGCGCCGTGACGGTCCGCACCGTGACGGTCTACACGCGGGTCCACGTCCGCCGGTCCCGGGCCATCGCGTGCAGGCCCTCCACGTCGGCCGGCTTGAGCAGCGC
Source organism: Streptomyces bottropensis ATCC 25435 (assembly GCF_000383595.1). Lineage (NCBI taxonomy): Bacteria > Bacillati > Actinomycetota > Actinomycetes > Kitasatosporales > Streptomycetaceae > Streptomyces > Streptomyces bottropensis. The sequence goes on along the minus strand of NZ_KB911581.1, from coordinate 1,656,579 downwards.
GCCCGTGCGCGCGAGTTCGGCGAGGTCCGTGTCGCGCAGGACACGGACCTCACGCGGGGGCGTGGTGATGTCGAGACGGGCGGGTTCGGCGAGGGCCAGGACGGGACGGACCTCGGCGGTGAGGGCGTAGGAGGCGCGGTCGGCGTCGGCGCGGAGCGCGCGCAGCAGCGCGCGGGGCTCGTGGCGGCCGACGGCGACCATCGGATCGGTGACGACGACGCGCTGCCTGCGGGCGGGCAGGGATCTGACGCAGAACAGGCCCCCGGGGCCGATCAGCAGATGGTGGATGCGGTCGCCGCCGGGCAGCGGCACGGAGTGCAGGGTGCGCCAGCCCGCACCCTCCAGCCGGTCCAGGGCGTCACCGACCGTCCGCTCGGCGGCCAAGGCGCGGCGGCGCGGGTCCGGGCGCAGCCGACGTGGTGGTCCGGGGGCACGGTCGAGGGCGATCAGCAGCGCCTCGCCGGGGCGGTTGGGGGCGAGGTCGTCGTCCGGATGGAGGCTCAGCCGGGCCAGTTCGGCGGGGGTGGGGACGGGCGGCGGGCCCACGGCGACCGGGCCGGTGACCAAGGGGGCGAGCACGGCCAGCACGTCCTGCCTCAGCTCCTCGCTGAGAAGGTTCACCCGGCCCGTCTCACGGTCGTACCAGGCGACGTTCCTCCCGTCGGTCCGGCACACGTACAGGCGTCGCTGTCCGTGCCGCCAGGTCGGTACGACGCGCAGTCCGCTCATGCACCATCACCCCACGACCATGGGAACAGGCGGGGTGCTCCATCGGCAAGAACCCGGTTACCTTTGGGGTGACGACCTGTCGTCAGGGGCTTGGGGAGGCGCCGTTGCGGACGCGCAGGAAGCAACCCGACGTGCCGGCTCCGGGCGAACCGTGGAGCGAGATCGTGCCCGGTCTGTGGATGGGCGGGCACGAGTTCGCGGGACGGACCGGCACCGGGGACATCGAGTTCGCGGTCGTACGCGACGAGTTCGATCTGGTGCTGACCCTGCTGCGGCTACCGGGGTACGGGCCGGACGACGGCGTCGAACACCATGTGTGGCCGATCCCGGACGGGCCGCTGGACGGTACGCAGCTGGCGGGCGTGATGCGGCTGGGGCAGGCGGCGTGCGACGCGCTGGAGGACGGCAAACGGGTCCTCGTCCGCTGCTACAGCGGGTACAACCGGTCGGGTCTGGTGGTGGCGCACGCGCTGATCCGCGACGGACACTCCGCCGAGGAGGCGATCCGGCTGATCCGCACCCGCCGTTCACCGTGGGCGCTGCACAACGAGCTGTTCGTGGAATACCTGCGCACGGGGCTGGCGACCGTCCGGTTCCTGGAGGAGCTGGCCGAGTAGCGGGGCGGGCGGGTGCGGTTCTTGCGCACGAATAGGGTGTACTGGACCGAATCGACGCCCTCAGGAGTCCCGTGTTCCCCAGCCGCCCCGTGCGTGCGGTCGCCGGCGCCTCGCTCGCCCTGGCCGCCGGCCTGCTGCTGGGTGCCTGTGGCGACTTGGGTGGCCTGGTGAGCGCTGGCGCGACGGCCACCGCGAGCGGGCCGACCCGGCTGTGGCCCGGGGAACCGCCCGCCTCCTCCCCCGCCTACGACTACGGCGAGGCCGAGACGGAGATCGTCAAGGGTGTCGAGGCCCGGGGGAACATCCGTGAGGTGGACCCGGTGGCGGTCGTACGCGCCGAGATCGCCGCGCATCCCGAGATGTACTCCGGGTCCGACGCGGTCTACGCCGGCACGACCGCGCGCATGGCGGACTGCGGCGGGGGCGCGGAGCGCTCCCGGTGCCCGGTGCTCGACGCCTACTACCGGGACCTCACCGGCGACGGGCGCGAGGACATGGTGCTCGGCTTCCGGCTGCTGCCCGGCAATCAGACGGCGGTGCGGATGTACACCGTCCGGGCGGACCGGCTGGTGCAGGTGCTGGCCAGCGACGACGCGGTGCTCGCGGTCGAGCTGGCGGGGCGGACCGTGATCATCCGCTCGCCCGCGGCGATCGTCGGCTACGAGTACCGCACCCAGTGGACCTGGGACGAGGACCAGCTGGCGATGCTCCTCACCCGCGACGAGATCCTGCGCGTGGGCACATCGGCGCGCCCGTCCCCCGGCGGCGGGACGACGCCGGCCGCCACGCCCCGGCCCTCGCCGTCCGGCGGCCCGCGATGAGCACGGTGCGGCGCGAGAGCGCGGCGAGGCCCGCGGCGAAGACCGTGCGGAAACGGTTCGGCCTGCCGCGCTGGACGTCCTCGCTCACCTGGAAGGCGCTGGCCTTCATCACCGTCATGTGCTGCGGGCTGGCCGCGCTGCTCGGCGCCCTCGTGCATGTCTCCGTCACCGACCGGACCGTGAGCGACGCCCGCTCCCGGGCGCTGGACCGGCTCGACGAGGCGGCGCGGGCGTACGAGGCCGGGAACCGGCTGCCGCCGGAGGCCGGCATCGACACGCCGGAGCTGCCGGGGTCGCTGCGCGAACTGGCGATGAGCGGGCGGCGCGGCACGATGGTCGGGGTCGCGGGCGGATACCCCGCCATGTGGGCGGCCGCCCCCGCCGACGGCCGCGCCCTCGCCGTGCGGATCGACTACGCGCAGAGCGCGACCACGATCGAGAACCTCGACCGGGCCATCCTGGGCTCCTCGGCGCTGGCGATCGGGGTGACGCTGATCGTGGGCGCGTTCGGCGTCACCGGGGTGACCCGGCGGCTGCGGACGACCTCGCAGGTGGCCCGGCGGATCAGCGCGGGCGACCTCGACGCGCGGGTCGGCGACCCCCGCACGACGGACCCGGCGCGGTACCGCGACGAGGTGGCCGCGCTGGCCGCCGCGCTCGACACGATGGCGTCCACGCTGCAGCGCAAGCTGATCGGCGAGCAGCGGTTCACCGCGGACGTCGCGCACGAGCTGCGGACACCGCTGACCGGGCTGCACGCGGCGGCCGAACTGCTCCCACCGGGGCGGCCGACGGAACTGGTGCGGGACCGGGTCGCCGCGTTGCGGACGCTGACCGAGGATCTGCTGGAGATCTCACGGCTGGACGCGGGCGGCGAGCGGCTGGACCCCGACGCGATCCGGCTCGGGGTGCTGGCGGAACGGGTGGCCGCGCACGCGGGCGGCGAGACGGTGGTGCGGGTCGTCGAGGACGCGTGCGTGGAGACGGACCGGCGGCGCCTGGAGCGGGTGCTCGGGAACCTGGTGGCCAACGCGCACAAGCACGGGCGGCCTCCGGTGGTGCTGAGCGTGGAGGCGACGGCCGAGGGAGCGGTGGTGACCGTGCGGGACCACGGCGACGGGTTTCCGGAGTACCTGAGGGCGGAGGGGCCGCAGCGGTTCCGTACGGAGGGTTCCCTCAAGGGACATGGGCTGGGGCTGACGATCGCGGTGGGGCAGGCGGAGGTGCTGGGGGCGCGGCTGGCGTTCGAGAACGCGGAGGACGGGGGCGCGTCGGCCGTTCTTCGGCTGCCGGCCGGCGGGGACTGATCGCGCCCGCGCGACGAGGCCACCGCGGGTCCGCACGCGGGGCGCTCGTCGTCGGCCGGCAAGAGCGCGCGATGTCGCGGTGTCGGCCGCCAAGGGGGTGCGGTGTCGGCTGCAGGTCGATGGAGGCTGGTCGAGCGGTTCCCCCGCGCCCCTGAAGGCGGGGCCGCGCCCCGAAAGCCGGGCCCGCCCTGATGGACCATCGCGGAAGGCGCCCCACCCTCCCTCCTCCTAACGTGGCGAATAGTCAGCTTCACCCCCGTTTTCCTGGAGGAGCGTCAGATGTCCCTGCGGATTCTGCTCATGCGGTTCGGTATAGCGGCTGCCGGTGGCGCCCTCGTGGCCTTCGCGGCCACGACCCCCGCCGTGGGCGCCGGACAGGAGGACCCCCGGAAGAGCAAGCAGACCGTCAAGGGCGAGGTCGTCACCCGTACCGGTCTGATCCTGCGCAGCGCGCCGACCCGCGGCGGCGCGGTCGTCCGGGTCGCGCCCTACGGGGAGATCGTCAGCATCTACTGCCGGGCCGACGGGCAGACCGTCGACGGCGACAGGCAGTGGTACCTGCTCGTCGACGGCACCTGGGCCTGGGGTTCGGCCCGGTACATCGACGCCTTCAAAACGCCACGCACGTGCGCCTGAGCGACAAGACCCGCAAGGCGTACCGTTTGGGTAAATTCCGGGCATGACCACCAATGCCGGAACGACCCTGGCGGCGGGCCCCTCGGACCCGTCCCCGCCCGCCGTACGCCCGCTCCGGCGCCGAGGCGTCGAGTTCACCCTCACCGTCGTGGCCGTCCTGCTCTCCGTGTACGGCTACTGCGCTGTCGGTCTGGCGAAGAACGGCACCGTCCCGCCCGGCGCCACCGACTACGGCGCCGGGCTCGGCGTGCTCGCGCTGCTGACCCATCTGGTGGTCCGGCTGCGGGCGCCGTACGCCGATCCGCTGCTGCTGCCGATCGCGGTGCTCCTGAACGGCCTGGGCCTGGTGCTGATCCACCGGCTCGACCTGGAGACCCCGGCCGACCACGCGGCGCCCGCGCAGCTGAACTGGTCGACGCTCGGGGTGGCGCTGTTCATCACGGTGGTGACCCTGCTGCGCGACCACCGGGTGCTGCAGCGGTACGCCTACGTCTCGGTGGTGGCCGCGCTGGCCCTGCTGGCGCTGCCGATCCTGTTCCCGCCGGTCAACGGGGCCCGGATCTGGGTGCGGATCGCCGGGTTCTCCCTCCAGCCGGGCGAGTTCGCGAAGGTGCTGCTCGCGCTGTTCTTCGCCAGCTATCTCGCGGCGAACCGCAACGCGCTGGCGTACGCCGGGCGCCAGATCTGGCGGTTCAAGCGCCTCCAGCTGCCCACCGGGCGCGTGCTCGGCCCGATCGTCACCATCTGGCTGCTGAGCGTCGGCGTGCTGGTCCTCGAACGGGACCTGGGCACCTCACTGCTGTTCTTCGGGCTGTTCGTGATCATGCTCTACGTCGCCACGGGCCGCACCGGCTGGATCGCGGTGGGGCTGCTGCTGGCGTGTGTGGGCGCGGTGGCCGTCGGCTGGCTCGAACCGCACGTGCACAGCCGCGTCGAGGACTGGCTGCACCCCTTCGCCTCGATCGAGGCGGGCCGGGGCCCCAACCAACTCGCCCAGTCCCTCTTCTCGTTCGCCGCCGGCGGCCTGCTCGGCACCGGCCTCGGACTCGGCCACTCCGTCCTGATCGGCTTCGCCGTCAAGTCGGACTTCATCCTGGCCACGGCGGGCGAGGAGCTGGGCCTGGCCGGCCTCGCCGCGATCTTCCTGCTCTACGCCCTGCTGGTGGAGCGCGGCTTCCGCACCGGCCTCGCCCTGCGCGACCCCTTCGGCCGCCTCCTGGCCACCGGCCTCGCCTCGATCATCGCCCTCCAGGTCTTCGTGATCGCGGGCGGTGTCACCGGCCTCATCCCCCTGACCGGTATGCCGATGCCCTTCCTCGCCCAGGGCGGCTCCTCCGTCGTCACCAACTGGATCATCGTGGCCCTGCTGATCCGGCTGAGCGACTCGGCCCGGAGGCAGGACGAGCCCGGGACACTCCCCCAGAACCCCTGCGCCGGCCCGGAGGTCCGGGGCACATGACCAAGTACATCCGCCGCGCCGCCGCCCTCTGCGCCCTGCTGCTGGTCGCGCTCCTCGTCAACGCCACCCGTGTCCAGGTCCTGCAGTCCCGGGCCTACGACGACAGTCCCGCCAACCGCCGCCCGGTGATCGCCCGTTGGGGCCAGCCGCGCGGGGACATCGTGGTCGAGGGGCGCCCGGTCACCGGCTCGACGGACACCGGTGAACAGCTCCGCTTCGAACGGACGTACAGGGACGGCCCGTTGTACGCGCCGGTCACGGGCTTCGCCTCCCAGGTGTACGGCACGACCTTCCTGGAGAACGCGGAGGACTCCCTCCTCGACGGCAGCGACCCGCTGCTGTCCTTCCTCCCCCTGTGGAACGACCTCACCCGCGACCGGAACGCCGGCGGCCAGGTCGTCACCACCCTCCAGGACGGCGCCCAGCGGGCGGCCTACCTCGGGCTCGGCGCCCGCCGGGGCGCGGTCGCCGCGCTCGAACCGGCCACCGGGCGCGTCCTGGCGCTGGTCTCACGCCCGTCGTACGACCCCGGGGTGCTCTCCGGCAACGGTCCCGAGGTGACCGAGGCGTGGGCCCGGCTGAACGCGGACGCGAGCAGACCGATGCTCAACCGGGCGGTGCGGCAGACCTATCCGCCGGGTTCGACGTTCAAGGTGGTGACGGCCGCCGCCGCGCTGGACGCCGGGGTGGTCGGGGACGTGGACGCCCCCACCCGCTCCCCCGCCCCGTACACCCTGCCGGGCACCACGACGTCCCTGTCCAACGAGGTCGAGGGGTGCGAGAACGCCTCCCTGCGCCATGCCTTCGAGTGGTCCTGCAACACGGTCTTCGCGAAGCTGGGCGTGGACGTCGGCCTCGGCGCCATGACGGACACGGCGCGCGCCTTCGGCTTCGACGGCGCGGGCCTGCGCATCCCGTTCCGGGTGGCGCCCAGCACCTTCGACACCGAGATGGACCGGGCGCAGCTCGCGCTCTCGTCCATCGGTCAGTACGACACCCGGGCCACGCCCCTGCAGATGGCGCTCGTCACGGCGGCCGTGGCCAACGGGGGTTCGGTGCGGGCGCCGTACCTCGTCGAACGCACCACCACGGCCGACGGCCGCACGGTCGCCGGCTCGAACACGCGCACCCTCCGCCGAGCCATGGACCCGGCCACCGCGCGGCAGCTGCGTGACCTCATGCGGGGCGTCGTCGAGGACGGCACCGGCGCCAACGCCGCCCTGCGCCACGCCATCGTCGGGGGCAAGACCGGAACCGCCCAGCACGGCATCGGCAACTCCGGCACTCCCTTCGCCTGGTTCATCGGCTGGGCCCAGTCCGACGACGCGCTCGAACCCGAGGTGGCCGTGGCGGTGGTGGTGGAGGACGCGGAGGCGGTACGGGGGGAGATCAGCGGGGGCGGGGACGCGGCGCCGATCGCGCGGGAGGTGATGCGGGCGGTGCTCGGTGCCTCCGGCTGACGGGGGCTCACGGTGGCCTCCCCGCGCGACCACCAGGTGAGATAAGGAGTGTGATCCCCGAGCGGCCCCGACCTATCGTGCGGCCATGACGACCGCCCCGTACGAACTCGCCCAGGTCAACATCGCCCGTCTCAAAGCCCCGCTGGACTCACCGCGGTTGAAGGACTTCGTGGACGGGCTCGATCCCGTGAACGCGGTCGCCGACTCCTCCGCCGGCTTCGTCTGGCGTCTGCAGAGCGACTCAGGCAACGCCACGGACGTGCCCGTCCTCGGCGACGAGTGGCTGATCATCAACATGTCGGTGTGGCGGGACACCGACGCCCTGACCGCCTTCATGTACCAGGGGCAGCACCGGGAACTGCTCGCCCGCAGGCGGGAGTTCTTCGAGCAGGTGGCCGAGGCGATGGCCACCCTGTGGTGGGTGCCGGCCGGTCACCGCCCCAGCGTGGCCGAGGCGGAGGAACGGCTCCTCCATCTGCGCGCCCACGGTCCGACGCCCTACGCCTTCACGCTGCGCACGTCGTTCCCGGCGGGGCCGGCGGCACCGGCGCGACCGGTCATGGCGGACGTGGCGGAGGTACCCGACGTGGCGGACATGCCGGACGCCGCCGTCAGCTGATCCGCTGCCGGATCTCGGAGCGGACCTCCAGGGTGCGCTCCGCGAAGGCCTTCACGTCCACCTTCGAGGGGTCCTGCCCGACGCTCGACGCGCCGAGTTCCGCGATGGACGCCCCGGTGTTGCCGTCGGCCCAGGCGCACATCGGGTACGTGATCTCGCTGCCGGCCTGCTTCTGGGTGACGACCTGGCAGCTGATGGTGAGATCCCCGTCACCGGGGGTGTAGTCCTTCGGCGGTACGACGACCGTGATCGAGTCGACCTCGGCCGCGCCCTTCAGCATGTTGTCGCGGGCGGCGTCGGTGTTCTTGAACCTGCCGTACATGCCCGAGACGATCAGGGCGCCCTGGGCCCCGTCCGCCGAGGTGTACTGCCCGACGGCGGCCTTGACGTCCCGGGCGTCCCAGGCACCCTCCGCCTCCTCGGCCACCTGCTGCCCCGAGGTGTCGGAGAGATCCTGGGCCAGCTTGTACTCGTCGTCCAGCACGGTGTCGGGCAGCGTCAGCCTGTACTCGGCCTCCGGGAATCCGCTCGTGCTCTGCGTCCCGACGACCCACAGCCCCACCGCGGCGACCACCACGAGCGCGACGACCCCGCCGACGATCCCGAGGATCAGCCCCACGCGGCTCTTGGGCGGCGGCGGGGGCTGCCAGCCGCCGGGGGGCGGCGGGCCGGGCTGCTGCGGGGGGTACGGCTGCTGGCCGTACGGCTGCGGCTGCGGCGGGTACGGCTGCTGACCGTACGGGCCTGGCTGGGGCTGCTGGCCGTAGGGCTGGGGCTGCTGGCCGTAAGGCTGGGGCTGGTGCTGCGGTGGAGGCATGGACACGCCAGCACGCTACTGCACGGGCCGTCACGGCGGGGCACCGGCCGATCGGTCCGTCGGTCCTCGACAAGTGGCGCGCAAAGGATTGACGGCCTTGCTGACAAGTAGTCTCATAAGCGATGACCGCCGGTAACGGTACGAACTTCCCGACGAGGAGCTGCGACAGCCATGACCACGGTGCCCCCGGTGAACACGACGGACCCGGTGTCGGAGGCGGAGGTGCTGCGCGACGCGCTCGGGCTGCTCAAGGACCGGGAACAGGTGGCCGAGCGGCTGCTCGTGTCCTCCGCGAAGCACTCCTTCGACCCGGACAAGGAGCTGGACTGGGACGCCCCCTTCGAGGAGGGGAAGTGGTTCTGGCCGCCGGAGCTGGTGTCCCTGTACGGGACGCCGATGTGGCGGAAGATGTCGCAGGAGCAGCGGATCGCGCTGTCCCAGCACGAGGCTGCGGCGCTGGCCTCCCTCGGCATCTGGTTCGAGATCATCCTCATGCAGCTGCTCGTGCGGCACATCTACGACAAGGCCGCGACGAGTGCGCACGTCCGCTACGCGCTGACGGAGATCGAGGACGAGTGCCGGCACTCGAAGATGTTCGCCCGGCTGATCAGCAAGGGGGACACCCCGTACTACCCGGTGAGCCGGCTGCACCACAATCTGGGCCGCCTCTTCAAGACGATCTCGACGACCCCCGGGTCCTTCACCTCCACCCTCCTCGGTGAGGAGATCCTCGACTGGATGCAGCGGCTGACCTTCCCGGACGAGCGGGTCCAGCCGCTCGTCCGGGGCGTCACCCGGATCCATGTCGTCGAGGAGGCCCGGCACGTGCGGTACGCCCGCGAGGAGCTGCGGCGCCAGATGGTGACCGCTCCGCGGCTGTCCCGGAGCTTCACGCGGGTCACCTCCGGGGAGTTCGCCCGCGTCTTCGCGGTGGCGTTCATCAATCCCGAGGTCTACACGAACGTCGGCCTCGACCGGCGGGTGGCCGTCGCGCAGGTGCGGGCGAGTGCGCATCGGCGGGACATCATGCAGACCGGCGCGAAGCGGTTGACGGACTTCCTGGACGACATCGGGGTTCTGCAGGGGGTGGGGCGGCGGATGTGGAGGTCGTCGGGACTGCTGGCGTAGCGGTGCGGCTCCGGTCGCGACGGGGCGGCGGGGGTTCGGTGCGTGGGCGTGTGCGGGTCCGGAGGGGCTTCTCGCGCAGTTCCCCGCGCCCCTGAGAAGCCGGGGCTGCGCCCCGTGCTTTTCGGCCGAACCCGTGATCCCGTCGCCTCCGGGCACCTCGGCCTCCAGGCCCGCAGGGCCTGGTCTTCAGGGCCGCGGGGAACGGCGCGAGAAGCCCCACCCGGCCCGCACCCGTCGGCGCACCCGAGGTCGCACCCCCTGACGCGAAGAGGGCGGCGTGCCCCCGGGCCCGACTACTCTGCGAGGTATGACGTCCGAGGCCCCCACCCGCGCGTACCGCCGGCTCAGCGTGGAAGAGCGGCGCAGTCAGCTGCTGGACGCCGCGCTGGAGCTGTTCGCGCACAACGCGCCGGAGGACGTCTCCCTCGACGACGTGGCGGAGGCGGCCGGCGTCTCCCGTCCCCTCGTCTACCGCTACTTCCCCGGCGGCAAGCAGCAGCTCTACGAGGCGGCCCTGCGCTCGGCCGCCGAGGAACTGGAGCACTGCTTCGACGAGCCCGCCGAGGGCCCCCTCACCAGCCGCCTGGCCCGCGCCCTCGACCGCTACCTGACCTTCGTGGACGAGCACGACACCGGTTTCAGCGCCCTCCTCCAGGGCGGCAGCGTCGTGGAGACCTCCCGGGCCACGGCCATCGTGGACGGGGTCCGGCGGGCCGCCGCCGACCACATCCTGCGGCACCTGGACGTGGCCGAACCGGGCCTGCGGCTGCGGATGACCGTCCGGATGTGGATCACCTCCGTGGAGGCCGCCTCCCTCATCTGGCTCGACGAGGGCAAGCAGCCGGACGTCGGCGAACTCCGCGACTGGCTCGTCGAGCAGTTCGTCGCCTGTCTGGCCGCGACCGCCGGCCGCGACCCCCAGACCGCCGCCGCCGTACGGCAGGCCCTGACCGTCGAGACCTCCGCCGGCGCCGTCGGCACGCTGGCCCGCCGCGTCCTGCCCGTCGTCGCCGACGCCGGGCACCTGCTGTGACACTGGTCCGGTGAAGAGCCAAGACACCCCCTTCGTGGGCGGCCCCCTCGACGGGCGCGTCCTGCCCGTGCTGCTCGGCATCACCGGGCACCCCCCGAAGACGTACCGGATCCCGGTCCCCGGCGCGGCGGGCGGTCCGCCGACCGTGCTCGTCTACCGCCGGGTCGGCGCGGGCCGGGGCGGCTTCATGCACCAGCTGTGGACGTACGAGTACGCCCCGGACGCGGACCCGAGCCGCCGCCCGAGGTGGCCCTGGTCCAAGCCGGGCTCCTCGGCCGCCGGGCAATCCGCCACGCCGCCCGCGCGGCCGCGCCCCACCGACGAGTGACACCCTCGCGCCGAACGGTCCACCCGGCGCGCACCCTCCCCCGGCTCCTCCCATGCTGCCGGTGCGAGGTGGACGGCCCACCTGCGCACGGGAGGTGATGACATGTCAGGAAGGCTGCTGCGCCTGTTCGGTACGGCGACGGTGACGGCGCTCACGACCGGCGCCCTCCTCACCACGGCCTCCGCACCGCTCGTGGCGGCGGCGGAACCCCCCGGCGAGCGCCCGGTCGCCGACCTCCTCACCGATCTCCGGCGTCTGCACCGCGAGACCGTAAGGGCCACCGAGGCGTACACCACGACCGACCGCGAGCTGACGAAGCAGCGGGCCGTGGTGGCGGACCTCGACCGGCGGCTCGTGACGGCCCGCCTCTCCCTGCACGACAGCCGGGGCGCGGCCGGCCGGCTGGCCCGGCAGCAGTACCAGAACAGCAGCACCGCGCTCTCCCCGTACGTACGGCTGCTGATGACCGATGACCCGCACCGGGCCCTGGAGCAGGGCCATGTCATCGGACAGGTCGCCCGGGACCGCGCCGACACGGTCGAGCGGCTGGTCGGCGACGAACAGGACACCGACGCCCTCGCCCGCAGGGCCCGGGTGGCCCTGGACCGTCAGCTCACGCTCGCCGAGCGCCGTCGGCGCGAACACGACACCGCCCGGGACCGCCTGTCCGAGATCGAGCGACTCCTCGCCTCGTTGACCCCGGACCAGCTGGCGGGCATCAGGAAGTCGGAGGGGAACCCCGCCTACGAACCGGCGACCTCCGCGAGGTAGGCCCGCGTCTTCTCCGCCTCGTAGAAGTACCCCTCGAAATCCGCAGGATCGTCGAACCCGTTGGCAAAACGATCCGCCACGGCCGGCAGCTCCTCGGCCGCCCCCACCAGCCCGAGCACATGCTCGGCCGGCGGTGCCAGCATCGTGGTGGTCCACTTGGTGACGGGCTCCGCGACCTGCCAGAACCGTGCGAACGTCCGTCGCATCCACGCCTCGTCGAACTCCCCGTCCCCGTGGTCGAGGATCGCCGCGAGGTAGACGGCCGCGCACTTGGTCGCCGAGTTCGCCCCCTGCCCGGTCAGCGGATCGTTGGCCACGACGACGTCCCCGGCGCCCAGGACCAGACCGCCGCCGGGGAGTTGCGCGACGGGGTGCCGGACGACGGGGGTGTAGCGGCCGGTCAGCGCCGCTCCCGCGTCGGTCACCTCGGCCCCGGCGGCGCGCGCGTACTCCCAGGGGACGTACCGCTTCATGAGGTCCAGGGTCAGGGCGAGCTGCTCCTCGGCGCCGCGGACGCCGTCGAAGACGTCGAGCGGGCCGCCGGGCAGGCCCAGCCAGAACAGGGCGTCGGCGCGGCCGGAGGTGGTGAGGACCGGCTGGACGATGAGTTCACCGAGGCCGGGCACCAGGTTGCAGCGGGCCGCGTCGAACTCCGGGTGCTCGGGGCGGGGGCCGAGGCCGTGCACGTAGACGGCGGCGAGCGCGCGCTGCGGCTCGGTGTGGGGCGAGCGGGCGGAGTCGCGGGGGAACATCCGCACCAGTTCGCCCTTGCCCGCGGTGACGAGCACGAGGTCGTAGGCGCGGGAGAACCAGTCGAGGTCGGAGACCGCGGCGCCGTGGACGACCAGCTGACCGCCGCGCCGGGCGAACGTCTCCAGCCAGCCGGCCATCTTGACCCGCTGGTCGACGGCCTGCGCGTATCCGCGCAGCCGGCCGACCCAGTCGACGGCGCGCTCCCCGTCCGGTCCGGCGACGGAGACGCCGACGCCCTCGATCCTCGGCGCCTGCGTCTCCCAGAAGTTCAGGTCGAGGTCACGCTCGTGGCGGAGTGCCGAGTCGAACATGCACTGGGTGGACATGATCCGGCCGGCGCGTATCTCGTCGGGGGTCCGATTGGACATCAGTGTGACCCCGTACCCGTGCGACTGGAGTCCGAGTGCCAGGTGCAGCCCGGACTGGCCGGCTCCGACGACGAGAATCTTCCGCATCCGGACAGGTCTCCTGGTTCGTCCGTGGCGTCCCGTGTGCCTCCCGCGGGGGAGGGACTACTCGGGGCTGAGGGATATCGCGTGCCCGCACAGCGCCAGCAGGGTCTCCATCGCCGAGGCCCGCTTGCGTGCGTCCATGATCATGACAGGTACGTGCGCGGGTACGGTCAACGCGTCCCGGACGTCCTCGGGTTCGTAGCGCACGCTGCCGTCGAACGCGTTGACCGCGACGACGTACGGCAGTCCGCAGCTCTCGAAGTAGTCGAGCGCGGGGAAGCAGTCGTCGAGGCGGCGGGTGTCGGCGAGGACGACGGCGCCGATCGCGCCACGCACCATGTCGTCCCACATGAACCAGAACCGCTCCTGGCCGGGCGTGCCGAACAGGTACAGGACGAGGTCGTCGTCGAGGGTGATGCGGCCGTAGTCCATGGCCACCGTGGTGGTGAGCTTGTCCGGGGTCGCGGAGAGGTCGTCCGTACCGGCGCTGGCCTCGGTCATGAGCGCCTCGGTCCGCAGCGGGGTGATCTCGGAGACCGCGCCGACGAAGGTGGTCTTGCCGACGCCGAAGCCGCCCGCCACCACGATCTTCGTGGCGATGGGGGCCCGGCTGAGGTCGGACTGCCAGGGTTTCAGCTCCTCCTCGGGCTCCGCCCCGGGCACGGCCGCCGCGGTGTCGGCGAGCCGGTCGGGTCCGCGGGAGGCGGCTCGGGAGTAGCCCCCGGGCGGGGGCACGTCCACGTCGACGCCGGGTGCGCCGAGCCCGGCGCGCACGGTGTCCGCGTCGAGGCGGGGAGCGTTCGCGTCGACCTCGACGCGGGGGGCGTCGTCGTCGACGCCCGGGGTGACGCCGGCCGAGGCGTCGGAGGTGACGCCGGCCGAGGCGGCGTCAGAGACGGCGGAGTCCACTCAGCACCCTTTCCAGCAGAGCGCGGTCCGGCTGTCCCGGTCCGTGACCTGTTCCGTACACACGGATCTTTCCCTGGTCCGCGAGATCGCTGAGGAGGACGCGGACCACACCGAGCGGCATCTTCAGCAGCGCGGAGATCTCCGCCACCGTCCGCATACGGCGGCAGAGTTCGACGATGGCCCGCATCTCGGGCATCACCTTGGAGTTGAGTGAACCTCCCCCACTACTCAACATGTGGGCGGTGCCCCCAGGCAACTCCCGTCGCTCGGCCGGGGCTTCGAGAACCGCGACGAACGTCTCCACGAGCAGGACGTGCCCGAAGCGGGTACGGCCGCCGGTGAGCGAGTAGGGGCGTACGCGGGCGGGTTTACGGTCACCGCCGCGCACCGGGAGCTTCACGGACTGCCTCGTCGCGCCGGCCTTCGGCAGAACCGGCCGCTTGGCCTGGCCGGGCTCATGGGCGCGTGCCTTGTTCTTCCGCTTCCGCCCGTGCCCCGGGCTCTGGCTCTGGCCGCTGTTCATCGGGGGCTCCCGGCCGCCTCGGCCTCCAGGGACTTGCGGAGTTCGCTGCGGAGTTCCGGGGTGAGGACGTGTCCGGCGCGGCCGACGAAGAGCGCCATGTGGTACGCCACCACGCTCATGTCGCAGTCGGGGGCTCCGTGCACGCCGAGCAGCGAGCCGTCGCTGATCGACATCACGAAGAGGCTGCCCGCCTCCATCGCGACCATCGTCTGCTTGACCCCGCCCGACTCCATCAGCTTGGCGGCGCCGATGGTGAGGCTGCCGATGCCGGAGACGATGGTGGCCAGGTCGGCGGCGGAGCCGCGGGGACCCTGGGGCCGTTCCTCCCGGACCTGGCGGACCTCGGCGTTTCTGCCGGGGTCGGAGGAGAGCAGCAGCAGGCCGTCGGAGGAGACCACCGCGACCGACAGCAGTCCCGGCACCTCCTCGACAAGGTTGGTCAGGAGCCAGTGCAGGTTGCGGGCTTCACTGCTCAGTCCGAAGGTCATGGGCGCGGTCAACTGCTTTCCTCCTCGGAAGTGCCCCCCGTGGTGTCAACTGCCTCTGTCCGGTACTCGTGCGCCACGGGCATCCGCGTCTCGCCCGACTGCTCGGCGATCTCCGCCTCGACGTCGCGGCGCCCCTCCTTGGCCCCCTGGTGGAACCCGCCCAGCCGACGGCGCAGTTCCTCGGCGTTCACGCCCCCGGCGCGGGGCCGGGGCGCCGTCGGGGTGGGCGCGGTGATCCGGGGCGTGCGCTTGGGCAGCCCCTTGTCGGTGAGGCGCGGGGTCTCCTCGCCCCGTGGCCCCTTGGTCCCGGCCCGTGGCACCTCCGCCGTGCGCGCCGTGTTCCCTTCGTCGGCGGCACGTTCGTGGGTGTCGGGTTCGATCGTGTCCGGATCGTCGGCGTCGGTGTCGTCGGCGGCGCCGCTCGCGCCGCTCGCGTCGCTCTCCTCGCCGGTGCCCTTCCCCGGGGCCACCGGAGCGAAGAGCTCCATCGTCGTCTCGGACACGGACTCGGCCCCGCTCGCGGGGTCGGCCCCGGGTTCGTCGTCTTCCGGTACGACGTTCCCGGTGACCTCGGCGGCGTCGGCGGCCGTCCCCACGGCCTCCCTCGCCAGCAGTGCCCGCTCGGCCGCCTCGATGAGCGGGTCTCCGGCGCCTTCCGGTTCACGGACGGCGACGGAACGGCCGGGCAGGACATTGGAGTTGGCCTCGGCGTCGGCGCCCGGCAGGGAGAGCGAGGGCGTGATCGGGACCGGGCTTCCCACGGGCACGGCGGGCGTGGGTGCCAGCAGCGCCTTGGGCAGGACGACGACCGCGGCGGTGCCGCCCGAGCCGTGCGGCTGGAGCCGCACGGGGGTGCCGAGCCGGTGGGCGAGGCGGGCGACGACGTACAGGCCGAGGCCGAGGCCCTGGCCGTCCTCCTGCTCGTAGGGCGCCTCGGGGTCGAAGTCGGTGAGGCGGGCGTTGAGCCGGTCGAGCCGGTCGGGGGCGACGCCGATGCCGCCGTCCTGGACGGAGAGGGCGATCTCGCCGCTGTCCAGCAGCCGGCCCGAGACCTCGACGGACATCTCCGGCGGCGAGAACGAGGTGCCGTTCTCCAGGAGTTCGGCGAGGAGGTGGCTGAGGTCGTCGGCGGCGAACCCGGCGACGTGCGCGCCGGGCGGCAGCGCGGCGATGCGGACGCGTTCGTAGCGCTCGATCTCGCTGACCGCGGCCCGGACGACGTCGACGAGCGGGACGGCTCCGGCGTGGTGCTGGATGTGCTCGTGGCCGGCCAGGACGAGGAGGTTCTCGCTGTGGCGGCGCATGACGGTCGCGAAGTGGTCGAGCCGGAACAGTGTGGCGAGCCGGTCGGGGTCCTGCTCGCGCTCCTCCAGCGACTCGATGACGGCCAGCTGCCGCTCGACCAGGCCGAGGGTGCGCAGCGCGAGGTTCACGAAGGTCGCGTGGACGCTGTGCTGAACCTTCGACAGATACGCGGTGGCGTCGGCGAGTTCGGCGCGCAGCCGGTCCCGGTCGTCGGCCATCGTCTGGCGCTGGCCGATGAGGTGCTTGCGGTCGCCCTCCAGGGGCGCGAGGCGCTCGTGCAGGGCGAGGGCGTGCGCGTGGAGCGTGTTGACCGAGCGTACGACCTGGGCGAACTCGTCGTTGCGGCCGGTGAACTTGACCGGTTCCTCGGTGGCCGGGCCGCCGGCGACGCGGGCGGAGCCGATGCGCAGCACCGCGAGCGGGCGGGTGAGGGAACGGGCCATGCCGGTGGCGACGCCGACGGCGAGGAGCATCAGGGCGCCGAGCACGGCGACCCGGATCTCCAGCGCGGTGACGTCCTCGTCACGCAGCCGGGCGAGGTCCTTGGTGCGCCGGTCGTACAGGGAGGACTCGGCGCCGCGCATCAGGTCCACGCGGGCGGAGAGCGCCGCGTCGACCTTCTTGGCGCTGGTGCCGGCCTCGCTGTCGGAGAGCGTGGGCTGGTCGGTGAGGTCGGCCAGATACGTGTCGGCGGTACCGGCCTCGGGGCCGGTGACCGTGGCGTCGTACGAGGAGCGGCCGGTGGCGGGCGCGGTCTCGCGGAAGTCGGCGAGGGCGGCGTCGGAGCGCACGCGGGCCTGCTGGGCGGCGACGGTGAGGGCGTCGCGCTGTTTGGCGTCGGCGTCCGAGGTGCCGGTCGTGGTGGTGGGCAGCCCGGTGACGGGGTCGACGACGGTCCGTGTGGTCGTCGGGACGCTGAGCGCGGCGACGAGCAGCCCGCGGGCGGCGGCGGCCTGCTGGACGGCGGTGTCGAGTTCGGCGAGCGCGTGGGCGCCGCCGCCGGCGCGGGGCGGCAGCCGCTCGGCCAGCTCCTCGGCGAGGGCGTGGAGTTCGGTGACGACGGCGGTGTACGCCGTGTGCGCTTCGAGGGCGCTGCTCTTCCCGGTGAGCGCCGACTGCCGTACACCGGCGATGGACTCGGCGGTCTCGACGGTCCTCCGCATCGCGGCGGAGGTGCCGGAGTCCGCGCTCAGTTCCGCGACCTGGGTGTCGACGCGGTCGCTGCGCTGCTTGCTGGGCGCGGCCGAACCGGGCCGCCCGGCGGCGATGTAGGCGGTGACCTCGTCCCGCTCGTCGGCGAGCGCGTGCGCGAGGGTGAGCGTCTCCTGGGTCTGCCCGGCGAGCGTGACCAGGCTCTGGGTGTCACGCAGTTGCTCCGAGGCGGCGAGGATCGACGGTGCCCCGGCACCCGCTATGGCGGCGGCCACGACCGCCACGGCGACGATGAGCCGGTTGCGTACGTGCGCCTTCCGCCCGGTGCCGACGGCCGGGGCCTGCGTCGTCCCCTGCTGGTTCGGGGAGGCCGCGGAGGCCTTCGAGGCTGCCTGCTTGTCTGCGCGCCGAGGCCGCGTCTTCTGCACCGGTGCTCGCATTCCTGACTCGTGTACCCATGGGCCCGGGTGACGATCCGTCAACTCGTCGCATACGGCCGTCCCCCCGGTACGGCTCCCGACCCTCCCAGTGCCGGTGGGCAGCGGTCCCGCATCATCAGTCCCGCCACCCGAAGGAGTGAACATCCCCGGGGAGTTGGCGGGCAAGTTCCTCCGGCTCGCGGGTAGGCCCCGCACGTCGGGCCGGTTGGACGTCGGCGACGCGCTTTGACAGTATTCGCCGCCGCGCTTCACCGCTCACGATCATTCCATGCCAAACCGGCGGCCCTTCAGGAGGGTCGGGACCGTACGGCGGCCGTTGTCGGCCCTTCGCGGATCCTGTGGCGGGCTCGTGCAGACTGGCCGAATGCGCACCGAACTGGTCTCGGAGCCCGGCGACCCGCTCCGCCCCAACGAGGACTTCGCGTCGGTGGCCCTGCCCGCGGGGGGACAGGGCGGCGCCCTCGTCGTCCTCGACGGCGTGACTCCGCCGCCCGACGGCTACGGCTGTCGACATTCGGTCGCATGGTTCACTTCCCGCCTCGGCGGCACCCTGACCGAACTGTCCGTTTCGGAACGGGATTCGCCCTTGCCCGACGTGCTCTCACAGGCCATTTCCCGTACCGCGCGGGCCCACGTCCAAACCTGTGACCTTTCTCACCCACGAACCCCACAGGCCACGGTGGCCCTCGCCCGCTGGTCGCCGACGGCCGTGGAGTACCTGGTGCTGTCGGACTCCGCCCTGCTGCTCGAACGGCCGGACGGCACGGTGACGGCCGTCCTGGACGACCGTCTGTCCCGACTGCCCCGGGCCGCCCTGGCCTCGGCCGCGATCGTCGACTCGACCGTGCGCAACCGGGAGGGCGGCTTCTGGACGGCGGCCGCCGACCCGGCCGCGGCGGCACGGGCGGTGACGGGAACCCTGCCGCGCGAGGAGGTCCGTTCGCTCCTGGCGATGACGGACGGCGCGAGCCGGTGGGTGGAGACGTTCCGCGAGGGCGACTGGACGGCCTGCCTCACCCTTGTCCGCAAGACCGGGGCGCACGGCCTGGTGCAGCGGGTGCGGGAGCTGGAGACCACCGATGTGGAACGCGAGTTCCTGGGCCGGGGCAAGCGGCACGACGACGCGAGCGTGGTCTTCGTGCGGGAGTGAGGGGCGCCGCGCCGCTCAGCTCTCCACTCCGCGGTTCAACTGGTGCAGCAGATGCGCGAGTTGGGCCACCTCGTCCCGGTCCCAGCCCGCGAGCTGTCGTACGTACGCGACGCGGCGGGCGTCCCGGACCGCCCGGAAGCGGGCCCGGCCCTCCTCCGTGAGGTGGACGAGCCAGGCGCGGCCGTCGGCGGGGTCGGGCTCGCGGGCGATGAGGCCGAGGTGCTCCAGGGCACGGAGCTGACGGGACATGGTGGCCTTGCCCACGCCGATGTAGGCGGCGAGTTCGGTGGCACGCAGGCGGCCGGCCTCGTCGAGGCGGGCGAGGAGGCCGTAGGCGGCGGACTCCAGGTCGGGGTGGACGGCACGGGCCATCTCCCCGGACTTGGCGCGGGCGCGCCGCAGCAGGACCGTCAGCTCCCGTTCCAGCGCCAGGAACGCCTGGTCCATACCGCCCGCCGGCAGGTCGCCACCGACACTGCCGTCGCCGCCGTCGCCGTTTCCGCCTACGTCGTGCACGTGGGTGCTCCTGATTCCGATTCCGGGTACCTGCGAGGGCCGCCGTCGGGCAGCACCGGTCAGTATTTCGCAGGCAGGGAGTGGACACCGTCCAGGTCGCCCGCGGGCCGGTGGGGCCGGCTTCTCGCGCAGTTCCCCGCGCCCCCGAAGGGCCTACGGCCCCTTCGGGCCGAGACGCAGGGGCGCGGCCCCTGCTCCTCAGGAGCGGGGGGACTGCGCGACCAGTCCCCACCGGCCCCGTACCCGACAACGCACCCCACCCGTCACGCCGCCAGCGGCACCTCCACACCCGCCGGGGCGAGCGCCAGTTCCAGCACCTGACGGACGTCGGTGACCGCGTGGACGTCGAGCTTGTCGAGCACCTCGGCAGGCACGTCGTCGAGGTCGGCCTCGTTCCGCTTCGGGATGATGACGGTCGTCACGCCCGCCCGGTGCGCGGCGAGCAGCTTCTGCTTGACGCCGCCGATGGGCAGCACCCGCCCGGTCAGCGAGACCTCCCCGGTCATCGCCACGTCCGTGCGGACCAGCCGCCCGGACAGGAGCGAGGCGAGGGCGGTCGTCATGGTGATGCCGGCGCTCGGCCCGTCCTTGGGCACCGCCCCCGCCGGGAAGTGGATGTGCACGCCCCGGTCCTTGAGGTCGGCGACGGGCAGCTCCAGTTCCGCGCCGCGCGAGCGCAGGAAGGAGAGCGCGATCTGCGCCGACTCCTTCATCACGTCGCCCAACTGGCCGGTGAGGGTCAGCCCCGCCGCCCCCGTCTCCGGGTCGGCGAGGGACGCCTCGACGTAGAGCACGTCGCCGCCCGCGCCGGTGACCGCGAGCCCGGTCGCGACACCTGGCACCGCCGTACGCCGCTCCGCCGGGTCCTGGGCCGACTCGGGCACGTGGTGCGGGCGCCCGATGAGTCCGCTCAGATCCTCGTCGGTGACGGTGAACGGCAGCTCGCGCTGCCCCAGTTCGTGCTGGGCCGCGACCTTGCGCAGCAGCCGCGCCACGGACCGCTCCAGGTTGCGGACGCCCGCCTCACGCGTGTACTCACCGGCCAGCCTGCGCAGCGCGCTCTCGTCGAGGACGACCTCGTCGGAGCCGAGGCCGGCCCGCTCCAGCTGGCGGGGCAGCAGGTGGTCCCGGGCGATGACGACCTTCTCGTCCTCCGTGTACCCGTCCAGCCGGACCAGCTCCATGCGGTCGAGCAGCGCCTCGGGGATCGACTCCAGCACGTTGGCCGTGGCCAGGAAGACGACGTCGCTCAGGTCCAGCTCGACCTCCAGGTAGTGGTCCCGGAAGGTGTGGTTCTGCGCGGGGTCGAGGACTTCGAGCAGGGCCGCGGCCGGGTCGCCCCGGAAGTCGGAGCCCACCTTGTCGATCTCGTCGAGCAGGACGACGGGGTTCATGGACCCGGCTTCCTTGACGGCCCGCACGATCCGTCCCGGCAGCGCCCCGACGTACGTACGCCGGTGTCCGCGGATCTCCGCCTCGTCCCGTACGCCGCCGAGCGCGACGCGGACGAACTTGCGCCCCATCGCGTGGGCCACGGACTCGCCGAGGCTGGTCTTGCCGACACCGGGCGGCCCGACGAGCGCGAGCACGGCACCGCCGCGCCGCCCGCCGACGACGCCCAGCCCCCGGTCCGCACGTCGCTTGCGCACGGCGAGGTACTCGGTGATGCGCTCCTTCACGTCCTCGAGACCGGCGTGCTCGGCGTCGAGCACCCGCTGGGCGCCCCGGATGTCGTACGCGTCCTCGGTCCGCTCGTTCCAGGGCAGTTCGAGCACGGTGTCGAGCCAGGTCCGGATCCAGCCGCCCTCGGGCGACTGGTCGCTGGACCGCTCCAGCTTGTCGACCTCCTTGAGCGCGGCCTCCCGTACCGACTCCGGCAGGTCGGCGGCCTCGACACGCGCGCGGTAGTCGTCGGACTCCTCGCCGTCCTGCTCGCCGTTCAGCTCGCGCAGTTCCTTGCGCACGGCTTCGAGCTGGCGCCGCAGCAGGAACTCGCGCTGCTGCTTCTCGACGCCCTCCTGGACGTCCTTCGCGATGGTCTCGGCGACGTCCTGCTCGGCGAGGTGGTCCCGCAGTTGCTGGGTGGCGAGCTTCAGCCGGGCGACGGGGTCGCCGGTCTCCAGGAGCTGGATCTTCTGCTCGACGGTGAGGAAGGGCGAGTAACCGGAGTTGTCGGCGAGCGCGGAGACGTCGTCGATGGCCTGCACCCGGTCCACGACCTGCCAGGCGCCGCGCTTGCGCAGCCAGCTGGTGGCAAGTGCCTTGTACTCCTTGGCGAGTTCGGCGACCTGGCCGGGCAGCGGCTCCGGCACGCTCTCGTCGATGCTCGTCCCCTCGACCCACAGCGCGGCGCCGGGCCCGGTGGTGCCGGCCCCGATCCGCACCCGGCGGACCGCGCGGATGAGCGCGCCGGGGTCCCCGTCGGCCAGCCGTCCGACCTGCTCGACGGTCCCGAGCACACCGGTGGCCGCGTACGACCCGTCGATCCGCGGCACCAGCAGCACCTTCGGCTTCCCGGGCTCCGCCCGCGCCGCCGCCTGCGCGGCCTCCACCGCGGCCCGTACATCCGTGTCATTGAGGTCCAGCGGCACCACCATTCCCGGCAGCACGACCTCCCCGTCGAGCGGCAACACGGGCAGGGTGAGCGGTGTGGACGTCGAAGCCATGATCTCTCCCTCGGCAGTCAAGTTGAGCTACGCCGACTCAATGCACATGAGCCGAGGAATGTTCCCCGAGGGGCGGGGCGTTCGCTGTGGGCGATCAGCGCTGGGCCTGCGGCGGTCGGGCCACGGGAACGCGTCGGCGCCCGACGGGGCCCCGCACGACGCGACCGGCCCGGCTACGCGCCGCCGACCGTCGTGGCCCCGGACCGCCCCGCACCGGCCTGCGGCGGACGTCGGCGTCCCCAGTCGCCCCGGTCCGCCGCCCGCCTCCACCGCCGCACGACCGGCCACGTCGCCACCCCGATCGCCAGGGCCAGCAGGTGCCCCCAGTTCGTCATCGGGTCCGTGAAGGCGAGCAGGTCGTTCACCAGCATCCCGCCGAGCATCAGCAGCATCGGCCACCGCAGCCACGGTGACAGCAGCCCCGCCAGAGCGCCCGCGCTCGCCGCCACCCCGAAGCTGATGCCGTAGTCGAGGCGGTGGAGGGAGCTGACGGGAAGACGGCCGGCCAGGACGGCGAGGCCCACCGGAACCTCCGTCGCCAGGGTGGCGAGGGCGTGGCCGAGCAGGAAGACCCCGGCCGTGCGCCACCCGCCGATCCGGCGTTCCAGCGCGGTCAGCACCAGCAGGAACCCCACGGCATAGACGGACGCGACCCCGCCCGCCACCCACAACGCGCTCGCGAACAGCACGAGCGCCGGGGCCCGCACCAGGTGGGCCACATCCGTGCTGGAGCCCTGGTGGAGCGCGTGCACCAGGGCGGGGCCGGCGTACTCGGCGACGATCGAGGTGACCACCAGGACGGAGGCGTAGAAGAAGGTGAAGGGCGTGGCGACGGGGGTGGGGAGCAGACGCCAGGGACGCGGGAGCCGGGTGCGCGGGAGCGGCAGGCGCGGGAGCGGCAGGCGCGGGAGCCGGGTGCGCGGGAGCCGGGTGCACGGGAGCGGGGCGGGCGCGGGTTCTTCGCGCGCCGGGGGCTCCGCGTCCCGATCCGGCACCCGGGCGCGGGCGGCTGCCGCGCCGGGCTGCCGCGGGATGCCGTCGAGGGCGGGCCCGTTCACCGACGGCGACACGTCGGCCCATGCCCTTCCCGCCCCGGTCGCCATGGTCTCGTCCGGCCCCACGGACGGCACGGACCGCACGGGCTCCAAGGGCTCCAAGGGCTCCAAGGGCTCAGCGGACTTCAGGAACTCCACCGGCTGCACGGCGTTCACGGGCTTCACGGCCTCGGTGGCATCCAAAGCGAGGCGCTCCTTCCGTTTCGCCCCACCTTCGACGCTCCGACACGCCCCTGTCTGTGACCTCCGCCACCCTCGACCCGATTCACAGCGGCTCGACAGCAGCGACGCCCCCGCACCCCGGGCCCCCCGCGCACGTGCCCGCCCGCCTACGAACAACCCTCCGCGCCGATCCCCCGTGACACCCGCTCCACGTACGCCCGGAACCGCCCCGCCATGTCGAACCCCCGCGGATCCAGCACCCACTGGATCTGCAGCCCGTCCATCACGGCGGCCAACTCCTGCGCCACGGCCACGACATCTGTGCCGGCCCGCAGTTCACCGGAGGCCACCCCCCGCCGCAGCACCCCGCCCACGGTGTCCACGACCTCGGCATACCGCCGGACGAAGTACGCGTGGGCGGGATGCTCGGGGTCACCCGCCTCTGCGGCAAGGACGTTGAACATCCGGGTGCGGCCCAACCGTGTGCCGTTGTACTCGGCGAGCTTCACGAGCGCCGCGAACATCTGGGCCGCCGAGTCGAACCGTCGGGAGAAGAACCGCTCCCGGTCGCTGTCGTCTATGCGCTCCAGCACCTGGACGAGCAGATCCTCCTTGCTGCGGAAGTGGTGCAGCAGCCCGCCCTGGGTGATCCCGACATCCTTGGCGATGCGGGCGAGCGAGGCGGCGTGGAACCCCCGCCGGGCGAAATTCTCGACGGCGGCGTCCAGGATGCGCAGCCGCCGCTCGTCCCCGACCGCGTACGAGCCCCGCGCGCCGGACCCCTCCGGCCCGCCCCCGCCGGCCTCCGCCGGCCCACCCTCGCCGGACCCCGCTGACCTCCGGTTCCGCACCATGGCCGTCACCCTAGCCCCCGCCCGACCGCCCCCAGGTCTCTGACTGACCGTCGGTTACACGAGTAATCAATCTGTCCTTTCAAGCCATCTTCCGCGTGATGGTGGCCACTTGTCCAAAACCTAGTACCCACTCGGTTTTGCTGCTTCCCTGAACGGGCCTGCGCGGCGACGCCGCCGCCCTCGTCCCCCAGGAGAGCCCATGGCCGTCACCCCGGACGCCGTCCCGCTCGGCGAGGCGACCGCTCACACCCCCGCGTCACCTCTGCCCCCCGCGTCACCCGGCCCCGCCGACCGGAGCGAGACGGCTCCCGCCCGACTCGTGCTCGGCCTCGCCCTGGCCCAGTTCGGCACCTATCTCGCGGTCCTCACCCCCGTCGTCGTCACCCTCGCCCTGCGCGTGAACCAGATCGTGCCGGAGGCGGACCGGGGTGCGGCCCTCGGCCGGGTGCTGTCCGTCGGCGCGCTGCTCGCCATGCTCGGCAACCCAGTGTTCGGCGCGCTGTCCGACCGCACGACCAGCCGCTTCGGCCGGCGCCGTCCCTGGCTGCTCGGCGGTATGACGGCCGGACTCACCGGTCTGCTGGTGGTCGCCCTCGGCACCGGCCTCACCACCCTGATGCTGGGCTGGGCGCTCGCGCAGCTCGGCATCAACGCGACCCTCGCCGCGCTCACCTCCTGCGTGCCGGACCTGATCCCGGACCGGCAGCGGGCCAGGGTCTCCGGGATCGTCGGCATGACCCTGTCGCTGTCCCTGGTCGCCGGCGCGGGCCTCGCCCGGCTGTTCAGCGGCTCGCTCTTCCTGGCGTTCCTGGTGCCGGGGCTGATCGGGCTGGCCTCCGTCGGCTTCCTGGCCGTGGTCATCAAGGACCGCGACCGCCCGGCGCGCGCCGGCACGTTCGAGCCGTACGGCGTCAAGGAGTTGCTGCGCAGCTTCTGGGTCGATCCGCGCCGGCACCCCGACTTCATGTGGAACTTCGTCGGCCGCTTCCTGGTCTTCACCGGCGTCGCCTGCGTGACCAGCTACTCCGTCTACTTCCTGATGGACCGCATGGGTTACGACGGGGTCGAGGTCGCCGACCGGTTCTTCGTCGGCACCCTCGTCATGGTCGCCGCGACCGTCGTCGGCTCGATCGTCGGCGGCCAGCTCTCCGACCGGTCGGGCCGCCGCAAGCCGTACGTCCTCGGCTCCTCGCTCGGGATGGCCGTCGGTCTCGCGCTCGTGGCGACCGCCCAGACCTTCGGGGCGTATCTCCTCGCCATGGTCGTGTTCGGCTTCGCCGAGGGTCTCTATCTCTCCGTGGACATGGCGCTGGCCGCCGCGGTGCTGCCGGACCCGGAGGAGTCCGCCAAGGACATGGGCGTCCTCAACATCGGCAACGCCCTGCCCCAGTCCCTCGTGCCGATCATCGCCCCGGGCCTGCTGGCCGTCGGCGGCGGCGGCTCCAACTACAGCGCCCTGTTCCTCTTCGGCGCCGTCGCCTCGATCGCGGGCGCCCTCGCCGTCCAGTTCGTCCGTTCGGTCAAGTAGCCGCCAGAGCCCCGTACAAGGAAGCCCCTCGCATGCTCCCGTACCGCGACCCCAGCCGCCCCGCCGACGAGCGCGTGGCGGACCTCCTGAGCCGGATGACCCTCGCGGAGAAGGCGGGCCAGCTCTTCCACTCCATGCTGACCATGAACCCCGACGGGTCACTCACCGGGGCCGCCGACGGAGCGCCCCCGCGTCGCGGCACCGCCGAACTGGTCACGGACGGGCATCTGAGCCACTTCAACCTCCTGGGCCGGTACGGGGTCCGCGAGACCGCCGAGTGGGTCAACCGGCTCCAGGCGCTCGCGGCGGACACCCGGCTGGGCATCCCGGTCACCCTCTCCACCGACCCGCGCCACTCGTTCACCGACAACCCGGGCACGGCGTCCGGCCACGGCGCCTTCTCGGCCTGGCCCGAGCCCCTGGGGCTGGCCGCGATCGGCGAACCGGAGCTGGTCGAGCAGTTCGCCGACACGGTCCGCCGCGAGTACCTCGCCGTCGGCTTCCGCGTCGCCCTGCACCCGCAGATCGACCTCGCCACCGAGCCCCGCTGGTCGCGCCAGTCCGGCACCTTCGGCTCGTCCGCCGAGGTCACGAGCGCGCTGGTCCGGGCGTACGTACGCGGTCTGCAGGGACCCCGGCTCGGCCCGCGCTCGGTCGCCGCCATGGTCAAGCACTTCCCCGGCGGCGGCCCGCAGCGGGACGGCGAGGACCCGCACTTCCCGTACGGCAAGGAGCAGGTCTATCCCGGCGGCATGCGCGACTACCACCTCGCGCCCTTCCGGGCCGCCGTCGAGGCGGGCTGCTCGCAGATGATGCCGTACTACGGTCAGCCGATCGGCGTCGAGGACTGGGAGGAGGTCGGCTTCGGCTTCAACCGGGACGTCCTCACCGGCCTGCTGCGCGAACGGCTCGCCTTCGACGGCATCGTCTGCACCGACTGGGGCCTGCTCACCGACGCGTCCATCGGCGGCGAACCGCACGAGGCACACGCCTGGGGCGTCGAACACCTCACCGTCGCCGAACGCGCGGCCAAGGCCCTGGACGCGGGCGCCGACCAGTTCGGGGGCGAGCAGTGCCCCGAGGTGATCGTCGAACTGGTCCGTTCCGGCCGGATCCCCGAGGAGCGGATCGACGCCTCCGTACGCCGCCTCCTGCGCGAGAAGTTCGTCCTCGGCCTCTTCGAGCGGCGGTACGTCGACCCGGACCGCGCCGAGGAGACCGTCGGCGCGAGCGAGTTCACGGCCCTCGGCGAAGCGGCCCAGCGTCGTTCCCTCACCGTCCTGACCAACCACTCCCTCCTCCCGCTCACCGACCGCCCCAACCTGTACGTCGAGGGCGTGTGCGCGCAGTCGGCGTCCCTGTACGGCAACGTCGTGGCCGACCCCGCCCACGCGGACGTGGCCGTGCTGCGGTTGCGCACGCCGTACGAGGAGCGGCCCGGGCTGTTCGAGTCCTTCTTCCACGCCGGGTCACTGGCGTTCGGCGAGGAACGGCTGAAGGAGATCCTGGCTCTGCTGTCGGCCGTCCCCACGCTGGTCTGCGTCAATCTGGAGCGGCCCGCCGTACTCCCGGAGATCGCGGCGAAGGCGGCCGCGCTCGTCGCCGACTACGGGGCCCACGACGAGGCCCTGCTCGACGTGGCCTTCGGACGGGCGCGGGCCGAGGGGCGGCTGCCCTTCGAACTGCCGCGCTCCATGGCGGCGGTGGCGGCGTCCCGCCCGGACGTGCCCAACGACACCGTGGACCCGGTCTTCCCCTACGGCCACGGTCTGACGCTCTGAACCCCCCGCCCGCCCCGCTCCGATCACGCCAGTTCGTCACCGGGCCGACGTAATTCGGCGGCCGCCGGCGCCCCGGTCGGGTAAGGATGGGCGAATGCCCATCACCGACGAACCCGAAGTCATCGACCGGCGCGAGGGCCCCTACGGCGAGGTCGTGCTGCGACGGCACGGGGAGTTGCTGCAGATCATCGCCAACGGCTGCTTCCTGATGGACACTTCGGACGGCCGCTCGGAACGGCTGCTGGTCGACGCGGCCCTCGACGCGCTGGGCGGGCGTTCCCGGCCGAGTGTGCTGATCGGGGGCCTGGGCGTCGGCTTCTCGCTCGCCCACGCCGCCGCGGATCGGCGCTGGGGAACGATCACAGTTGTCGAACGCGAACCCTCCGTGATCGAGTGGCACCGCGCGGGCCCGTTGGCCGAGGTGTCCGCCGAAGCGCTCGCGGATCCTCGTACGGAGATCGTGGAAGCCGATCTCGTGGCGTACGTCAATGAGACATCCGCCACGTTCGACGCACTCTGCCTGGACATCGACAACGGACCCGGCTGGACCGTCTCCGAGGCCAACGGAAACCTGTACTCACCTGCCGGACTGGCAAACTGCGCACGGGTGTTGAGGCAGGGTGGGGTGCTCGCCGTGTGGTCTGCGCAGCCTTCTGCGGAATTCGAGGAAACCTTGCGGAATGCCGGGTTCCAACAGGTGCGTACCGAAGAGATCGAGGTTGCCCGGGGAGTTCCGGACGTGGTGCACCTCGCGATCCGACCTGGATAGCCGTGGTGCGGCGACTGCCCGTACCCTGCTTGCCTGACGCCGATCATTCAAGCGTCAATCGCAGTCATGCGCAGCCATGCGTAGTCAAGGGATCACCCCACTGATTCCGGAAAGCAACACAGGGGCGGGCGATGGAGCAGACACACACCACCCACAGCAGCAACACCACGGCGACCCCGGGCGCACAGCGCCGGGTCCTCGTGGTCGAGGACGACCCGACGATCGTCGACGCCATCGCGGCCCGCCTGCGCGCCGAGGGTTTCGTCGTGCAGACCGCGACCGACGGGCCGGCCGCGGTCGACACCGCGGAGGCCTGGCAGCCCGACCTGCTGATCCTCGACATCATGCTGCCCGGCTTCGACGGCCTGGAGGTGTGCAGGCGCGTCCAGGCCCAGCGGCCCGTCCCCGTGCTGATGCTCACCGCCCGGGACGACGAGACGGACATGCTGGTCGGGCTCGGCGTCGGCGCCGACGACTACATGACCAAGCCGTTCTCCATGCGTGAGCTGGCCGCCCGCGTGCACGTCCTGCTGCGCCGGGTGGAGCGGGCCGCGCTGGCCGCGACCACACCGCGCTCGGGCATCCTGCGCCTCGGCGAGCTGGAGATCGACCACGCGCAGCGCCGCGTGCGGGTGCGCAGCGAGGACGTGCACCTCACGCCCACCGAGTTCGACCTCCTCGTATGTCTCGCGAACACCCCGCGTGCCGTACTCTCGCGCGAACAGTTGCTCGCCGAGGTGTGGGACTGGGCGGACGCGTCCGGGACGCGGACCGTGGACAGCCACATCAAGGCGCTGCGGCGGAAGATCGGCGCGGAGCGGATCCGCACGGTGCACGGCGTGGGGTACGCCCTGGAGACCCCGACTCCCTGATCCCGTGCCCGCACCGTGCGCGCGGGGCATACGCAGGCACAGAGGGACAGAGGGCTGGTGGCGTCATGAGCGGAGTCGGTGACCCGGGGTCGCGGAAGGGCGCGGGACCGCTCAGCGGTCTGCGTCCCTTCTCGATCAAGACGAAGCTCGGCGCGCTCGTCGTCATCTCGGTCCTGATCACGACCGGTCTGTCGATGATCGCCGTGCACACCAAGACGGAGCTGCGCTTCATCACGGTGTTCTCGATGATCGCCACACTCCTGATCACGCAGTTCGTCGCGCATTCGCTCACCGCCCCCCTGGACGAGATGAACGCGGTCGCCCGGTCCATCTCCCGCGGCGACTACACCCGCAGGGTCAGCGAGAACCGCCGCGACGAGCTGGGCGACCTCGCCCACACGATCAATCTCATGGCCGACGAGCTGGAGGCGCAGGACCGTCAGCGCAAGGAGCTCGTGGCGAACGTCTCCCACGAGCTCCGTACGCCCATCGCCGGTCTGCGCGCGGTCCTGGAGAACATCGTCGACGGTGTCACCCAGGCCGACCCCGAGACGATGCGGACGGCCCTGAAGCAGACCGAGCGCCTGGGCCGCCTGGTGGAGACGCTGCTCGACCTCTCGCGCCTGGACAACGGCGTGGTCCCGCTGCGCCGGCGCCGCTTCGAGGTGTGGCCGTACCTCTCGGGCGTCCTCAAGGAGGCCCAGATGGTCTCCTCGGCCCGGGGCGGCATCGCCTCGGGCTCCGGCAACCACACCCGTACGGACGTCCACCTGCACCTGGACGTCCACCCGCCGGAGCTCACCGCCAACGCCGACCCGGAGCGCATCCACCAGGTCGTCGCCAACCTCATCGACAACGCGGTCAAGCACAGCCCGGCGCACGGCCGCGTCACGGTGAAGGCCCGCCGCGGCCCCAGCCCCGAGTCCCTGGACCTGGAAATCCTGGACGAGGGCCCCGGCATCCCCGAATCCGAGTGGCACCGCGTCTTCGAACGCTTCAACCGCGGCGCCGTCAGCTCCCCCCACGGCCCCGGCAGCGACGGCGGCACCGGCCTGGGCCTCGCCATCGCCCGCTGGGCCGTGGACCTGCACGGCGGCCGCATCGGAGTGGCCGAGTCCCCGAAGGGCTGCCGCATCCGAGTACTCCTGCCAGGCGTCCCGCCCCAGGCCACGCAACGCCAGCTGCAGACCTGAGCCCCCACTCCAGAACGCCGACTCCCCAGTCGCAAGCAGAGGCAGCCTGCGAACTCTCAGCACACCGACCGCGCGCTTCCGCAGCGTGCCGGCCGGGGGCTGCGGCAGCGGGCTGACTGACGCTGTGGCAGCAGGCTGACGGTCCGCGGCAGCGGCTGGCCGGGGCCTGTGACGGCGGGCTGACCGACGGTCTGCGGCAGCGGGCTGACCGGCGGCTGCGGCAACAGACTGACGGGGGCCGGTGACAGCAGGCTGGCTCGGGCTGCGGCAGCAGGCTGGCTGACGGCGTAGGCAGCAGGCTGACCGGGTCCTGGGGCAGCGGGCCGAGCGTCGGCTTTTCAGGGGCGCGGGGAACTGCGCGAGCAACCCCACCCGGCCCGCACCCCACCACCCACCCCCCGCGCACGAACCCCCCGGGGGTCTGGGGGCGCAGCCCTCAGGAACGGGATGGGACGGGTAGGGGCGGCGGGGGCGAAAAAATCCACCGATACCCACATTCCACATGGCTGAATCCCCTCACCATTGCCGAATATCGCTCATCCTCCCGGTGCTTACATCTCCCCCAAGTTGACGTAAAGTTCGAAGCGGAGCCACAAGATCCACGCCCGTTCCGCCCAGCCGGACACGTGTGATCAGGTGCGTTCAGGCAGAGGGCCGCGGACACATACCCGCAGGCCCCACCCGACGCATGCCCGCCGCACACCCCCCACCCCCATTCCGGACCGGAACCACGCTTGTTTCCCGCCATTTCCGCCCCCGAAACACGCTTTCCGATGTGACTTACGCGACGAAGAGCGGACTCGGCCTGACCTACCCGGCCCCGGGGGCGTAGCCTTGATTCCCGCTGTCCATCACCTTGTGAAGCGGAAGAGGGCGGTTGCCGCCGTGTCGCCACAGTCCCCCAGTAACTCGAGCATCTCGACCGACGCAGACCAAGCGGGTAAGAACCCCGCCGCGGCCTTCGGACCGAACGAGTGGCTCGTCGACGAGATCTATCAGCAGTACCTCCAGGACCCGAACTCGGTAGACCGAGCCTGGTGGGACTTCTTCGCCGACTACAAGCCGGGCGCCGCTGCCGCCTCGGCTCCGGCGAGCACTGCGGCCGCGGGGGCCGCAGCGACCACCACACCCGCGGCACCCGCCGCCCCGGCCCAGGCCCAGGCCCCCGCCAAGGCGGCCGCGCCCGCCCCGGCGGCCCCGAAGCCCGCCGCGGCGCCACCGGCCCCGGCCGCCGCGAAGCCCGCCGCCGCTCCGGCCGCGCCCGCCAAGCCGGCGGCCGCCGCACCCGCGAAGCAGGCCACGCCGGCCGCCGCCACCGAGGGCCCGGAGTTCATCACGCTGCGCGGCCCCGCCGCCGCGGTCGCGAAGAACATGAACGCCTCCCTGGAGCTGCCCACGGCCACGTCCGTGCGCGCCGTCCCGGTGAAGCTGCTGTTCGACAACCGCATCGTCATCAACAACCACCTGAAGCGCGCCCGGGGCGGGAAGATCTCCTTCACGCACCTGATCGGCTACGCGATGGTGCAGGCCATCAAGACGATGCCGTCGATGAACTGGCACTACGCGGAGAAGGACGGGAAGCCCACCCTCGTCAAGCCGCCGCACGTCAACTTCGGCCTCGCCATCGACCTGGTGAAGCCCAACGGCGACCGCCAGCTGGTCGTCGCGGGCATCAAGAAGGCCGAGACGCTGAACTTCTTCGAGTTCTGGCAGGCCTACGAGGACATCGTCCGCCGCGCCCGTGACGGCAAGCTGACGATGGACGACTTCACCGGTGTCACGGTC
Organism: Streptomyces bottropensis ATCC 25435; assembly: GCF_000383595.1. Taxonomy (NCBI): domain Bacteria; kingdom Bacillati; phylum Actinomycetota; class Actinomycetes; order Kitasatosporales; family Streptomycetaceae; genus Streptomyces; species Streptomyces bottropensis. Next base: position 1,624,501 of record NZ_KB911581.1, on the reverse strand, counting down.
TCCCTGACCAACCCCGGCGGCCTCGGCACCGTCCACTCGGTCCCGCGTCTGATGCCCGGTCAGTCGGTCATCATGGGCGTAGGATCCATGGACTACCCGGCCGAGTTCCAGGGCACGTCGCAGGACACCCTGAACAAGCTGGGCATCTCGAAGGTCATGACCCTGACCTCGACGTACGACCACCGGGTCATCCAGGGCGCCGCCTCGGGCGAGTTCCTGCGGGTCGTCGCCAACTACCTGCTCGGCGAGGGCGGGTTCTACGACGACATCTTCGAGGCCCTGCGTATCCCCTACGAGCCGGTCCGCTGGCTCAAGGACATCGACGCCTCGCACGACGACGACGTCACCAAGGCCGCCCGCGTCTTCGAGCTGATCCACTCCTACCGGGTCCGCGGCCACGTCATGGCCGACACCGACCCGCTGGAGTACCGCCAGCGCAAGCACCCCGACCTGGACATCACCGAGCACGGGCTCACCCTGTGGGACCTGGAGCGGGAGTTCGCGGTCGGCGGCTTCTCGGGCAAGTCCCTGATGAAGCTCCGCGACATCCTCGGCGTCCTGCGCGACTCGTACTGCCGTACGACCGGCGTCGAGTTCATGCACATCCAGGACCCGAAGCAGCGCCGCTGGATCCAGGACCGCATCGAGCGCCCGCACAGCAAGCCGGAGCGCGAGGAGCAGCTGCGCATCCTGCGCCGGCTGAACGCGGCGGAGGCCTTCGAGACCTTCCTGCAGACGAAGTACGTCGGCCAGAAGCGCTTCAGCCTCGAAGGCGGCGAGTCGGTCATCCCGCTGCTCGACGCGGTCATCGACAGCGCGGCGGAGTCCCGTCTCGACGAGGTCGTCATCGGCATGGCCCACCGCGGCCGCCTGAACGTCCTGGCGAACATCGTCGGCAAGTCGTACGCCCAGATCTTCCGCGAGTTCGAGGGCAACCTCGACCCGAAGTCGATGCACGGCTCCGGCGACGTGAAGTACCACCTGGGCGCCGAGGGCACCTTCACGGGCCTGGACGGCGAGCAGATCAAGGTCTCCTTGGCCGCCAACCCCTCTCACCTGGAGGCGGTCGACCCGGTCCTGGAGGGCATCGTCCGTGCCAAGCAGGACATCATCAACAAGGGCGGCACGGACTTCACGGTCATGCCGGTGGCGATCCACGGCGACGCGGCCTTCGCGGGCCAGGGCGTGGTGGCCGAGACCCTGAACATGTCGCAGCTGCGCGGCTACCGCACCGGCGGCACGGTCCACATCGTCATCAACAACCAGGTCGGCTTCACGGCCGCCCCGGAGTCCTCGCGCTCGTCGATGTACGCCACCGACGTGGCGCGCATGATCGAGGCCCCGATCTTCCACGTGAACGGCGACGACCCGGAGGCCGTGGTCCGCGTCGCGCGGCTGGCCTTCGAGTTCCGCCAGGCGTTCAACAAGGACGTGGTGATCGACCTCATCTGCTACCGCCGCCGCGGTCACAACGAGTCGGACAACCCGGCCTTCACCCAGCCGCTGATGTACGACCTGATCGACAAGAAGCGCTCGGTGCGCAAGCTCTACACCGAGTCCCTCATCGGTCGCGGCGACATCACCCTGGAAGAGGCCGAGCAGGCCCTGCAGGACTACCAGGGCCAGCTGGAGAAGGTCTTCACCGAGGTCCGCGAGGCCACCTCGCAGCCGGTGTCCGGCGAGGTCCACGACCCGCAGGACGGCTTCCCAGTCGCGGTGGACACCGCGATCACCGCGGAGACCGTCAAGCGCATCGCCGCGTCCCAGGTCAACGTCCCCGACCACATCACCGCCCACCCGCGTCTGCTGCCGCAGCTGCAGCGCCGGGCGGCCATGGTCGAGGACGGCACGATCGACTGGGGCATGGGCGAGACCCTCGCGGTCGGCTCCCTCCTCCTGGAGGGCACCCCGGTCCGCCTGGCCGGCCAGGACTCGCAGCGCGGCACCTTCGGCCAGCGTCACGCGGTGATCATCGACCGTGAGACGGGCGAGGAGTTCACGCCGCTGATGTACCTCTCCGAGGACCAGGCGCGGCTGAACGTCTACAACTCCCTGCTCTCCGAGTACGCGGCGATGGGCTTCGAGTACGGCTACTCGCTCGCCCGTCCCGAGTCCCTGGTGATGTGGGAGGCCCAGTTCGGCGACTTCGTCAACGGCGCCCAGACGGTCGTGGACGAGTTCATCTCGTCGGCGGAGCAGAAGTGGGGCCAGACGTCCGGCGTCACCCTGCTGCTCCCCCACGGCTACGAGGGCCAGGGTCCGGACCACTCGTCCGCCCGCCCGGAGCGCTTCCTGCAGATGTGCGCGCAGAACAACATGACGGTCGCCATGCCGACCTCCCCGTCGAACTACTTCCACCTCCTGCGGTGGCAGGTGCACAACCCGCACCACAAGCCGCTGGTCGTCTTCACCCCGAAGTCGATGCTGCGCCTGAAGGCCGCCGCGTCGAAGGCGGAGGAGTTCACGAGCGGTGAGTTCCGCCCGGTCATCGGCGACAGCTCGGTCGACCCGAACGCGGTCAAGAAGGTCGTCTTCTGCGCCGGCAAGGTCTACTACGACCTGGAGGCCGAGCGCCAGAAGCGCGGCATCACGGACACGGCGATCATCCGCATCGAGCGCCTCTACCCGCTGCCGGGTGCCGAGGTCCAGGCGGAGGTCAACAAGTACCCGAACGCCGAGAAGTACCTGTGGACCCAGGAGGAGCCGGCGAACCAGGGTGCCTGGCCGTTCATCGCGCTCAACCTGATCGACCACCTCGACCTCGCGGTCGGCGCGGACGTCCCCCACGGCGAGCGGCTCCGCCGCATCTCCCGCCCGCACGGCTCGTCGCCTGCGGTGGGTTCGGCCAAGCGGCACCAGGCCGAGCAGGAGCAGTTGGTGCGTGAGGTGTTCGAGGCGTAACAACCCTCGACGACCGTACGCAACCGGGCCGCACCCCGTCTCCAGGGGTGCGGCCCGGCCGTTTCCCCGCACTTATCCTTGACCCATGTACTTCACGGACCGTGGCATCGAGGAACTGGAGAAGCGGCGCGGCGAGGAGGAGGTCACCTTCGAGTGGCTGGCCGAGCAGCTGCGGACGTTCGTCGATCTGAATCCGGACTTCGAGGTGCCGGTGGAGCGGCTGGCGACCTGGCTGGCGCGGCTGGACGACGAGGACGAGGACGAGTAGCCGTCGCCTTCGGCAGAAACGGGAGCACTCGGGTCAGGAGCGAGAGCACTCAGTCGCGCGGGTGGGACAGGTCGTACAGCAGGCCCACGGCGCCGTGGGTGATGAGGAGGCTGCCGGCGGTCAGCCAGCCGAGGCTCCGGCGGTGCAGGCCCCAGGCCGTGAGCGGTAGGCCCGCGAGGAGTTGCGCGGCGGCCAGGGCGCGGGCTCTGGGGGTGCCGGCCCAGGGGAGCCAGGGGCCTAGGCGGCCGCGTTCGAGGGCGTCGAGTTCCGTACGGACCGCCCCGCGCCAGCCGGTCCACTCGATGCGCTGGACGCCGGGCTGGACACGGGCGACCTCGCGGAGCCGGTCGGCGGGTTCGCCCGGGCCGAGGCCGGCGGGGAGCGTCACGCCCGCGCGGGCGAGGACGGCGAGGAGGCCCAGCAGCCGGGAGCGGGCGTCCGCCGTCGGATCGGGTCGTGTCAGGCCGTCCAGGGCCTGCGCGTCGAGCACCGGGTCCAGGCCCAGACGAGCCGCGAACGTACGCATCGCCTCGTCCTCGCCGACCGGGGTGCCGTTCGCGAGCCATACGTAGCCGACGGTGCGGCGGAAGCCGGCGGCGAGGGTGTAGCCGCTGCGGTCCGCGTCCCACCACAGCGCGAGCACGGGCCAGGGAACGCCGACGGCCAGGGCGGTCGCCCAGCCGGTGAGCACGCGGTCGACGGGTTCTCCGCCCTGCAGCCAGGGCTTTCCCTCGGGCACGAGCGCGGTCCACTCGGCTCCGGCGGGGGTGAGCAGCATGCGCTCGCGGAGCAGTTGGGCGACGGGGGCGACGGAGTCGGGATCCGCCCGGCAGAGCAGGAGCGCGCCGGGGGCGGGGGTGGGCCGGGGGGCACGGGGCCCCGGGGAGCGTTCCGTCGACATGCCCTCCACGCTAGGCCGATTTGCCCCCTATGTACGAGTGAGGTCACCAGAACGGGTGTCTTGACTTTCCGTGACCGCGATATATCGTGAATAGTGAGAACGCGATAGTGCGTGTATGGTCTACGTCCTCTCGTCCTGCCCGTCTGTCATGCCGAGGGGGTCAGCACCATGTCCGAATGGTCCGTCGCCGAGCCGCAAAGGCTCACGTTCGACGAACCGGTGACGGCACTGCATGTGCGCGTCGTCAACGGAACGGTCAACGTGGTGGGCACCGACGAGAGTTCCGCCCGTCTGGAGGTGTCCGCAGTCGAGGGCCCACCCCTGACGGTGACGCAGAAGGGCGGCACCCTGACCGTCGCCTACGACGACCTGCCCTGGAAGGGCTTCCTCAAGTGGCTCGGCCGGAAGGGTTGGCGTCGCAACGTCCTGGTGTCGCTGGCCGTCCCGGCGGCCACCCATGTGGAAGTGGGCGTGGTCGGCGCGACGGCGGTCGTGACCGGGCTGGAGGGGCACACCGAGGTGAAGGGCGTCTCGGGCGACGCCACCCTGGTCGGTCTGGCGGGCCCGGTGCGCGCCACGACGGTGTCGGGGAACGTGGAGGCGCAGTTCCTCAGCGGCGCCCTCCGGCTCAGCTCCGTCTCCGGCGACCTGACCGTCATGGAGGGGTCCTGCCCCAGCGTGAAGGCCGACTCGGTGAGCGGCTCCATCATCCTCGACCTCGATCCCACGGGCGGCCCCACCGACGTCGGCCTCACCAGTGTCTCCGGTGAGATCGCCATCCGTCTCCCCCACCGTACCGACGCCGAGGTCGAGGCCAACACCGCCAGCGGCACCATCTCCAACGCCTTCGAAGACCTCCGCGTCAGCGGTCCCTGGGGCGCCCACAAGATCACCGGCCGCCTGGGCGCGGGCAACGGCCGCCTCAGGGCCACCACCGTCTCCGGGTCCATAGCCCTCCTGCGCAGGCCCCCGTCGGAGGACGAACCACGGGAGCCGGACCGCGGGGGCCGGGCGGAGGCCGGGGAGCCTGAGCCGGGCGACAGCGCGGAGAAGGCGGCGGACGCGGCGGAGGCGACGGAGGCGGGGCGGACCCCGGGAGCGCGGCAGGACCCGCGTCCGGGTACACCGGACGCGACACCGAGCGGGTCCGTCTCCACCGGCCTCCCGGCCGCCGACCGACCCGATGACGAAAGCGAGCCCTCGCCCACCGACCCGACCGACGGCCACGGCGGCCCCCCGCCCACCCACCGGCCCGAGGGCATGAGCGACCATTCGTCGGACGGGTTCTCCGCCGCGGCGGAGAACCCGTCCGGCCACGCGCCCGTCCCGGACGACGGACCGGACGCCCCCGGGGCCGACCGGCCGGCCGACGCCGCGACCGACCGCACGACCGACAAGAAGGTGTTCTGACATGCCTCCCGTCTTCGCCCACGGACGCCTGCGGCTGTATCTGCTGAAGCTGCTGGACGAGGCGCCGCGCCACGGCTACGAGGTGATCCGGCTGCTGGAGGAACGCTTCCAGGGCCTGTACGCCCCCTCGGCCGGCACCGTCTACCCCCGTCTGGCCAAGCTGGAGGCGGAGGGACTGGTCACCCACACCACCGAGGGCGGCCGCAAGGTGTACGCGATCACGGACGCGGGCCGCGCCGAACTGGCCGACCGCGGCGGCGAGCTGGCCGATCTGGAGCTGGAGATCCGCGAATCGGTGGCGGAGCTGGCCGCCGAGATCCGGGCCGACGTACGGGGCGCGGCGGGCGACCTGCGCCGCGAGATGCGGGCGGCCGCGTCCGAGGCCCGCGGGGGCGGCGGGACGGGCGAGGGGGAGCAGGGGACGCCCGGGGAGTTCGGGGGGTACGCCGACAACGCGTCCTGGCGGGCCGCCAAGGAGGAGATGCGCCGCGTCAAGCAGGAGTGGAAGGAGCAGGCACGCCGCGCGAAGGACGAGAGCCGGCGTGCCCGTGAGGAGGCCCAGCGTGCCCGCCGCCAGGCCAAGGAGGCACAGGAGCATGCCCGCACCCAGGCCCAGGAGGAGCTGCAGCGCATCGCCAAGCGAGTCCAGGACCACGTCCAGGACCACTTCACCCGGGGCGACTGGCCGACAGGCGTCCGGGAGGGGCTGACCGAACTGGCCAAGGAGTTCGGCGAGTTCGGGAAGGACTTCGGAATGGAGTTCGGAAAGGACTTCGGCTTCGGGCGTACGGGCGCGGCGACCGGCGCCGGGGAGCCCGAGTACTCGGCCACCCCCGAGGAGTTCCCGGCCGGGTACGAGCCCGCCTGGGTGCACGAGCCGCCCACGGGTGAACCGGCCCGTGACCTCGACCGTCTCCTGGACCGCTTCCGCGACGACATTCGTGACGCGGCCCGCGACCACGGCGTGACCGAGGAGCAGCTGCGCGACGCCCGACGCCACCTGTCGACAGCGGCGGCCCACATCGGCGTGGTGCTGCGGGCACCCAAGGGATGAGGCGGGGCGGCATTCGCCGCACCCCCGGCGCGCTCACCCAGCGGCTCACCCGGTGCACTCACCCCGCTTTGGCCTCCCCCGCCCCGTACAGCACCCGCTCCAGCGCCGCGTACGTCACCCCGTGGTCCGCGAGGACCTCGGCCGGGATGCCGGGGCGGGTGGTGAGGGCCAGAAGGAGGTGTTCGTCGCCGATGTGCCGGTCGCGGTGGGCGTGGGCGGCGCGCAGGGAACGGGTCAGGACGTCCTTGGCGTCGCGGGTGAAGGGCCGGTGGCCGGAACGGCGCGCCCAGCCGCTCCCGAAGCCCTTCCGCTCCGAGGCCAACGCCCCCACGCCGTGAGCCTCTTCGACGCGGGAGACGATCTCGGAGAGGTCGATGCCGAGGCCGGAGAGGGCGTCGACGTCGGCGCGGGAGAGCCCACCTCGGCGGCGGGCCTCGGCGAGGGCACGCTCGACGGACTCCCGGCGGTCCGCTCCGGCGAGCCCCAGCGCGGCCAGGGCGAACGAGGCGCGGCTGGCCTCGCGGTCCAGCAAGGAGAGGAGGAGGTGCTCCTCGGTCACCTCCGTCGCACGGGTGCGTTCGGCGTGGTCCACCGCTCCCAGAACCACGGCACGGGCGTCTTTCGTGAACCGTTCGAACATCAATGCCTCCCGTACTTCTTGTGCACGGCCTGCCTGCTCACTCCGAGTTCCGTGGCGATCTCCTGCCACGACCAGCCCTGCCGGCGGGCGCTGCGCACCTGCACCGACTCCAGTCGCTCCAGCAGCCTCCGCAGCGCGGCGACGGCCCGCAGCCCGACCCGGGGGTCGCCGTCGCCCGCGCGCTCGGCGAGATCCGTTGCTTCGGTCATGATGTCAACCTACGTTGACATCCACTGTCGCGTCAACCCCAGTTGACATGACGACGGCCGGCCCGGAGAACCGGGCCGGCCGTCGCCGTCGCCGTCGCTGTAACGAGAGAGTCCGTCAGGGGCTGGTGAGCACGATCTTGCCGAACTGGTCGCCCGCCGCCAGGCGTTCGAAGCCCTCGCGGGCGCGGTCCAGGAGAAGCACCTCGTCGATGACGGGGCGGACGCCCGTCGCGGCGCAGAAGGAGAGGAGGTCCTCCAGTTCGTCCTTGGTGCCCATGGTGGAGCCGACGACCTTGAGTTCGAGGAAGAAGATGCGGGTCAGTTCGGCGTGGGAGGGGCGGTCGCCGCTGGTGGCGCCCGAGATGACGAGGCTGCCGCCGGGGCGCAGCGACTTCACCGAGTGGGACCAGGTGGCGGCACCGACGGTCTCGATGACCGCGTCGACACGCTGCGGCAGCCGGGCCCCCGACTCCAGCGCCTCCACCGCGCCCAGCTCCAGGGCGCGCTTGCGCTTGGCCTCGTCCCGGCTGGTGGCGAAGACCCGCAGTCCGGCCGCCTTGCCCAGCACGATCGCCGCGGTGGCGACACCACCGCCGGCGCCCTGGACGAGGACGGAGTCACCGGGGCGTACGCCGGCGTTGGTGAAGAGCATGCGGTATGCCGTCAGCCAGGCGGTGGGCAGACAGGCGGCCTCCGCGAAGGAGAGTTCCGCGGGCTTGGGGAGGACGTTCCAGGTGGGGACGGAGACGAGTTCGGCGAAGGTGCCCTGGTAGCGCTCGGTGAGGATCGAGCGGGGCTCGTCGGGGCCGACCCCGTGGCCGGTCTGGCCGATCACCGAGTGCAGGACGACCTCGTTGCCGTCCTCGTCCACACCGGCGGCGTCACAGCCGAGGATCATGGGCAGCTTGTCCTCGGCGAGGCCGACCCCGCGCAGGGACCACAGGTCGTGGTGGTTCAGCGAGGCGGCCTTCACCCTCACGGTCGTCCAGCCGGGCCTCGGTTCCGGGGCCGGGCGGTCACCCAACTCCAGTCCGTCGAGCGGTCGATCACGGTCGATGCGGGCGGCGTAGGCAGCGAACATGCGCCTGACCATAGGGGGACGCCGGAGGCGATGGAACCGGGGAGGACTGTGACACGCGTCCCGTCACCCGGACTCGCGCGATCGAACTCGGGAGCACGGGTGGTACGGCGGGTGCGGCCGAGTGGTACTTCTCGCGCAGTTCCGCGCGCCTGAGTGCCTCCGGCCCTCCCGGGCCGAAAAAGCAGGGGCGCGGCCCCGCTTTTTCAGCGGCGCGGGGAAGTGCGCGACCAGCCCCCACCGGACCCGCGGACCCACCGGACCCGCACTGGGGGGCGCAGGGGCACCGCCCCTGGTGAGGGGACGGGTAGGGGCGGCGGGGGCGAGACCATCCCGCACCGCCCCGGCACTCGGCTCAGCGCCGAGCCACACCCTCCGCCCGAGCCGCCGCGGCGACCGCCGCGGTCACGGCAGGAGCGACCCGCTCGTCGAACGGCGACGGAATGACATAGTCCGCGGCGAGGTCGTCGCCGACGACCGACGCCAGCGCCTCGGCCGCCGCGATCTTCATCCCCTCGGTGATCCGGGAGGCCCGCACCTGGAGGGCCCCCGCGAAGATCCCCGGGAAGGCGAGGACGTTGTTGATCTGGTTCGGGTAGTCGGACCGCCCGGTGGCGACGACCGCCGCGTACTTGTGCGCGACGTCCGGGTGCACCTCGGGGTTGGGGTTGGCCATGGCGAAGACGAACGCGTTCTCGGCCATCGAGGCCACCGCCGCCTCCGGGACCGTACCGCCGGAGACGCCGATGAAGACGTCCGCGCCCGCGAGGGCGTCCTCCAGGGAGCCCGAGAGCCCGGCCCGGTTGGTGAGTTCGGCGAGTTCCCGCTTGACCGGCGTGAGGTCCTCGCGGTCCGCGGAGACGATGCCCTTGCGGTCGGCGACCGCGACGTCGCCGAGACCGGCCTCCAGCAGCATCTTGGCGATGGCCACACCGGCCGCGCCCGCGCCCGAGATGACGGCCCGCAGATCGCCCAGCCCGCGCCCGGTCAGCTTCGCCGCGTTCCGCAGCGCCGCCAGCGTCACGACCGCCGTGCCGTGCTGGTCGTCGTGGAAGACGGGGATGTCGAGGGCTTCCTGGAGCCGCTTCTCGATCTCGAAGCAGCGGGGCGCGGAGATGTCCTCCAGGTTCACGCCGCCGAAGGAGGGCGCCATCCGGACGACGGTCTCGATGATCTCGTCGACGTCCGTGCAGGCGAGCGCGATCGGCACCGCGTCGACGCCGCCGAACTGCTTGAACAGGATCGCCTTGCCCTCCATCACGGGCAGGGAGGCCTCGGGGCCGATGTCGCCGAGTCCGAGGACCGCTGTACCGTCCGTCACGACGGCGACGACCGACGACTTCCACGTGTAGTCGTTGACCAGGTCGGGCTGCTCGGCGATGGCGGTGCACACCCGCGCGACGCCGGGCGTGTAGGCGAGGGACAGGTCGTCCTTGTCCCGGATCGGCACGGTGGCCTGCACGGCCATCTTGCCGCCCCGGTGCAGGGCGAAGGCGGGGTCGAAGGAGTCGAGGGAATTGAGAGGCTCCGCCCCGCCCTCCTGTCCCGTACTGTCGTCGCCACTGTCGGTGCGAGGATTGACAATCTCCGCTGCCACTGGTGTTACCCCTTAGGTCTTCATGGTTTGAGGGTGTTCCGCTTCCGGTCCGCAAGCGGGCGGGCACCGCGTAAGTCCCAGGTCACCGATACGTACGGCGACGCCTGCGGGCTCAGACGCGACGGGCGCGCCGCACACGCGCCCTGGGCCCCGGATGAGGGGTGTAAGGAACCTTCTTACCGGACGGACGGTGCCGACGACGAGTCCACACGTCTTGATACCTCGAAGGTCACAACTCGTAGGTCATTTGAAGACGATCATGGACCGTTCGATTCATCGACGGATAACGGGGCAAGTCGGTACACGTCATGACAAGTCACGTACAGCCACGTGTGCGGAGTTCGAGGCCGACCGCATCCTGAGATGCGCCGAAGATCTTCCGGCCGGAAGGAGGAATTCCCGCACAGGATCCGGTGTGATCACCTGGTCCGCGGCGGTTCGTAGGTCATCGGGGGGTCACCCGTTATCCGATTTTGACATGGCCGGTCATCTGATTGCACATGCCCGAATGGCAAGATGCCGTAATCACACGAGGTCGCCACACTCGAAGACGCGTGTTAATCGTCGACCTGTCGGCAACTCCACACCACCCCCGCCGGAGGAACCCACCATGACCGCAAGCACCACCTGTCGTACGACCGGCCTGCGTTCCCGTACCGCCGCCGTCGGAGCGATCGCGGTCGCGGGCGCCCTGCTGCTCACCGGCTGCGGTGACCAGACCAAGAGCAAGGACAGCGGTTCGGAGACCGCCTCGGCCAGCGGTGCCCCGCTGGCCGACAAGCTGCCCGCGGCCCTCCGGGACAAGGGCGTGATCAACGTCGGTTCGGACATCGCGTACGCCCCCGTGGAGTACAAGGACGAGTCCGGCAAGGTCGTCGGCATCGACCTCGACATCGCCGCGGCGATGGGCAAGCAGCTCGGCGTGGACTTCAAGTTCCAGAACGCCACCTTCGACACCCTCATCGGTGGTCTGGCGGCCAAGCGGTACGACATCGCCATGTCGGCCATGACGGACACCAAGGACCGCCAGGAGGGCATCGACGCCGACACCGGCAAGAAGGTCGGCGCCGGCGTCGACTTCGTCGACTACTTCACCGCGGGCGTCTCGCTGTACACCAACAAGGGCGACGACCAGGGCATCAAGACCTGGGACGACCTGTGCGGCAAGACGATCGCCGTGCAGCGCAACACGTTCTCGCACGACCTCGCCAAGGACCAGGCGGCGAAGTGCAAGAAGGACGGCGGCAAGGCCCTCAAGATCGAGGACTTCGCCACCAACCCCGAGGCCGAGACCCGGATGCGCTCCAAGGGCGCGGACGTCGTCTCCGCCGACTACCCGGTCGCCGCGTACTCGGTGAAGACCTCGGGCGGCGGCAAGTACTTCGAGATCGTCGGCGACCAGGTCGAGGCCGGCCCGTACGGCATCGCCGTCGCCAAGGACAACACCGAGCTGCGCGACGCGCTGCAGGCCGCCGTCCAGGCGATCATCGACAACGGCGAGTACGAGAAGATCGTCAAGAAGTGGGGCGTCGAGGACGGCGCGATCACCGAGGCCAAGGTCAACGGCGGCTCCTGATTCTCGGCTCGGTTCTGAAAGGCAAAGGCTCCACCCGTGACTGTTGACGTCAGCAAGACGGACGGTCCCTCGGACACTCCCCCCGCCGGTCCGGAGGCCCTCAAGGCCGTTCCGGTCCGGCACCCGGGGCGTTATGTGTCCGCGGCCATCGCGCTCGCTCTGCTCGGCTCGATCATCTACGCGTTCGCGCAGGCGAAGAAGATCAACTGGGGCGCCGTCCCCGACTACTTCTTCGACGACCGCATCATCGAGGGCGTTCTGAACACCCTCCTGCTCACCGTGCTGTCCATGGTGATCGGCATCGTCGGCGGCATCCTGCTCGCCGTGATGCGGCTGTCGAACAATCCGGTGACCTCGTCGGTCGCCTGGTTCTACATCTGGTTCTTCCGCGGCACGCCGGTCCTGGTCCAGCTCTTCGTCTGGTTCAACCTGGGTCTGGTCTTCGAGTACATCAACCTCGGCCCGATCTACAAGGACTACTGGTCCTCCTTCATGACGCCGCTGCTGACGGCGCTGCTCGGCCTCGGTCTCAACGAGGCCGCGTACATGGCGGAGATCTGCCGCGCCGGTCTGCTCTCGGTCGACGAGGGCCAGACCGAGGCGTCGCACGCCCTCGGCATGAGTCACGCCAAGACGCTGCGCCGGATCGTCATCCCGCAGGCGATGCGCGTGATCGTGCCGCCCACGGGCAACGAGGTCATCAACATGCTGAAGACCACGTCGCTCGTCTCGACGGTGCAGTACGTGGATCTGCTCAAGGCCGCCCAGGACATCGGCCAGGGCTCGGGCTCCACGGTGGAGATGCTGTTCCTCGCCGCCGCCTGGTACCTGATCCTGACCAGCATCTTCAGCGTCGGGCAGTACTACCTGGAGAGGCATTACGCGAAGGGCTCCTCGCGGTCCCTCCCGCCGACACCGATGCAGCGATTCAAGGCGGCCGTACTGCCCGTGCGCCGTCCGAAGGGAGTCTCGGCATGACCGCCATGGTGAAGGCCGAGGGCATCCACAAGTCGTTCGGCCCCGTCGAGGTCCTCAAGGGCATCGAGCTGGAGGTGCAGACGGGCGAGGTGTTCTGCCTCATCGGCCCCTCCGGCTCCGGCAAGTCGACCTTCCTGCGGTGCATCAACCACCTGGAGAAGATCAACGCCGGCCGGCTGTACGTCGACGGCGAGCTGGTCGGCTACCGCCAGAAGGGCGACAAGCTGTACGAGCTGAAGGACAGCGAGGTCGCGCTCAAGCGCCGTGACATCGGCATGGTCTTCCAGCGCTTCAACCTGTTCCCGCACATGACGGCCGCCGAGAACGTCATGGAGGCGCCGGTCCAGGTCAAGGGCGTCAGCCGGGCCCAGGCCCGCGACCGCGCCCGTGAGCTGCTGGAGCGCGTCGGCCTCGGCGACAAGGCGGGCAACTACCCGTCCCAGCTCTCCGGCGGCCAGCAGCAGCGTGTGGCCATCGCCCGGGCGCTGGCCATGGAGCCGAAGCTGATGCTCTTCGACGAGCCGACCTCGGCGCTCGACCCGGAGCTGGTCGGCGACGTCCTCGACGTCATGCGCGACCTGGCCGAGTCCGGCATGACGATGGTCGTCGTCACCCACGAGATGGGCTTCGCCCGCGAGGTCGGCGACAGCCTGGTCTTCATGGACGGCGGAGTGGTGGTCGAGTCCGGCAACCCCCGCGACGTGCTGACCAACCCCCAGGAGGAGCGCACCCAGTCGTTCCTGTCCAAGGTGCTGTAGCGCCGCGGCACGACAGGCAGGGGCGGTACGGATCTCCGTACCGCCCCTCGCTCGTGCACCCGTCCGTGCGCGCGGCGGTCTACCTCACCGCCAGCACCAGTGAGTCGGAGGGCGAGCACCAGACCGCGCGGGCCTCGGCGAAGCCCTTCTCGCGCAGGACGCGGGCGTGCCAGCCGACGCTCTGGACGTCGCCGTCGGCGTGCTCCCCGTAGATCTCGAAACGGCGGGCCGTCGGCCCGGCGAGCACGGGGTCCTGGGCGGCGAGCTGCCACCATGCGGCCCAGTCGACGGCGCCGCGCGCCTTGGCCTGTTCCATACCCGCGTGCCGGTGCGCGCGCTCCGCCGCGTTGATCCGGGGCGTCGACTCGTCGATCATGTGGTCCGCGTTCATGAAGACACCGCCGTCGCGGACGAGTTCCGCGACCTGACCGTAGAGGGCGGCGAGGGGTTCGCTGTGCAGCCAGTGCAGGGCCGTGGCCGTCAGCACGGCGTCGTACGAGTCGTACGGCAGCCGGGTCGTCCAGTCGGGGTCGGTGAGGTCGGCGGTGACGAAGGTGACCCGGGGGTCGCCCTCGAACGTGCCCTCGGCGATCGCCAGGAGCGCGGGATCGAGGTCCACGCCGGTGCTGACGGCCTTCGGGAACCGCGCGAACAGTCTGGACGTGATGGAACCCGTACCGCAGGCGAGGTCCAGGACGCGGGGCTCGGGTCCGGCGAAGGCCTCGACCATGTCCAGCATCACCCGGAACCGCTCCTCACGGTCCGGCAGGTACCACTCCTGCTGCCGGTCCCAGCTCTCCTGCCAGGCATGCCAGTCGGTTCCGGCTGTGGTGGTCATGAGGCCCCTTCTTCCGCGTACCGCGTCTTCCGCCTACTGCGTAATACCCTGTAAGTACGAGCAGCCATTACCTGACCCGCATCACGACAATAGAGCGCCCTCGTAAGGACTACAAGTGGAACTGGCCCATTACTCGGACTACGCCGTACGCCTCGTGAACACCGAGGAGCCGGACCGGGGCAAGGACGCGCTCACCTCGGTCGAGGCCGTCCGTGATCTCTTCGGACCCAGCCGGCAGGCGGCCCGGCGGGCGACGGACGCCGACGTGACCCGGTTCCGGTCGGTACGGGCCCGGCTGCGCTCGGTCTTCGAGGCGGCGAACGACGGGGACGAGACCCTCGCCGTGGACCTGCTGAACTCACTGCTGCTGGAGTTCCCGGTGAGCCCGCAGATCTCCGGCCACGACTTCCGCGACGACGACGGCCGCCCGCTGTGGCACATGCACCTGGCGGACCACCCCTCGAACGCGACGGCCGGCTACGCGGCGATCGCGGCGATGGGCCTGGCCTTCCACCTCACCGAGTACGGCGTGGACCGGCTCGGCCTGTGCGAGGCGGCGCCGTGCCGCAACGCCTACCTCGACACCTCCACCAACCGCTCCCGGCGCTACTGCTCGGACCGCTGCGCGACCCGCGCCAACGTGGCGGCCTACCGGGCCCGCAAACGCCTGGAGGCAGACCGGTCGCCGAACACGGGCCGGGCGGCCGAGAGCACCCAGCGGGCGAGCGCGAACGGCGAGCGCTGACCGCCGGGCCGGGGCCGGTAGCGGAACCGCACCTTGCCGAGGACGAGTTCGTCGGGCACGACCCCGTAGTCGGTGCTGTCCCCGCCCGCGTACGCGTTGTCCCCGAGCACCCACCAGCCGCCGTCGCGCCGTTCGGCGACCCGCTTGACGACGAGCAGGTCCTGCTGGAAGGGGTGCCGCAGCACCAGCACGTCGCCGACCCGGAGGCGGGCGCCGTAGTGGACGAGCAGCTGGTCCCCGTGGCGCAGCGTCGGGACCATGGACGGTCCTGTGACCTCGGCCACTCCGAAGGGCAGGAGGGCCCGCTCCAGCTCGCTCTCCTGCGACAGCTCCGGCATCCCCGGCACCTCCCCGGTTCGTTCCTCCACCAGTCCCAGTCTGACCCCGGACTTTTGTCCTAAGCCCATGGGGGCACCCGCGAAAACCACTCTCGCAGGGAGTAATGTCCCACCTGAGAAGACGATCACGAGGAAGGAACGCTCCATGCTTTCCCGCCTGTTTGCCCCCAAGGTCAAGGTCAGCGCCCACTGCGACCTGCCCTGCGGTGTGTACGACCCGGCCCAGGCCCGCATCGAGGCGGAGTCGGTGAAGGCCGTGCAGGACAAGATGGCCGCCAACGACGACCCTCACTTCCAGGCTCGCGCGACCGTCATCAAGGAGCAGCGCGCCGAGCTCGCCAAGCACCACGTCTCGGTGCTGTGGAGCGACTACTTCAAGCCCCCGCACTTCGAGAAGTACCCGGAGCTGCACCAGCTGGTCAACGACGCCCTCAAGGCCCTCTCGGCCGCCAAGGCGTCCACCGACCCGGCGACGGGCCAGAAGGCGCTCGACTACATCGCCCAGATCGACAAGATCTTCTGGGAGACCAAGAAGGCCTGACCCGGCCTCTCTCGACCGCACCCGGTCCGTATGCCGCCGTCCCGCACGGCGGTGTCACGGGCCGGGTGCGGTTGTGTTTCCGGGGCCGTGCGGTGAAGTTCCGGGGCCGTGCGGAGCGTCCTGTCCGGGTCCGCGCGGACGGCCGAGGAGCCGGGCCTCGGCCCGGACACCGTTGCGCCGCAGGTCGTCGTCGTTCAGCAGGCGGGACAGCGCGGTGCCGGGATTCGGGCGGCTCACGGGCCGGTGTGCACGTAGGCGGCCCGGAGCAGGGCGTCCGGGTGATCGGGGTGGCGGAGTTCGGCGGAGAAGTGCGCGGTCGGTTCCCGGGCCGTGGTGTCCTCGGCGGCCCGCTGTGCGGCCACGACATGGGTGAAGCCCGCCAGCCGCGGCGCTCCCGCGAGATGCTGGGCCGCAGGGCCTCGTCGGGCAGCCGGGCCGTGCAGCGGGCCGTCTCGCAGGCCGACAGGAAGGCCGGTTCGGCGGTGTCGAGCCGGAGCCGGACGATGTCCTCCGGGTGAGGAGCGCGGGCCCCCGGCCGCCGTGCCAGAACAGCCCGCTCCTGGCCGGGCGCACCGGATCGTGGCGGGGGGGGCGCACCGTCCGCCGGGCCCTGCCGAACCACTCCTGCCCGCACTTCGCGGGGCCCCGTCGACCGGGCCGGAGCGCCGGTCAACTCCCGTCGGGGCCGGGCCAGATGGCGGAGGCGTCGTCGCGCTCGGGGGCCGGGAGACGGAGGGGGCGGACGGGGACGGTCCTCGTGCCGTCCTCGGTGACCGCCGTCCAGGGGGCGGGGCGGCCCGTGTAGGAGAGCGTGGTCAGGGCGAAGACCCCGTCGGCGTAGATCTCGACGTACTCCCCGACGGTCAGGATGCGCAGGGTGCCGGCCGCTTCGGGGAGGACGGTCTCGGCGAGGGGGGTACCGGCGGCGCCGGTGATCCGGAGGTTCTTGCCGTCGCAGCCGACGGTCAGGGCGGGACTCTCGGCGCGGTCGGGGGTGTCCGCGGGCTCGGCGTTCGCGCGGTCGGGGCCGAAGGAGTCGGTGCGCAGGGTGACTTCGACGGGGCGGCCGCAGACCTCGACGTCGCCGACGGCATGCGGGGCCGCGGCGTGCGTCTCCTCGCCCAGCCAGGCGTCCAGGCCGGGCCACCACTCCAGCCGCGGGGCCGAATCCCCGCCCGTCACCAGGGACTTGGGCTGGGCGAGCATGCCTCGGCAGTGGTCGCCGGTGTCGGTCAGGCCGACGCGGCGGGGGGTGGTGTGCAGGACGACCCGGGAGCCGTCGGGGGCGAGGATGACGCGCGGGGCGTACGCCCCCGACGGGCCGAGCACGCCCCGGCGGGTCCACGGGCCGCGCAGGCGCGGGGCCGTCCATGCCTCGAAGCCCCGGGTCGCGCCGATGGAGCCGAGGAGGAGCCAGGTTCCGTCATCGAGGCGTTCCAGGACCGGGCATTCGAGTTCGTCGACGTCGCCGGGGGAGATCAGGGGCGGGTGGACCGTCCAGTGCTCCAGGTCGTCGGAGGTGGCGAGGGCGACACAGCCACCGGTCTCCACGGGGAGGGAGACGTCGCTCGCGCAGATCACCATCGCCCAGCCGTCGCCCTCGTCGTCGCGCACGACGAACGGGTCCCGCCAGCCCATGCGGTCGGCGGTGCGGTACCAGCGGGGGTCCGCCTCGACGACGGGCTCCGTGCCGTGGCGCCGCCAGCCCGTGCCGTCCGTGCGGTCGGAGTACGCGAGGCCCACCGCCTGCAACGGCCAGCCCTCCGGCGTCAGCCCGCGCACGCCCGTGTAGAGCATCGCCATACCGGTGCCATGGCGGAACGGGTGCATCGTCCAGACCGCCCGCTGGTCGAAGCGGCCCGGCAGGCCGTTGCCGAACACGCTGCCCTCGGGCAACCAGGCGACCAGGTCGGCCGAGGTGGCCCGGCCGTAGGAGGTCTCCATGCGCAGGTGGTCGAAGTCGTCGGTCCAGGGGCCCTGGAGGTGCAGCACGGAGTAGGTGCCGTCGTCGTCGCGGAGCAGGGCGAAGTCGTTCACGCAGAGGCCGGGCGGGGCGTATCGCATGCGCAGCAGTCCTGTCGCTCACAGCGCCCAAACGCGTGCGCTGACCATGATTCCGGAGGGTGTCACTGGAGAATCAGCGCAAGTAAATCTGAACGCAAACGCTTGCGCAACAGAGGAGGCGGGTTTACGGTCACGTCACCCCAACAGCTCACACCGACGTGAAACCGGCGCGGGATTCCACGCGAGACGCCGACCCACGCCCTACCGACGGGAGAAGACCGCCGTGACGGTCAGCATCACCGATGTCGCCACCGCCGCCGGGGTCTCGGCGTCCACCGTGTCCCGCGCGCTGCGGGGCCGGCCGGGAGTCTCGGACGAGGTGCGGGCGCAGATCGCGGCCGTCGCCGCACAACTCGGCTATACGGCCTCCCGTTCGGCGTCCAGCCTGGCCAGCGGGCGGACGTACACGATCGGGGTCGTCGCCCCGTACATCGGCCGCTGGTTCTTCGGCACCGTGCTGGACGCCGCCGAGCAGGTGTTCAGCGCGGCCGGGTACGACGTCCTGCTGTACAACCTGGGTTCGCCCGAGGCACGCAAGCGCTTCTTCACCAAGCTGCCGGTGCGCAAGCGGGTCGACGCGGTGCTCTCGCTGCTCATCCCGGACGAGGACGAGTCGGCGGCCCTGCGCTCGCTCGGGGTGCCGCTGGCCTCCACGGTCGGGGGTCCCCGGCCCGGCTTCACCGTGGTCGGCATCGACGACCGGGCGGGCGCGGAGAGCGCCGTACGGCATCTGGTGAACCTCGGCCACCGGCGGATCGGCATGATCTCCGGGGCCAGCGGTCCGCTGCACTGGACCACGCCCCTCGACCGTCGCGCCGCCTATCTGCACGTCCTCGCCGAGGCCGGGATCGAGCACGACGCGGCCCTGGTCGCGGACGGCGACTACACCGTCGACGGCGGTGAGCGGGCGATGACCGAGCTGCTGGCCGCGTCCCGGCCGCCGACCGCCGTGTTCGCCCAGTCCGACGAGATGGCGATGGGCGCGCTGCGCGCGCTCAGGCGGCATCGGCTGCGGGTGCCGGACGACGTGTCCGTGGTCGGCTTCGACGACCACGAACTCGCCGACGTGGTCGGCCTGACCACCGTCGCCCAGCCCGTCGCCGGCCAGGGCGCGGAAGCGGCCCGGCTGCTGCTGCGCCGGCTGGACGAGCCGGACACCGAGCAGCCCGGCCATGTGCAGATGCCCATCCGGCTGGTCCTGCGCGAGACGACGGCACCGCCCCGCCCACGCGGACCCCAGTGACCTCCGGCCGGACCGCGGTGACCTCCCGTCCGCCCCGGCCTCCCCAGCCACGCACGCCCACGTCCCCGCCCCCATCCACCCCCGCGTCCTCACCCACGCTCCCTCACCACGGGGCCGCGCACCCGCACGCCGCGACACCCGCGCCGGTCCCACCCCCCGAATGCCCCGCACCTCGCACCTCTCGGCGCACCCGCTCCTCGCACCCTCATCCCGCACGGAGGCACACACCATGAGCCCGACCCCCAGCCCGACCAGCAAGAGGTTCCGCCGCACGGCCCGTGCGGGCCTGGCCCTGGCCCTCCCCCTGGCAGCCCTGGCCGCCTGCGGCGGTGGTGGCGGCGGCGACACGTCCGCCGAGGCCGGCAGCGGTGAGGGAACCATCAGCGTCTGGGCCCACCAGGGGCAGAAGAGCGAGTCGGAGGCGCTGCAGAACGCGGTGAAGTCGTTCAACTCCTCGCAGGACAAGGTGAAGGTCGAGCTGAAGCTGATACCGGAGACCGACTACACCAAGACGATCACCGCCACGAACGCCGACAAGCTGCCGGACGTCCTGGAGTTCGACGGCCCGACCATGGCCAACTTCGTCTACACCAAGAAGCTCGCCCCGATCGACGACTACGTCTCCGCCGGGACCCTCGACAACGCCACGGACGCGAGCAAGGCACAGGGCGAGATCGACGGCAAGCACTACGGCCTGGGCATGTTCGACTCCGGGCTCGGCATGTACGGCAGCAAGAAGCTGCTGGACGCGGCCGGGGTGACGTACCCGAAGGGTGTGGACGACGCCTGGACGGCGGAGGAGTTCGACGCGGCGCTGAAGGCGCTGAAGGCGAAGGACTCCGACGGGAAGGTCCTCGACCTGCAGGAGGGCAACGGTTACGCCACCGAGTGGGGCACCTACGGCTTCGCCCCGGTCGTCTGGTCGGCCGGCGGTTCCCTGCTCAAGGACGGCAAGGCCGCGGGCGCCCTCGACACCCCGGCGGTGGTCTCGGCCATGAAGACCTTCCAGTCCTGGAAGAGCACCGTCGACGCCAACACCGACGGCAACGCCTTCGCCAAGGGCCGGGTCGCCCTCAGCTGGGTCGGGCACTGGATGTACCCCGCCTACAGCGAGGCGCTCGGCGACGACCTGGTCGTGCTGCCGCTGCCCGACTTCGGCGACGGCCCGAAGACCGGCCAGGGTTCGTGGGCCTGGGGCGTCGGCGCGAACTCCAAGAACGCCAAGGCCTCCGGTGCCTTCCTGGACTTCCTCCTCGACGACACCAACGTCGGCGCGATGACGAAGGCCAACGGCGCCCCGCCCGCGACCAGGTCGGCGCTCGCCGCCAGCGAGCTGTACAAGAAGGGCGGCCCGCTCCAGCTCTTCGCGGACCAGCTCGCCAAGCCCTGCGGCGACATCGACATCAGCAAGTCCTGTGTCGCCGTCACCCGCCCGGTGACCGCCGGATACCCGGTGGTGACCGCGAAGTTCGGCGAGGCGCTCAACTCGATCTACGGGGGCGCCGATCCCGAGGACGCCCTGGCCGAGGCCGCCCGCGCCATCGACCGCGACTTCGCGGACAACGCGGGTTACGCGATCCCGTAGCCCCTCGGAACCCGTAGCACCCGTAGCACCCGTAGCCACACGACCTACAGGACCCACACGACCCATCGGGTTCAGTCGAACCCATCGGCCGGGGCGGGCGCACACCACGTGGCCGCCCGCCCCGCAGGGAAGAGGACCCTCCCGTGAAAACCGTGAAAGCCGTGGAACCCGCGCCCGCGGCGGCGCCAGGCCGGACGCAGGCCTCCCCCGTCGGTGACCCGGCCCGGCGGCCGTCCCGCCGGAACCGCGAATGGCTGCACGGACTGCTCATGTCCGCGCCGGCCGTCGCCGGGCTCATCGCCTTCGTCGGCATCCCCTTCTGCTACGCCGTGGTGCTCTCCTTCTACAACGTGCGCCTCGGCTCCCCGCTGGAACCCACCTTCTTCGGGATCGAGCAGTACCGGCGGCTGCTCACCGACCCCGACCTCTCCGGCCCGTTCCTGCGGGCGCTGCTCAACAACCTGACCTTCGCCGTGGTCGTCGTCCCCCTGCAGACGGGTCTCGCCCTGGGCCTGGCGATCCTGCTGAACCGCAAGCTGAAGGCGATCGGCCTGTTCCGCTCGCTCTTCTTCCTGCCGGTCGTCTTCCCGATGGCACTCGTGGCCGTGATCTGGCGACTGATCCTCGCCCGCAGCGACCAGGGCATGCTCAACTCGGTGCTGGACGCGGTGAGTCTCGGCAACTGGGGCGCGTTCGACTGGCTCGGCGACGGGCTGACGGCGATGGCCTCGATCATCGTGCTCTCCGTCTGGCAGGGTGTCGGCTTCCAGATGGTCATCCTGCTCGCCGGCCTCCAGCAGATCCCGGGCGAGCGCTACGAGGCCGCCCGGCTCGACCGGGCCTCCGCCTGGCAGCAGTTCCGGCACATCACCCTGCCCGGCATCCGCGGCACGCTCGTCTTCGTCGCCATGCTCACCTCGGTGCTGTCCTTCCGGGTCTTCGACCAGGTGTACGTGCTGGTCAAGGGCGGCGGCCTCGACGAGGACGCCGCGCGCACGGTGATGTACCAGGCGGTCACGACGGCCTTCGACCAGAACAACGTCGGTCAGGCGTCCGCGATCACCGTCGTCTTCTTCCTGATCGTCGTCGTCCTGACCCTGATCCAGCGCCGCGTCGTCCGGCCCGACAACGAGGACTGAGCATGAGCACCACCACGAGTACGAGTCTGCGCACGCGGACGAGCACGCGGACCGGGACGAGCGCGGGGGCCGGCCCGTCCCGCACCGGGCTGCGCCGGTTCCTCGACTACGCCGTCCTCTCCGTCCTGGCCTTCGTCTTCACACTGCCGGTCCTCTACCTCCTCCTCGGCAGCCTCAAGCCGTCCGACGAGGTCCTGAACGGTCTGTCCGGCTTCCTGCCCACCCATCTGTCCTTCGACAACTACGCCGCCGTCCTGGACAGCCTGAACTCCGACAGCACCGGTCACTTCTGGCAGTTCATGGGCGTCTCGCTGCTGCTGGCGTTCGTGGTGGTGACGGGCGGCCTCTTCGTCAACTCGATGGCGGCGTACGGGCTCTCGCGGCTGCGGTGGCGGGGGCGGGAGGCCGTGTTCACCCTGGTCCTGCTGCTGATGCTGGTGCCGTTCGAGTCGGTGGCCGTGCCGTTGTTCTACCTGTTCAACGACCAGCGGAACACGCTCTTCATCCAGGCGCTCCCCTTCATCGCCAACGCGTTCTCGGTCTACCAGTTCCACACGTTCTTCCGCTCGATCCCGCCGAGCATCGAGGAGGCGGCCCGGCTGGACGGCGCGGGCCCCTGGCGCACCTTCTTCGCGATCATCGTCCCGATGTCGAAGCCGGCGTTCGCGTCGGTCGCGATCCTGACCTTCCTCACCCAGTGGGGTTCGTTCCTGTGGCCCGTGCTGATGGTCTCGGACCCGTCGGTGCGCCCGCTGCCGCTGGAGATGAGCGTCTTCCAGGGCCAGCAGCCCCCGGACTGGGGTCAGATCCTCGCCTTCGGCGTCCTCCTCGTCCTCCCGGTCCTGATCGTCTTCGCCTTCTTCCAGCGGTGGTTCGTCCAGGGGGTGGCCAACTCGGCGGTGAAGGGGTGAGCACGGGGGCCGGGCCGCGCGTGGCCCGTTGTCCGTGGTCGGTGCGATGCTGGGGCCATGAACCGGGACGACCTGGTGCGGCTGCGGCGGGCGCGGGACCGTATGGACCGCGAGTACGCCGAGCCGCTGGACATGACCGCCCTCGCCCGCACCGCGCTGATGTCCCCCGGACACTTCCAGCGCAGCTTCCGCGCGGCCTACGGCGAGACCCCGTACGGCTATCTCATGACCCGCAGGACGGAGCGTGCCAAGGCGTTGCTGCGCCGCGGCGACCTGACGGTGACCGAGGTGTGCATCGCGGTCGGGTGCACGTCCCTGGGGTCCTTCAGCTCGCGCTTCACCGAGCTGGTCGGCGAGACGCCGAGCGCGTACCGGGCGCGCTCGCACGAGGAGAGCGCGGCGATCCCCGCGTGCGTGGCGAAACGCCTGACCCGCCCGTCCCGGCACCGCGTGCGCGCGGCGGAACCGAGCGAAGCGCCCTAGCGTGAAGGCATGGCCACGAACGATCCGAACGTCACACACGTCCCGAACAGACTCCCGGCCCCGGAATTGAGGCTCGCCCAGTGCTTCCTCGCCGTCGACGACCACGACAAGGCGCTCGCCTTCTACCGTGACGTGCTGGGCATGGAGGTCCGCGGTGACGTGGGCTTCGAGGGCATGCGCTGGGTGACCGTGGGCTCCCCTCTCCAGCCGGACGTCGAGATCGTCCTGGAACCCCCGGCCGCCGACCCCGACATCTCACCCGCCGACCGCGAGACCATCGCCACGCTCCTCGCCAAGGGCGTCCTGCGCGGCGTCAACTTCACCACCACCGACTGCGACGCCCTCTACGCCCGCGTCGAGGCCGCCGGCGCCGACGTCCTCCAGGAGCCCATGGACCAGCCCTACGGCGTCCGCGACTGCGCCTTCCGCGATCCGGCGGGGAACATGCTGCGCTTCATGGAGCGCCGGGGGTAGACGGTCGGCGGCTGGGCGGGAGAACGTACGAGTCGTTCGGCCGCGGGGCCGGAGTCCGAGAGGGAACGGTGCTGTGGGCGGAGTGCGCGGGGACGGCAGCGGCGGCGGCGCGGGCGTCGGCTCGCAGGGAGACTCGCAGGCGGAGGGGGCGGACGCGGCACGGGGTGCGATTCGGTGGACGTATGCCTTCGCCGACCGGCCGAGGGCCGGGTTGGAGCGGGCGTGCGCCTTCTGGACGGCGGTCACGGCCACCCGGCTGTCCGCACCCCGGGGCGACCGGGGTGAGTTCGTGACCCTGCTGCCCGAGACCGGCGACGCGTGCGTGAAGGCGCAGGGTGTGATGTCCGGCGACGGCGGCGCCCACCTGGATCTGGCCGTCGACGACGTCCCCGCCCTGGTCGACCGGGCGGTCCGGCTCGGCGCCGAGGTGGTCGCCCCGAACGACGGCTGGGCGGTGCTGCGCTCCCCCGCCGGGCACCTCTTCTGCGCGGTGCCGTGGCACGGGGAGTCCGTGCGGCCGCCGGTGGTCGACGGGAGCCGGCTGGACCAGGTGTGTCTGGACGTGGCGCCGGCCGGCTTCGCGGGCGAGGTCGCCTTCTGGGCGGCCCTGTCGGGCTGGGACTCGCACCCGGGCTCACTCCCGGAGTTCCATGTCCTGCGCCCGCCGGCCGGCCTCCCCTTCCGTGTCCTCCTCCAACGTCTCGACGCCCCCCGCCCCGCCTCCGCCCACCTCGACCTGGCCTGCGCCGACATCGACACCGTCCGGATCCGTCACGAAGCCCTCGGCGCCACCGTCGTGGCCCGCCACTCCCACTGGACGGTGATGCGCGACCCGGCGGGCGGCACGTACTGCCTGACGGGCCGGTCCCCGGAGACGGGCGGACTGCCACCGACGACACGGTGAATCAGCGGAGCGGGGACGGGGACGAACGGCTCAGACGTCTCCCGCACCGTCGAGCACCGGCCGGATGACCACCGGATACTCCGTGAGCCCCTCGGGGCCGGGGCACCTGGCGACGCGGGCCGCGATCTCCGTGGCCCGGTCCAGGTCGGCGCAGTCCAGGAGCCAGTAGCCGGCGAGCAGCACCTCGGTCCGCGGGTACGGCCCGTCCGTGACCACCGGCTCGCCGTCGGCGCCGGCCGTGACGAAACGAGTCCGCGCCGGCTCCGCCAGTCCCTGCGCGTCGATCATCTCCCCGGTCCGGGCGAGGTCCTCGTTGATCGCGCCCATGTGCGCGTACATGGCCTGCAACTGCTCCCCCGTCCAGCCCGGGGAGCCCGCGGACGCCTTGCCGCGCATGCCCTCGTAGTCCGCCTGTGTGCCCAGGACCATCAGCAGGTACTTCATGCGTACGCTCCTTCGACCCCCCGGTCCGGGCAGCTCGCGCAGGAGGCGTCGGAGCCGCTCCGCCTCGGTGGCGGCCGCACCCGTCAGGCCTTCTTCTCGGCCCTCCCCTCGGCGGTCTCACCCGCTCCGCCCGCCCGCGCGTCCTGATCACCATGCGCTCCATGGCTGCCGCTTGTGCGCCGGGCCACCGCCCGGGGCTTCTCCGCGGCGGCGTCCTCGGCCTCGACGGCCTCGTCGACGTACGCCGCACACTCGTGATTCCTGCACGGACCCGGACTCCATACCGGTACCCACGCGCCCAGCGTCTTGTGCCGCCGTACGACCGTGGCCACAGGCTGTCCGCAGACCGGGCAGACATGCTCGTCGATGCCCATGCCCTCAGGGTATGACCGACAGCCCCGGGGCGCTCCCCGCGTGCGCGGACGATCGGCGACCGGTCACGCGCGCACGGCTCCCGGACGGACGCGCGGGGCCTCGCCCTCGTCGCGCCTCGACCGCGCGGGCCCGTCCGTCAGCGCTTCCTGCTGTACTTGCGGACGACCACCCCGTTGTCGAAGCCGCGCACCTCGTCGAGCGTGAACTCGCGGATGTCGAAGCCGGAGCCGAACATCGGCATCCCGCTGCCCTGCACCACCGGGTACGTCTTGATGATCAGCTCGTCGACCTCGTCGATCAGCGCGCCCGCGACGGCCGCGCCACCGCAGAGGTAGATGCCGAGTTCGCCGTCCTCCGCCTTGAGTTCACGGACCTTGCCGACCAGGTCGTCCGAGATGATCTCGACGTGCGGATCGGGCGACTCCTTCAGCGTGCGGGAGGCCACGTACTCGCGCAGGTGGGCGAAGGGGCTGGTGATGCCGTCCTTCAGGGCCACGTCGTAGCTGGCGCGGCCCTGGACGATCGTGTCGTAGTGCTTGTTCGGCAGGCCGTCCGTGCCGACGAGCCGACGCACGTGGCTCGGGTTGATGTCCGGGTGCTCCGTGAGGAGGTACTCCGCGTACTCCCCCACCACAAAGGGATACATGTACGACGCGTCACCCTCCGGGTCCCCGATGAAGCCGTCGATGGAACAGGCGATGGCGTACGTGAGCTTGCGCAAACCGGTCTCTTTTCCTCGTCCGACAGGTGGATCACCGCGTGACCACCGTGCAACCACTTCAGTTATAGTACTTCAATCGTAGTGGTTGCAAGACGATTTCGGATACGAGGGAGCCCGGATGGTCAGGAACCCGGAGCGCAGGGCCGCTCTGCTGGACGCGGCGGTGGAGGTGCTGGCGCGGGAGGGGGCGCGCGGGCTGACGTTCCGGGCGGTGGACTCCGAGGCCGGGGTGCCGGTGGGCACCGCCTCGAACTACTTCGCCGACCGCGACGCCCTTCTCCACCAGATCGACGCCCGACTGAAGGAACGCCTGGCACCCGACCCGGCCGTGGTCGAGGACCTGCTCGCGTCACCGAAGGACCGGACCCTGGTCACGGCCTTCATGCGCGACCTGCTGGCCCGCGTCACCGGGGACCGCACCGGTTACCTCGCCCATCTGGAGCTGCGCCTCGAAGCCACCCGCCGCCCCGCCCTGTACGCCTCGTACACCGAGTCGGTGCGCGGAGAGCTGGAGTTCGGGATGCGCTTCCACCGCGAGGCCGGTCTCCCCGGCGGCGACGAGACGGTCATGGTCCTCTACCTGGCCATGCAGGGCCTTCTCCTCGAACACCTCACCCTGCCGGACGTCCTCGACGGCGCCCTTCCCGGCGTGCGGGCCCCCGGGGGCCTGATGGAACGCCTCGTGGAAACGATCGTCCCCGAGCACTGACCCGCGCGAAAAGACCGACGGGCCCCGCACACCGTGGGGATGTGCGGGACCCGCCGGTCGACCGGAGGCGCCGGAACCACGCGTGGTCAGGTCGGCACGGCGCCGACACCTCCGGAGCATCGGCCGGCCCTGGGCGCCGGGTCTCAGCTGCTGCGGCGCGTCACGAACTCGGCCAGGGCGAGGAGTCCGCCGGCCGACTCCGGGTCCGGGACCGCCCGGGACAGTTCCTGTATGGCACGGGCCATCCGGTCGGCGGCCTGAACCTGCGCCCAGTCGCGACCGCCGGCCCGCTCCACCACGAGTGCCGTGCGCTCCAGATCTCCCTCTTCGTACGGCAGTCCGTACAGCTCGGCGAGTTCGGTCGCCTCCGGGGTGCCGGAGGTGAGCGCGGCGACCACCGGGAGGGACTTCTTGCGGACCATGAGATCCGCCCCGGCCGGCTTTCCGGTGCGGCTCGGGTCCCCCCAGATGCCGATCACGTCGTCGATGAGCTGGAAGGCGAGCCCGGCCTCTCGCCCGAACGCGTCGAGAGCCTCGACGTCCTCCTCGCCGGCGCCCGCGTACAGCGCTCCCACGGCACAGGCACAGCCGAGCAGCGCGCCCGTCTTCGCCTCGGCCATGGCGAGCACCTCGTCGAGAGTGACCTCCTCGGGCCGGCGTCCCTCCATCTCGGTGTCGGTGTGCTGCCCCGCGCAGAGTTCGATGACGCAGGACGCGAGCCGTGCGGAGGCCGCGGCGGACGCCGGGTGCGGGTCCTCGGCGAGCAGTTGCTGGGCGAGGGCCTGCATCGCGTCCCCGGCGAGGATCGCGTCGGGGACACCGAACACGGTCCAGGCGGTCGCCCGGTGCCGACGGGTGGTGTCCCGGTCCATCACGTCGTCGTGCAGCAGGGTGAAGTTGTGCACCAGTTCCACCGCGGCGGCGGCCCGCACGGCGGCGGACTCGTGCCCCCCGAGCGCGGAGACGGCGGCCAGGACCAGCGCCGGACGTATCGCCTTGCCCGCGTTCCCGGCGGCCGGGGTGCCGTGCGCGTCCTCCCAGCCGAAGTGGTAGCGCGCGACCCGGCGCATCGACAGGGGCAGGGTCTTCACGGCCCGGCGCAGTTCGGGGTCGACGGACACCCGGGCCTGCTCCAGGATTCCCGCCGCCTCGCGCCCGTCGAGCCGATTCCGCCCGCCCGCCGGGTCGGCCGCGCTCCGGTCACCGCAGGGAGACCCAGCCCTCACCGGCTCCCCGCCCCCCTTCGGCTCCAGAACTCCCCTTCGCTCGCGGCCCCGGTCGCCCGTCGGCCCCGCCGGCCGGACGACTCCCGCCGGTTGCGCGACCCGTACCGGGGCCCCCGCTGCCGCGGGCTCCCCGGCCCCGGCCGCCTCGTCGGCGCACACCGTCCCCTCGGCGTACGCCGACTTCGCCGTCCTCGCCGGAGTCTCGGCGGGACCCCGCTTCGTCTGCGTCAGGAACTCACCCATGGGGTCGCCCCGGAGAGCCGGCGGTCGGTGGTGCCGCTGCCGAGGGGCGCGTCCCGGAGTGCACCCGCCCTGAGGGGCGGGGACACGGAATCCGGTCGGACAGGGTCACCGCCAGCGGCCGATCTCGACGTTCTCCAGAACGCCGAGCGCGTCGGGGACCAGGACCGCGGCCGAGTAGTAGGCCGTCACGAGGTACTTGATGATCGCCTGTTCGTTGATGCCCATGAAGCGCACGGACAGGCTGGGCTCGATCTCGTCCGGGATGCTCGCGGCCCGCAGACCGATCACGCCCTGGTCGTCCTCGCCCGTACGCATGGCGATGATCGACGTGGTCCTGGCCTCGGTCACCGGGATCTTGTTGCACGGGTAGATCGGCACACCGCGCCAGGTGGGGATGCGGTTCCCGGCGATGTCGATGGTCTCCGGGACCAGCCCGCGCTTGTTCAGCTCGCGTCCGAACGCGGAGATCGCGCGCGGGTGGGCGAGCAGCAGCTTGGTGCCCCGGCGGCGGCTGAGCAGTTCGTCCAGGTCGTCCGGGCCGGGCACACCGTCGTGCGGCTGGAGCCGCTGGTCGTACTCGCAGTTGTGCAGGAGGCCGAACTCGCGGTTGTTGACGAGCTCGTGCTCCTGGCGCTCCTTCAACGCCTCGACCGTGAGCCGGATCTGCTGCTCGGTCTGGTTCATCGGCTGGTTGTAGAGGTCGGCCACGCGCGTGTGGATGCGCAGGACGGTCTGGGCGACGCTGAGTTCGTACTCGCGCGGCGCGGCCTCGTAGTCGACGAAGGTGTGCGGGATGTCCGGCTCACCGCTGTGGCCGGCGGCGAGGTCGATCTCCTTCTCGCCGTACTTGTTGGTGCGTTGCGAAGGGATCGCGCGCAGCTCCTGAAGGTGCTCGCTCAGGGTCTCGGCCCGCTCGGCGAGTTGCTCGACGGCGCGACGGGGCAGGACGAGCACC
The DNA here is from genome assembly GCF_000383595.1 of Streptomyces bottropensis ATCC 25435. Classification (NCBI taxonomy): domain Bacteria; kingdom Bacillati; phylum Actinomycetota; class Actinomycetes; order Kitasatosporales; family Streptomycetaceae; genus Streptomyces; species Streptomyces bottropensis. The sequence goes on along the minus strand of NZ_KB911581.1, from coordinate 1,595,193 downwards.
GTGCACGCGGTGACCGCGCGGGCCGTGTACTCCCAGATCGCCTCGGGGTCGAGCAGGGCCTGGTCGCCGAAGTAGGCGCCGTCCGCCAGTACGCCGAGGACCGCGTCGTCGCCGTAGGGGCCCGTCCCGATCTTCTCGACCTTGCCGTGGGCCAGGAGGAACACCTCCTCCGCCTGGCTGCCGAATTCGGCCAGTACGTCACCGGGGGCGAACTCCCGCTGTTCGCACCGCTGGGCCAGCTCGCCCAGCACCTCGATGTCCTCGTACGTCCGCAGGGCAGGCAGTTCGCCCAGCTCCGCGGGGATGACGGTCACCCGGTCGCCGGTCTTCACGAAGGTGACGCGGCCGTCGCCGACCGCGTAGGTGAGCCGCCTGTTCACCCGGTACGTGCCACCCTGCACATTCACCCAGGGCAGGGTGCGCAGCAGCCAGCGCGAGCTGATCTCCTGCATCTGGGGTGTGGACTTCGTGGTGGTGGCCAGGTTCCTTGCAGCCGCCGTGCCGAGACTCTGCTGCGGCCTGTCCTGCTGCGAGCGAACCTCTTCGCCTACCGACATACGGATTTCCCCTCCGGGTGTGCACTGATATCGCGGTCACCGATCTCCCGACCAGCCTCGCATCACGGAGCGTGTTGGTGCTATTACCCGAAAGAGCGGGAATGGATCTTAGGGAGAGTGGGCATGTCGGTCGCCGCTGTCGACCCGCTCGCGCGTCTGTCCGAGCGCCGCGCGAATCTGACCGGATCCACCCGCACGCCCCGCCGACAACTCGCTCGCACCGCGCGAGGGGGGTACAAGCCTGCGTACGAGGCGACCACGACCAGCGGCCGCCGGACAGCACGAAGGAGTCGGCCATGGCCCCACCCATGTCCGCGAGCAGGTTCCTCACCGTCCTCAGGAACGAGGGCGTACAGGTCGTCGAGGTCGGCGACTGGGAGCATCACAACCGCAACCACGTGGGCCCCTGGGGGCCCGTCCACGGCGTGATGATCCACCACACCGTCACCTCCGGCAGCGAACGCACCGTGCGCATCTGCCGCAACGGCTACGAGGGCCTGCCCGGCCCGTTGTGCCACGGCGTCATCACCAAGGACGGCCGGGTGCACCTCGTCGGCTACGGCCGCGCCAACCACGCCGGCCTCGGCGACGACGACGTACTGCGGGCCGTGATCGCCGAGAAGGCGCTCCCGCCGGACAACGAGTCCAACACCGACGGCAACCGCCACTTCTACGGCTTCGAGTGCGAGAACCTGGGCGACGGCCAGGACCCCTGGCCGGCGGCCCAGCTCGACGCCATCGAACGGGTCTCCGCCGCGATCTGCCGCCACCACGGCTGGAACCAGCGGTCCGTCATCGGCCACCTCGAATGGCAGCCCGGCAAGGTCGACCCCCGGGGCTTCACCATGGCCCACATGAGAGACCGGGTACGGGACCGCCTGAAATAGGGCACGAGCGCCGGCGCACCCGACGCCGACCGGTCATGTGTCCGACAATGGGCACGTGACCGGCCAGTCCTCCGCCCCCGACCCCGTCGCCGCCCTGGACCCCGTGCTGCCGTCCCCTCTGCAGGAGGTGGTGGACGAGCGCTTCGCCCGCCACGGCGTCCGGCTGCTCCTCAAGCGCGACGACCTGATCCATCCGCGGCTCGTCGGCAACAAGTGGCGCAAGCTGGCCCCCAACCTGCGCGCGGCGGCCGGCCGGCCGGTGCTCACGTTCGGCGGCGCCTACTCGAACCACCTGCGCGCCACCGCGGCGGCGGGCCGCCTCCTGGGCCTGCCCACCATCGGCGTGGTCCGCGGTCAGGAACTGGCCGACCGTCCGCTCAACGCGTCCCTGGCCCGCTGCGCGGCGGACGGCATGCGGCTGCACTTCGTCGACAGATCGACCTATCGCCGCAAGTCCGACCCCGCCGCCCTGGCCGCCGTCCTGCGCGCCGCCGACGCGGGGGACGCGTACGTCGTCCCCGAGGGCGGCAGCAACAGTCTCGCGGTGCGCGGCTGCCAGGACCTCGGCGCGGAACTGCGCGGCCGGGCCGACGTCGTGGCCCTGGCCTGCGGCACCGGCGGCACGCTCGCGGGGCTGGCCGCCGGCCTGGCCCCCGGCCAGCGCGCCCTCGGAATTCCGGTCCTCAAGGGGGGCTTCCTCGACGAGGAGATACGAAGGCTGCAGGAGCGGGCCTTCGGCGGACCGCGCGGCGACTGGCGTCTCGACGACCGCTTCCACTGCGGCGGCTACGCGCGCACCACCCCCGAACTGGACGCCTTCGCCGTCGACTTCGAGGCCCGCCACGCCCTGCCCGTGGAGCGTCTCTATGTCGCCAAGTCGCTCTACGGACTTGTCGCCCTGGCGGCGGAGGGCGCCTTCGCGCGCGGGACGACGCTCGCCGCGGTGATCACCGGACGCCCGTTCGAGGACCACGCGCCCTAGACCGGCCGGCGCCCCGGGACCGTCTCAGGACGCCTCCCGGAATACCGCCGCCTCCTCCAGGTCCAGCCTGCGCAACAGGGTGCGCAACATCTCGTCGTCGATGTACCGGCCGTCCCGCAGTTTCACGAAGACCTCGCGTTCGGCGCCGATCATCTCGCGGGAGAGGCGGCTGTAGGTGTCGTCGACGCTCTCCCCGGTCACCGGGTTGACCGCGCCGAGCCGTTCCCAGACGGCGTTGCGGCGGCGTTCCAGGACGGTGTGGAGGCGGTCGACGAGCGGAGGCGGCAGCTCGTTGCGCTCGTCGGCGAGGAGTTCGTCGAGGCGGGCCTCGGCGGCGCGGGACGCCTGGGCCTGGGCGTTGGCCTCGGCGAGGGTCTCGGCCTGCTGGTCGCGTCCCGGCAGCTTCAGGGCGCGGATGAGCGGCGGGAGGGTCAGCCCCTGGATGACGAGCGTCCCGATGACCGTCGTGAAGGTCAGGAAGAGGATCAGGTTCCGTCCGGGGAAGTCGTCCCCGCCGTTCACCGTGAGCGGGATCGAGAAGGCGATGGCCAGCGAGACGACACCCCGCATGCCGGCCCAGGCGATGACGAAGGGCGCCTTCCAGGTGGGGTTGTCCTCCCGCTCCCGGATGCGCCGCGACAGCAAGCGGGGCAGGAAGGTGGCCGGATAGACCCACGCGAACCGGGTCGCGACCACGACGAGGAAGACGGCCACGGCGTACCAGGAGGCGCGGACCCCCTCGTACTCGCCCAGCCCTTCGAGGACGACCGGGAGCTGCAGGCCGATGAGGGCGAACACGGCGGACTCCAGCAGGAAGGCGACCATCTTCCAGACGGCCTCCTCCTGGAGGCGGGTGGCGAAGTCGACCTGCCAGTTGCGGTAGCCGAGGTACAGGCCGACGACGACCACGGCGAGCACCCCGGAGGCGTGCACCCACTCGGCGAGGCCGTAGGCGACGAACGGGATCAGCAGGGAGAGGGTGTTCTGGAGCAGTGCCTCCTTCAGGTGCGTGCGCAGCCAGTGGATCGGCACCATCAGCAGCAGGCCCACCGCGACGCCGCCGACCGCCGCCACCAGGAAGTCGACCGTCCCGCCCGACCAGCTCGCGCCCTCGCCGATGGTGGCCGCGAGGGCCACCCGGTAGGCGGTGATCGCGGTCGCGTCGTTCACCAGGGACTCGCCCTGCAGGATGGTGGTGATCCGCGAGGGCAGGCCCACCCGCCGGGCGACCGCCGTGGCCGCGACCGCGTCCGGCGGGGCCACCACCGCGCCGAGCACCAGGGCCGCGGGCAGTGGCATCCCCGGCACGAGCAGGTAGGCGGCCCAGCCGACCGCGAGGGTCGCGAAGAGCACGTAGCCGACCGACAGCAGCGCCACGGGTCGCAGCTGGGCCCGCAGGTCGAGGTACGAGCTGTCGCTGGCGGCCGTGTACAGCAGCGGGGGCAGGATCAGCGGCAGGACGATCTCGGGATCGAGTTCGTAGTGCGGCACTCCGGGCAGATACGACACCGCGAGCCCTGCCGCGACCAGCAGCAGCGGGGCGGGCACCGGCGTACGCCGGGCGGCACCGGCCACCGTCGCGCTCCCGGCGACCAGCAACAGCAAGGGCAGGAAGTGCATCGCTTGCGCCGCCTTCGTTTCCGCGCGGCGTTCCGCGCACCCGTCGTAACCTGGCAATCATGAAACAGTGCACGCACACGGAGGCGCTGCCGCACCCCGAGCCCGAACCGCTGAGCGACACCTGCCCGGAGTGCCTGGCCGCCGGGAGTCATCCGGTGCAGTTGCGGATGTGCCTGGAGTGCGGGCACGTGGGCTGCTGCGACTCCTCGCCGATGCGGCACGCGACCGAGCACCACAAGGAGAGCGGCCATCCCATCATGCGTACGTTCGAGGCGGGCGAGACCTGGCGCTGGTGCTTCGTCGACCATGTACTCGTATGACAGTCCCTGTACCGGTATGACTACCGGAGCGGAGTCGTCGCACGACGGAACCATGTCACCCCGTGACACGTCGACGTACTCGTGTGACACGGTTCGGCAGTCCGACGCCTGGGTACGTCAATCCGGCGCGCGCTCTTCCTATTTGAGGCCCGCAGACCTCTAGCCACCGAGCGTATTCATAGGCTTACTATGAGTGACAGCATGGGGTGGGGTCCTCAGGACCCCGAGGACACGACGCTCGGTAGCGCGATAGCGTCACCGCTGAACCACGTAGCGCGTTACCCCGGGGGGCGACCCTCGGCCCCCGAAAAAGCTTGTACCACCTTGGAGGTGAGGGTGTCCCAGATCGCAGGCGAGCCCGGGATCCAGGACTTCGTGGAAGTCCGGCTGCCGGCCGCGGGTGCCTACCTGTCGGTGCTGCGTACGGCGACGGCCGGCCTCGCGGCCCGTTTGGACTTCACCCTCGACGAGATCGAGGATTTGCGCATCGCGGTCGACGAGGCCTGCGCGATCCTGCTTCAGCAGGCCGTGCCCGGCTCGGTGCTCAGCTGTGTCTTCCGTCTGGTCGACGATTCACTGGAGGTCACGGTCTCGGCCCCCACCACGGACGGTCACGCCCCCGCGCGCGACACCTTCGCCTGGACCGTGCTGTCGGCCCTGGCGGGGAAGGTCTCCTCCGCGGTGGCCGACGACAAAACCGTTTCGATCAGCCTCTACAAACAGCGCGGCGCGGGACCCGGGCCGGCGTGAGGAACGGGGACGGGCCGGTGCGGGACGAAGAACGCGGCACACGGGAACTTCCCGCGGAGGACGACGGCGGTCCGAGTGGGCCGGCGCCTCTGGCGGACGGCGTCGACGGCATCCCCGAGCAGGCCAGGCCGCACCCGGAGGACGAGTCCTCGGCGGCCGGAGCGTCTCGGTGGACGGAGCCGGCCGACGGCGAGGAGCGCGAGGCGCCCTCCGGCGGGCAACGGGATCCGGAGGGTGTCCTGCGGATCACCACGTCCTCACGAGGGCGGACTGGGGCCTCCCCCGCTCGACGAACACAGTCGGGAGCTGGGGGAACGGTGACGGCGGGCGGGACTATGAGCGAGCACGAGCGACACGACGAGACGGCCGCGCAGCACGCGCAGACCGTGCGCAGCACCCAGCACCATCCGCAGGACCGCAGCGGGGCGCGAGCCCTGTTCATCGAGCTGCGCGCCCTGCCGGACGGCAGTGTCGAGTACGCGGAGCTGCGCAACCGGCTGGTCCGGATGCATCTGCCGCTCGTGGAGCACCTCGCGCGCCGTTTCCGCAATCGCGGGGAGCCGCTGGACGACCTGACGCAGGTCGCCACCATCGGGCTGATCAAGTCGGTCGACCGCTTCGACCCGGACCGCGGCGTGGAGTTCTCGACGTACGCGACCCCGACGGTCGTCGGCGAGATCAAGCGGCACTTCCGTGACAAGGGCTGGGCGGTGCGGGTCCCGCGCCGGCTGCAGGAGCTGCGCCTCTCGCTGACCACGGCCACGGCCGAGCTGTCCCAGCAGCACGGCCGCTCGCCGACGGTGCACGAGCTGGCCGAGAAGCTGGCCATCTCGGAGGAGGAGGTCCTGGAGGGCCTGGAGTCGGCGAACGCGTACTCCACGCTGTCCCTGGACGTCCCCGACACCGACGACGAGTCCCCGGCCGTCGCGGACACGCTCGGCGCCGAGGACGAGGCGCTGGAGGGCGTCGAGTACCGGGAGTCCCTCAAGCCGCTCCTGGAGGACCTTCCGCCGCGCGAGAAGCGGATCCTGTTGCTGCGCTTCTTCGGCAACATGACCCAGTCGCAGATCGCCCAGGAGGTCGGCATCTCGCAGATGCACGTCTCACGGCTTCTGGCGCGGACGCTGGCCCAGCTCCGCGAGAAGCTGCTCGTGGAGGAGTAGCTCCCGCGCCCCGTCAGGACCTACCGCTTCGTCTCCTCCGCCCGGCCCGGCCCCTGGATCCCCAGGGCCTGGGTCGTAGCGGGATTGATCAGCAGGACCAGCGCGGCGACGGCGACCACGGCCAGGACGATGCCCGCCCAGATCGCCACGCTGTCGGCGCGCAGCAGGTTGTAGGCCACTGGCAGCGCCATGATCTGGGTGATCACGGCGGGCCCCCGGCTCCAGCTCCGGCGCAGCAGCAGCCCGCGCGCGGCGATCAGCGGCAGCAGGGCCAGCGCGAAGAGGGTGATCCCTCCGGTGACGCCGGTGCTCAGGTCGTCGGAGTCGCCGCCGAGGCCCAGGACGAGCATGGCCCCGCCGCCCACCAACAGGGCCGCCCCCTCCAGCGCGGCCAGCGCCGCGGCGGCGGTCAGCCGCCCGGGACGGGGCTCGGCGTCGGAGGTGTCCGGCGTGGGGGTCTGCTCAGGGCTCACCCGTGAAGGGTAGCCGCCCCTCCACACGCCCCCGCGTGCTCATCGTCACTACCCGATCTCCCCTTGATCCGCACCTCGGTATGGGCCGGGTACCACCCAGTAGGTACGCTGCAACCCATGCGTGCACTTCTCGTGGTCAATCCGGCGGCAACCACCACAAGCGCACGTACGCGCGATGTCCTGATCCACGCCCTCGCGAGCGAGATGAAGCTTGAGGCGGTCACCACGGAGTACCGGGGCCACGCCCGGGACCTCGCCCGGCAGGCCGCGGAGGGCAAGGACGACATCGAACTGGTCGTCGCCCTCGGCGGCGACGGCACGGTCAACGAGGTCGTCAACGGCCTGTTGCACCACGGCCCCGATCCCGACCGCCTCCCCCGTCTCGCCGTGGTTCCCGGCGGCTCCACCAACGTCTTCGCCCGTGCGCTGGGACTGCCCAACGACGCCGTGGAGTCGACCGGCGTCCTGCTCGACGCCCTGCGCGAGAGCCGGGAGCGCACGGTCGGACTGGGCATGGCCTCGGGCACACCGGGTACGGAGGACGAGGCGGTGCCGTCCCGCTGGTTCACCTTCTGCGCCGGCTTCGGATTCGACGCGGGTGTGATCGGCCGTGTCGAGCAACAACGGGAACGCGGACGGAAATCCACACACGCCCTTTACCTGCGTCAGGCATTTCGGCAGTTCCTGGAAGAGCCGCATCGCAGACTCGGCACGATCACCGTGGAGCAGGCGGGCCAGGATCCGATTTCCGATCTTGTGCTGTCCATAGTCTGCAACACGTCCCCGTGGACGTTTCTGGGTAATCGCCCGGTGTACGCGTCGCCTAAGGCCTCGTTCGATAAAGGCCTCGACGTGCTCGGCCTGAGCCGCATGTCGACGCCCGCGCTCGCCCGATATGGCACACAATTGCTCACTTCGTCCCCCGAGCGGGGACCCCGCGGCAAGCACGCCACCACCCTGCACGATCTGACCGACTTCACCTTGCATTCGAAGGCCCCTCTCCCCCTCCAGATGGACGGCGACCACCTCGGACTGCGTACGAGCGTGACGTTCACAGGCGTACGCCGTGCACTGCGTGTGATTGTGTGAGCGGAACGGGCAAAAGTCCTTCCACTCGAACGTTTAGGCCAGGGTCCACCCCATGGAAGTACGGCTGTGACACAGTCGACACCGAGGAATCAAAAAAAACTTTCCGGAAGGGGTTGTATCCGCCGCTGAGGTTTGCGAGTCTCTACGTGGCGCTCGGGACAGCCCGCAACACCCGGCTCAAGCAAGCGCCAGAACCCCTCCTCAATCCACAGGACCACACCAGTCCGTCTGGTGATCGGCCCTTCACTTGTTGAGGGATTCGTGAAAGCGTTCACATTCACAAGCAACGTGCAAGTAATACCCAAGGAGAGGTAGCAGCCATGGACTGGCGTCACAACGCCGTTTGCCGCGAGGAAGACCCCGAGCTCTTCTTCCCCATCGGCAACACCGGTCCTGCGCTGCTGCAGATCGAGGAAGCCAAGGCTGTCTGCCGTCGCTGCCCTGTTATCGAGCAGTGTCTGCAGTGGGCGCTTGAGTCCGGCCAGGACTCCGGCGTCTGGGGTGGTCTCAGCGAGGACGAGCGCCGCGCCATGAAGCGCCGCGCCGCCCGCAACCGGGCCCGTCAGGCATCCGCCTGACATCCCACCCAGCAATAGCCTGAGCTTGGCGGCGCGCACAGCGAGTGCGCTTCTCCCGCCCCCGAGCCGCAGCGCGCAGTACCCCCGGTGCGCTTAATCAGCCACGAGCCCGAGCCCTGGACCACATGGTGGTCCGGGGCTCTGTGCTGTTCGCCGCAGGAAGGCCGCGGTCGTCACGGCGATCGCGGCTTTCGTGTGCGTGGCTGTCGTGTGCGTGGCTGTCGTGTCCGCCGCTACTTCTGGGCCCGCACGGGGAGGTCCAGGATCACCTGGGTGCCCCGCTCCGGAGCGGGGACCATGTCGAACGTGCCGCCCAACTCGCCCTCGACCAGCGTCCGTACGATCTGCAGGCCGAGGTTGCCGGAGCGGTGCGGGTCGAAGCCCTCGGGGAGGCCGACGCCGTCGTCCTGGACGGTGACGAGGAGGCGGGTCTCCTTGCTGGTGCCGCCGCGCACGGCCGAGACCTCGACGGTGCCGGTGTCGCCCTCACGGAAACCGTGTTCGAGGGCGTTCTGCAGGATCTCGGTGAGGACCATCGAGAGCGGGGTCGCGACCTCCGCGTCCAGGATGCCGAAGCGTCCGGTGCGCCGGCCGACGACCTTGCCCGGTGAGATCTCGGCGACCATGGCGAGCACCCGGTCGGCGATCTCGTCGAACTCCACCCGCTCGTCCAGGTTCTGGGACAGCGTCTCATGGACGATCGCGATCGATCCGACCCGTCGCACCGCCTCCTCCAGTGCCTCGCGGCCCCGCTCGGACTCGATGCGCCGCGCCTGGAGGCGCAGCAGCGCGGCGACGGTCTGGAGGTTGTTCTTCACCCGGTGGTGGATCTCCCGGATGGTCGCGTCCTTGGTGATCAACTCACGCTCGCGCCGCCGCAGTTCCGTCACGTCCCGCAGCAGCACCAGCGAACCGATGCGCGGCCCCTTGGGCTTGAGGGGGATCGCCCGGAACTGGATCACACCTTCCACGGACTCGATCTCGAACTCACGGGGCGCCCATCCGCTCGCCACCTTGGCCAGCGCCTCGTCCACCGGGCCCCGGGAGGGGGCGAGTTCGGCGGTCGTCCGGCCGAGATGGCAGCCGACGAGATCGGTGGCGAGGCCGAGGCGGTGGTAGGCCGAGAGGGCGTTCGGCGAGGCGTACTGGACGATCCCGTCGGCGTCGAGCCTGATGAGGCCGTCGCCGACGCGCGGCGAGGCATCCATGTCGACCTGCTGGTCGGGGAACGGGAACGCGCCCCCGGCGATCATCTGGGCCAGGTCGGAGGCGCTCTGGAGATACGTCAGCTCCAGCCGGCTGGGGGTACGCACGGTCAGCAGATTGGTGTTGCGCGCGATGACGCCGAGCACCCGCCCCTCCCTGCGCACGGGGATGGACTCGACCCGTACGGGCACCTCCTCCCGCCACTCGGGGTCGCCCTCGCGGACGATGCGGCCCTCGTCGTGGGCGGCGTCCAGCAGAGGGCGGCGACCTCGGGGGACCAGGTGGCCGACCATGTCGTCCTGGTAGGAGGTGGGGCCGGTGTTGGGGCGCATCTGGGCCACGGAGACATAGCGGGTGCCGTCGCGCGTGGGGACCCACAGGACCAGGTCGGCGAAGGAGAGGTCGGACAGCAGCTGCCACTCCGACACCAGCAGATGCAGCCACTCCAGGTCGGAGTCGCTGAGAGCGGTGTGCTGGCGGACGAGTTCGTTCATGGAGGGCACGTGTGCGAGCGTACCTGGCGGTACGAAGATGACCGGAAAGGGCCGGTGGCCGTCGTGGTCGGCCCCGGAAACACCCGCGGGCCGCGGCGCCTGAGAGGGACCCTCAACCCTCCCGGCACCGCAGCCCGGAGCAACATCGGCCGTGGGGTGTGCGGTCCCAGTCGGCCGAAGGCGAGGATCCGGAGCAGTCAGGGCAGAGAGCGCCGGGTCCTCGGTCCGCCTTCCTGTGCGGGGAAGACGGAGGCTTCTACTTCTTGACGGGCGATCGTCGGCGGCCGGAGCCGTTGATCGATCACCTGCCTACCCACGCATTGTTGACTAGACCACTGCGTGTGTCCATGCGTTGGCGGATGTTTGTTGTTGTTCCATTGTCCGACATCCGCCGACGCCCCACACGCAGAGTAGCCCGCTTCCGGCCGGAGGCGGGCCGGAACGCCGGACGACGGTGGCGACCGTGGTGGCCGCCTCACGTCCCTGCCCGGCCGACCCCTGTGGCGTCGGGGACTCCCCTGCTAGATTGGTCTACACCACATACGAGGCTACCTGGCCGCTCCGGGTCGGGTCCCCTTGAGTCCTTCTTTCCAGATCGGCAGGCCCAGCGTGGAAGTTGTCATCGTTCCGGATGCCAAGGCGGGTGGCGAACTCATAGCCGAGGCGATGGCGCAGTTGCTCCGGCGCAAGCCCGAGGCGCTCCTCGGGGTGGCCACGGGCTCGACCCCGCTGCCCGTCTACACGGCACTCACGGCGAAGGTGCGATCCGGTGCCGTGGACGCCTCCCGGGCGCGGGTCGCCCAGCTCGACGAGTACGTGGGTCTGCCGGCCGAGCACCCCGAGTCGTACCGCTCGGTGCTGCGGCGGGAGGTGCTGGAGCCGCTGGGACTGGATCCGGACGCGTTCATCGGGCCCGACGGGACCGCCGAGGACGTGACGGGGGCGTGCGAGGCGTACGACAGGGCGCTGGCCGAGGCCGGGGGTGTGGATCTGCAACTGCTCGGCATCGGGACCGACGGCCACATCGGGTTCAACGAGCCGTGCTCCTCACTCGCCTCCCGGACGCGGATCAAGACGCTCACCCAGCAGACCCGGATCGACAACGCGCGGTTCTTCGGCGGCGACATCGAGCAGGTGCCGCACCACGTCATCACCCAGGGCATCGGCACGATCCTGGAAGCACGGCACCTGGTACTGCTCGCCACGGGCGAGGGCAAGGCCGACGCCGTCGCGGCGACCGTGGAGGGGCCGGTGGCGGCGGTCTGCCCGGCCTCGGCGCTGCAGCTCCATCGCCACGCGACGGTCGTGGTGGACGAGGGCGCCGCGTCGAAGCTGAAGCTGGCGGACTACTTCCGGCACACGTTCGACAACAAGCCCGACTGGCAGGGGATCTAGGCGGCGGGGATACGCGACGGCGCCACGGCCCGGTGGGGGCTGTGGCGCCTTTGTGCGTGGGGGTTCGCCGGGAGTCTCTAGCGCGTCCCGGCGATGACCTCGGCCGCCGCCCTTCCGCAGACCCGCGCCGCGCCGTGGGTCGCGATGTGGAGGGCGCCCCGGGGCGGGGCCTGCGGGATGCCCATCTCCACGACGATCGTGTCGGGGCGGGTGGCGAGGAGCAGGTCGAGGGCCGCGGTCATCCACGGGTGACGGTGTTCGTCGCGGACGACGGCGACGACGCGGCGGGTGCCGGCGACCGACAGGGCCGAGGCTCCGGCGCTGTCGCCGGCGAAGGTGCCCGTCTCGGTGCCGGGAAGGAGGCGGGCCAGTTCCGCCCCGACGCCCCACGGGGTCTCGTCGCCCACCGCGATGTTCGCGACCGGGGTGAAGGCCGCGACGTAGAGGGACTGGGTCGGCGGTTCGTAGGGCCGGGCGCGGGTGGTGGTCAGGGCGCGGCGGGCGGCCACGAGACCGACATCCCCGGTGGCGTCGGTCTCGGGACCGCCACCGCCGTCTCCCGTTCCCCCGGCCGCCGACCGGGTCCACTTCGCCAGGGACCGGACCCGCCTCGCCGCGTCCGCCAGGCGTTCCTCGGCGAGGTCGCCGTCGCGGACCGCCGTGACGAGGGCGTCGCGCAGACGGCGGACGGTCTCCTCGTCGGCGAGGCCGCCGCCGACACAGATGGCGTCGGCGCCCGCGGCCAGGGCGAGCACGCTGCCGCGTTCGATGCCGTAGGTGTCCGCGATGGCCCGCATCTCCATGCCGTCGGTGACGATGAGCCCGTCGTAGCCGAGTTCGCCGCGGAGGAGGCCGGTGAGGATGCCGTGGGACAGCGTCGCCGGAAGGTCGGGGTCCAGGGCCGGGACCAGGATGTGGGCGCTCATCATCGCGCGCGAACCGGCGGCCATGGCGGCGCGGAAGGGGGCCAGGTCCCGGGAGTCCACGAGCGAGCGGTCCGCGTCGATCCGGGGCAGGAAGTGGTGGGAGTCGACGGCGGTGTCGCCGTGGCCCGGGAAGTGCTTGGTGCAGGCGGCGACGCCCGCGTTCTGGAGGCCGGTGACGTAGGCGGCCGTGTGGCGGGCGACCAGGCCGGGATCGGCGCCGAAGGAGCGGACCCCGATGACCGGGTTGGACGGGTTGGCGTTCACGTCGGCCGAGGGGGCCCAGTTGAGGTTCACGCCGCACTCCGCGAGGCGGCGGCCGAGGGCGAAGGCGACGTCCCTGGTCAGGTCCACGTCGTCGACCGCGCCCAGGGCGTGGTTGCCCGGGAAGGAGGAGCCGGTGCGCACCTCCAGGCGCGTGACGTCGCCGCCCTCCTCGTCGATCGCGACCAGCACGTCCTCGTGCTCGGCGCGCAACTGGGCGGTGAGGGCCGCCAGCTGTCCGGGCGAGGTGATGTTGCGGCCGAAGAGACCGACGGAGGCGAGGCCCTCGCCGAGGCGGCGCAGCAGCCAGTCGGGGGCGGTGGTGCCCGTGAAACCGGGCTGCAGAACCGTCAGCGCGTCGCGCGCGAGGCCGTCCTGTCCGGAGGGCGAGCCGGGCGAGCCGGTGGCGAATGTCGTCATCGGGGCGGTTATCCCTTCACGGCGCCCGCGGTGAGGCCCGCGGCCATCTTGCGCTGGACGAGGAGGAAGAGGACGACGATCGGCACGGCCATCATGGTGGAGCCGGCCATCATCGGGGCGTATTCGGTGCCGTGCTTGGTGGTGAAGTTGCCGAGCCAGACGGTCGCGGTCTGGTTCTGCTGGCTCATCAGCATCAGGGCGTAGAGGTACTCGTTCCACGCCTGGATGAAGCCGTAGACCGAGGTCGCCACCATGCCCGGCGCGAGCAGCGGGAACACGACGCGCAGGAAGGCGGTGGTGCGGGAGCAGCCGTCGACCATGGCCGCCTCCTCCAGTTCGCGCGGGATGTTGACGATGAAGCCGCGCAGGGTCCACACCGTGAACGGGAGGATGAACGTCAGGTAGGTGATGATCAGACCGGTGAGGCGGTCGTACTGGCCGAGGTCGTTCAGGAGCAGGAAGACCGGGATGATCATCGCGACCAGCGGGACCATCTGCACCGCCAGGATGCCGACGATGACCACCTTGCGGCCGCGGAAGGCGAACCGGGAGATGGCGAGGGCGGCCAGCATGCCCACGACGATGCCGATCACGACCACGGTCAGGGACACGATGAGGCTGCGCCCGACCGGACCCCAGAAGTCGGCGATGTCCAGCGCCCGGCCGAAGTTGGCGAAGGTGATCGACGTCGGCAGCAGGCTGGGGTCGGGGTCGATCGCGTCCTTGGCGGGCTTGAACGCCGTGTTGAGCATCCAGTAGACGGGGAAGCCCGCGGTGACGAAGACGAACAGCCCGAGGAGGTTCCAGCCGAGCTTCGGCTTCCGGGGGCCGGAGCGGCCCTTCGTGGTGGCGATCGCGCTCGTGCCGCTCATTCGACCTCTCCGATCTTCAGCATCTGGCGCATGTAGACACCGATCACGCCGAGCAGCAGCAGCACGGTCAGCAGTGCGATGGCCGAGCCCTGCGCGTAGTCGTTGACCACGAACGCCCTGTCGTACGAGTAGGTCGTGAGCAGCTGGAACTCGGCCTCCGGGTGGCCGCCCCGCATGACGAAGACCTGGGGGAAGACGCCCACGTCCCAGATGACGGAGAGGGTCGTGAGCATCACGATGATGGGTTTGAGGATGGGGAGCGTGACGTAGCGGAACACGCCCCACGCGCCGGCGCCGTCGAGGCGGGCGGCCTCCTCCAACTCCTTGGGCACCTGGGTGAGTCCGGCGCTGAGGGTGATGACGACGAACGGCACGGCGCCCCACACCACGAGGAGCGTGATGACGGCCAGGCCCTCGGGGCCACTGGCGAACCAGTTGTGGCCGATCATGTCGACGCCGGGGAGCTTGCTGAGGAGGGCGTTGAAGATGCCGTAGTCGGAGTCGAACAACCACTTGAAGACGGTGGTGGCGACGATGATGGGCATGCCCCAGCTCGCCACGAGCGCGATGTTGACGAGCGTCTTGACCCAGCCGGAGACGCGCTGGAGCAGCAGGGCGACCGCCATGCCGATGACCATCGTGAACACGACGCAGGCGGCGGCGAAGACGATGGTCCGGACGACCACCGACCAGAACTCGCCGTCCCCCAGCACCTTGGAGAAGTTGTCGAACCCGACCGACTCGGCGGGCTTGAACCCCCACAGCTGGGACTGGCCGAACTCCTGGAAGGACAGGGTGACGAGGCGGACCAGCGGGTAGCCGAGGACGACGGCGAGAATCAGCAGGCAGGGGGCGAGGAGGGCCCAGGGGACCGCGGCTCCCCCGGTCGAACGTCTGGCCGAACGCCCGGTGACCACCGGCGGAGGTGGCGCGGGCGGCGCCGGCCGCGCGGGCGGCACCTTCGCGGGGGCGGTCGTGTCTGCGGCACTCATCGCGCACTCCTAAGCAGATGAAGGAGGGGCCGGCAGCAGCGACCCCGAAGGGGCGCGGGAAACTGCGCGACCAGCCACGACGCACCGGCACCGAACCGACACCCCGTCGCGGCACTTTCGTAGATCACCCACCGGCCGAACCGGTGTCTGCAACCGGTCGACCCGGTGTCTGCAACCGGCGGACCTGATGTCTTCGACCGGCCGGCCCGATGTCTCCAACCGGGCGACCTGATGTCTTCGGCCGGCGGCCAACCCGGTGTCCCCCACCGGCGACCACCAGGGCACCCCCGGCCGGGCCCGGCCACCACGGCCGGGCCCCGACCGACGGGTCACCGTCACTCGTTGTTGATGACCTTGTCGATCTCGGCGTCCGCTTCCTTCGCGGCCTCCTCGACCGACTTCTTGCCGGTGCCGATGGACTGCAGCATCGTCTGCAGGATCTGGGCCTTCTCGACCTGTCCCCAGCCGGGCGCCATCGGGACGAACCAGTTGGACTCGGCCGCGGTGGCCGGAACCGCCGTCGCCGGGTCGTCCTTCAGCGTGGCGAGGTCGGTCTTGTTGTTGGGCAGGTTGCCCTTCTCCATCAGCCCCTTCTGACCGGCGGGCCCGGTGAAGGCGTTGATCCACTCGGCGGCGACGGTCTGCGCGTCGGACTTCACCGGGACGGCGAGGTCGCTGCCGCCGAGGAAGACGGGCAGGTTCTTGCCGGACGGGCCGGGCATCACGAAGTTCTCGACGTTGCCTTCGAGCTTGCCGGTCTTGTCGTTCTCCTTGGCCGCGGCGGTCGCGCCCTCCCAGGCGGGGGCGAAGATCATGCCGGACTTGCCCTGCCCGTAGACGATGTACCGGTCGGACTCGTCCTTGGTCTTGTCGCCGTGCATGTACTTGTCGACGACGTTCTTGAACTCGCCGAGCCCCTTGAGGGATTCGGGCGAGGAGAGGTTGGCCTTCCACGTGCCGCCGGACTCGACGGCGATGGAGCCGCCGGCGTCGTACACGAAGGACATGGCCGCGTACCAGTCGCGGGTGGGCTGGTACCAGGCGCTGAACTTGTCGCCCTTCTTCTTCTGCACCTTGTCGAGGGCGGCGGTGAGTTCGGCGTACGTCTTCGGCGGGGACTTGACGCCGGCGGCGGCGAAGACGTCCTTGCGCCAGTTGGCGACGCGGCCACCGGCGTAGTACGGGACGCCGTAGGTCTTGCCCTCGTAGGTGACGGAGGCCTTGAGGCCGTCGAGCCAGGCGTCCGCGTTGTCGAACTTCGCCGCGTCGAGGGGGGCGAAGGCACCCTTGACCATGTAGGCGAGCATCTCCGTGTTGCCCATCTCGACCACGTCGGGGGCCTTGTCGGTGGCGAGGACGGCGTCGAGCTTGGCGTTCTTGTCGGGCCACCCGTAGTACTCGTGCGTGATGGTGATGCCGGGGTGCTTCTTCTCGATCGCCGCGTCGGCGGCCTTGACCAGCTCGGGCCAGTTGTTCTGCGCGTCCACCGTGAGCCAGACCGTCAGCTCCTTGGTGTCGGCGCCGGTGTCCGAGCTCTTCTTCTCGCCGCCCCCGCACGCCGCGATGGAGACCATCATGCCCGCGACACAGATCGCGGTCGTCAGCTTCCTCTTCACGCCACCCTCCTCAGGGATGCCCTTGCTCAGGGATGCCACAAACCCCCCTGCTCCCCGCGGTGACAGGACGTACCGCCCCTGGGGCCAGGACCTGGACCAATGGTGTAGACCAGTAGGCGGAGCTTGGCTCAGACCATTCGCCGTGTCAAGAGTGCTCGAACCCCCTCTCACCAGCCGTTATGCGACCTACATATGCAGGAACCTTTATGTAATAAGCCAGCGAAAACAGCGCCACTTGAGCCACACTCTCCGGGTAGACCACTGCACCGCTGCGGAGTGGACCAGCCAGGACTCCTTCGTGGACTAGACCAGCGGGGCCCGCAGGGGTATACAGAGGGATCACGCCACGAAGACCGGGAAGGCGGAGCATGAGCACCGACGTCAGCAGTGCGGAGAACGAGAACGGGGCGACCGTCCGTACCGCACGCGTGCCCAAGTACTACCGCCTGAAGAAGCACCTGCTCGACATGACCGAGACGCTTCCGCCCGGCACGCCGGTGCCGCCGGAGCGCACCCTCGCCGCCGAGTTCGACACCTCGCGCACGACCGTGCGGCAGGCGCTGCAGGAGCTGGTGGTCGAGGGGCGGCTGGAGCGCATCCAGGGCAAGGGCACGTTCGTCGCGAAGCCGAAGGTCTCCCAGGCGCTGCAACTCACCTCGTACACCGAGGACATGCGCGCCCAGGGCCTCGAACCGACGTCCCAGCTGCTCGACATCGGCTACATCACCGCCGACGACACGCTCGCGGGGCAGCTCGACATCACCGCCGGCGGCCGGGTCCTGCGCATCGAGCGCCTCCGCATGGCCAACGGCGAGCCGATGGCGATCGAGACGACCCACCTGAGCGCCAAGCGTTTTCCGGCCCTGCGCAGGTCACTGGTCAAGTACACCTCCCTCTACACCGCGCTCGCCGAGGTGTACGACGTCCGTCTCGCCGAGGCCGAGGAGACCATCGAGACCTCGCTGGCCACCCCGCGCGAGGCCGGCCTGCTGGGCACGGACGTCGGCCTGCCGATGCTGATGCTCTCCCGGCACTCGCTGGACATGGAGGGCCAGCCGGTGGAGTGGGTGCGGTCGGTGTACCGGGGCGACCGCTACAAGTTCGTGGCGAGGCTCAAGCGCCCGCAGGACTGAGCCGGTCGGGGCGGCCGCGGTGGCTGAGCCTTGCGGGGCGCCCGCGTGGCTGAGCCTCTCGGGGCCCGCCGGCGCGCGTGACCGGTGGTGCCCCGCCGCGCGCGTGTGGTGCACGTGGTGTGGCGCGATCGCCGCTCCTGTTCTACGGTCCTTGCGTCGCCCCACCGACACGGAGGCCCCGCTGTGCGTATGCCCGCGCGCGATCCCGGCACGGTGGTGTCGCTCCCCGAGGGGAGTCCGAGCGCCCGCGGACGGATCGCCAGGAAACGGGCCCCGGCCAGCAGTTCCGCCGCCGCTGAACACACAACCTCCGCATCCGTTATCCGGACAAGGGGTTCCGGAGGACGGAACCTGTCCCTTACATTTCCTGCGCGTCGAGCACGTGATCAGTGGCGATCAATGGCGACCAGCGAGGGGACGGAACCGGGACATGTCAGAAGCGCCTGAAGTGGGACCACCGGTGGTGACACCTGTCAGAGTCGTCATCGCCCTGTGTCTGCTCGCCCCGTTCGTGGCGATGCTCTGGGTCGGCTCGTACGCGAAGGCGGACCCGGCGTTCATCGGCATCCCGTTCTTCTACTGGTACCAGATGGCCTGGGTGCTCGTCTCCACCGCGCTCACGGCCACCGCGTACGTGCTGTGGCAGCGTGACCAGCGCGCCCGCAGGTCCGAGACGCGGGACGGGGGTGTCGCGAAGTGAAGGACGGCGTGAACGGCGTGGCACTCGCCGTCTTCATCTTCTTCTTCCTGGCCGTCACGGTCATGGGCTTCCTGGCCGCGCGCTGGCGCAAGGCCGAGAACGAGCACAGCCTCGACGAATGGGGCCTCGGCGGCCGGTCGTTCGGCACCTGGGTCACCTGGTTCCTGCTCGGCGGTGACCTCTACACGGCGTACACCTTCGTCGCCGTCCCCGCGGCGATCTACGCGGCGGGCGCGGCCGGCTTCTTCGCCGTGCCGTACACGATCCTGGTCTACCCGCTGATCTTCACGTTCCTGCCCCGGCTGTGGTCGGTCTCCCACAGGCACGGCTACGTGACGACCTCGGACTTCGTGCGCGGCCGCTTCGGGTCCAAGGGCCTGTCGCTGGCGGTGGCCCTCACCGGCATCCTGGCGACGATGCCGTACATCGCCCTTCAACTCGTCGGCATCCAGGCCGTACTGGACGTGATGGGGGTGGGCGGCGGCGAGAACACGAACTGGTTCGTCAAGGACCTGCCGCTGCTGATCGCGTTCGGCGTCCTGGCGGCCTACACCTACTCCTCCGGCCTCCGGGCGCCCGCCCTGATCGCGTTCGTGAAGGACACCCTGATCTACCTCGTCATCGCGGTGGCGATCATCTACATCCCGATCAAGCTCGGCGGCTTCGACGACATCTTCGCCAAGGCCGGCGAGGCGTACAGCCAGACCAACCCGGCCACGGACAAACCCCGCGGGGCCCTCGTCCCCGGCGACGCCAACCAGTGGACGTACGCGACGCTGGCCCTCGGCTCCGCGTTGGCGCTCTTCATGTACCCGCACTCGATCACGGCGACGCTGTCGTCCAGGAGCCGCGAGGTCATCCGCCGCAACACGACGATCCTGCCGCTGTACTCGCTGATGCTGGGCCTGCTCGCGCTGCTGGGCTTCATGGCGATCGCGGCCGGCATCCAGGTGCAGAACGGCCAGCTGGCGATCCCGCAGCTGTTCGAGACGATGTTCCCCGACTGGTTCGCGGGCGTGGCCTTCGCGGCCATCGGCATCGGCGCGCTGGTCCCCGCGGCGATCATGTCCATCGCGGCGGCGAACCTCTTCACCCGCAACATCTACAAGGACTTCATCAAGCCGGACGCCACACCCGCGCAGGAGACCAAGGTCTCCAAGCTGGTGTCCCTGCTGGTGAAGGTGGGCGCCCTGGCCTTCGTCCTCACCATGGACAAGACCGTCGCCATCAACTTCCAGCTCCTCGGCGGCATCTGGATCCTCCAGACCTTCCCGGCGCTCGTGGGCGGCCTGTTCACCCGCTGGTGCCATCGCTGGGCCCTGCTCGCGGGCTGGGCCGTCGGCATGCTGTACGGGACGATCGCCGCGTACGGCGTGGCCTCCCCCACGCAGAAGCACTTCGGCGGCTCGTCCGCGGAGATCCCCGGCATCGGCGAGATCGGCTACATCGGCCTGACCGCCTTCGTCCTGAACGTCGTGGTCACGGTGGTCCTCACCTTCGCCCTGCGCGCGTTCAACGCCCCCGACGGCATCGACGAGACCAGCCCCGAGGACTACACGGCGGACGCGGGCGACCGAGGCGTCCAGGTGGAACTGCCTCCGGCGACGGCGGGGACGAGCCACTAGGCCGGGACGGGGGTCCGGGACGGGGGTCCGGGGCGGGAAGGTCTGTCTTTCGCCCCCGGCCCGCGGGGCCTGGCTTTTCAGGGGCGCGGGGAACTGCGCGAGCCCCCCGACCCGCACCCCCCACCCGACCCGCACCCGACCCGCACCCGTGGAACTCACCCTCTCGGGGTCGAAGGGGCAGCGCCCCTGGTCAGGGGACGGGTAGGAGCCGCGGGGGCGCACAACACCCCGCTACGCTGACGACGTGACCGTTCGCGCACCGATCGTCCTGGACAGCGACCCCGGTATCGACGACGCCGTAGCCCTGCAGTACCTCCTCGGCACAGGCCTGTGGGACCTCAAGGCCTACACCTCGGTAGGGGGCAACCTCCCCGCCGAAGCGACCTACGCCAACGCCCGAGCCCTCTCCCGAGCCCTCCGCATCGACGGCGACATCCCCGTGCACCGAGGCACCGGCCGCCCCCTCTCCTCCCTCCCCTACCGAGAGGCGTCCGCCTTCCACGGCCCGGCAGGCCTCGGCGACGAGACACTGCCCGACTCCACGGCCCCGCACCCGACGGAGTCGTCCGCACAGGCCCTGCTCCGCCTCTCCCGGGAGTACGAGGGCGAGCTGACGGTGTGCGCCACCGGCCCCCTCACGAACATCGCCGTCGCACTGCTCGAAGACCCCCGCTTCGCCCACCGCGTCGCCAGATTCGTGTTCATGGGCGGCGCCGCCCAGGTGCCGGGAAACATCACCCCGGTCGCCGAGTTCAACATCTGGGCCGACCCCGACGCGGCCGAGATCGTGCTCTCCTCCGGCATCCCGTTCACCATGGTCGACCTGGACGCCTCGCACCGCTGGCTGTTCCGCCCCGCCGACCTCGCCGCGCTGGAGGCGGCGGGCCCGGGCACGGCCCTCGCCGCCCGGCTGATGCGCACGTACATGGACGCCTACACCCGCCACGGCGGAGACGGCACCTGTCCGCTGCACGATCCGCTGGCCGTGGGGGTGTGCGGGGACGAGGCGTTCGTGGCGGCCGCCGAGGGCGCCGTCGTCGTCGAATGCGCGAGCGAACTCACCCGGGGTCAGACCGTGTTCGTGCCGGCCACCGCCCGGCGCGTCCACTACTCCGAGTCCCCCGCCCTGACCGCCCGCCTCCGCGCCACCGGCCGCGTGGCCCTGGGTCCGGGCACCCGCGACTTCAGCGAGGACTTCGTGGCGACGCTGCCGCTTTGGCCTGCGGTGGCCTGACCGGCTCGTCCCGTCCCGACCGGGCGCCATGGGCCGCCGGATCGGATCATCCGACAAACGGCAGCCGTTGTGGACAACCCGGGCCGCGCCAAGACGCTCCTGATGCACACTGCGACGCATGGACATCACGATCACTTACGCGGGAGAGGTCATCGCCTCTACGAACGCCTGGGCTTCACCCGCACACCCGAGCGCGAACGGAGCCCCCTCCCCGAGGCCCCCGACATCACTCGATCACCTATGAGTTGACGCTCCGACACCCTGCGCAGCCGAATGCGACACAACATGTGGGGGTGACACCGCGCACCGGCACTAGATGTATGCTCATGCTCGCTGTCACCACAGGGGAATCCGGTGCGAATCCGGAACTGTCCCGCAACGGTGTACTCGCGTGCGTTCATGCCCTTTCGCGCACGCCTGTTCAGTCCGAACACCTGTCGACAGCGCGCCCGGCCGTCCGGTCCGGGTGCCTGACGTCCGGGCCTCGTGGAATGGGCCGGTGGACGCGACGCCCCCGTGCGCTCGTGAGCTGCCGCCTGCCCTCCGCCAGGCCTCTTGCCGAGCGAGGGAGAGCCCCCACGTGACCATCGCGCCAGCCGACCCGGTTTCAGCCGACCTGGCTTCAGCCGACCCGGCGACGGGGAGCGACAGTCCCGGTTCCGCGTTGCTGCGGATCCTGACCGAGCTGACCGTCGACCTCCCCGACGCCGACCCCGGCCGGGTCGCCGCCGCCGCGCTGCGCGGCCGGTCCTCACGCGGTGCCTCCGCCGAGATGATCGTGGAGCTGCGCGAGCTGGCCACGGAGGCGGCCGCCGGTCTGATCTCCGAGGACCCCGCCTACTCGAAGCTCGCCGCGCGGCTGCTGGCCATCGGCATCCGCGACGAGGCCGCCTCGCAGGGCGTCACCACGTTCACCGAGTCCATCGCCGTGGGCCACCGGGAGGGTCTCGTCGCCGACCGCACCGCGGAGTTCGCGCGCGTGCACGCCGAGCGTCTCGACGCCCTGGTCGACCCGGCCGGCGACGACCGCTTCGGCTACTTCGGCCTGCGCACCCTGCACAGCCGCTATCTGCTCCGGCACCCCCTCACCCGCAAGGTCGTCGAGACGCCCCAGCACTTCATGCTGCGGGTGGCGAGCGGCCTGGCCGAGGACGACACCACGCGGGCCGTGGACGAGGTCGCCGCGCTCTACCGCCTCATGAGCCGCCTCGACTACCTCCCCTCCTCCCCCACACTCTTCAACTCCGGCACCCGCCACCCCCAGATGTCGTCCTGCTACCTCCTCGACTCCCCGCTGGACGAGCTGGACTCCATCTACGACCGCTACCACCAGGTCGCCCGCCTCTCGAAGCACGCCGGAGGCATCGGGCTGTCCTACTCCCGCATCCGCTCGCGCGGTTCACTGATCCGGGGCACCAACGGGCACTCCAACGGCATCGTTCCGTTCCTGAAGACGCTGGACGCCTCGGTCGCCGCCGTGAACCAGGGCGGCCGGCGCAAGGGCGCGGCCGCGGTGTACCTGGAGACCTGGCACTCCGACATCGAGGAGTTCCTGGAGCTGCGCGACAACACCGGTGAGGACGCCCGCCGTACGCACAACCTGAACCTGGCGCACTGGATCCCGGACGAGTTCATGCGCCGGGTGAACGCCGACGAGCAGTGGTCGCTGTTCTCCCCGGCCGACGTGCCCGAGCTGGTCGACCTGTGGGGCGAGGAGTTCGAGGCGGCCTACCGCAAGGCGGAGGCGAACGGCCTGGCGAGGAAGACGATCGCCGCCCGTGACCTGTACGGCCGCATGATGCGCACCCTCGCGCAGACCGGCAACGGCTGGATGACCTTCAAGGACGCGGCCAACCGCACGGCCAACCAGACGGCCGAGCCGGGCCACGTCGTCCACTCCTCCAACCTCTGCACGGAGATCCTGGAGGTCACGGACGACGGGGAGACGGCGGTCTGCAACCTGGGCTCGGTGAACCTGGGCGCGTTCGTCGACCGGGCGGCCGGCGACATGGACTGGCAGCGGCTGGACGAGACCGTCCGCACCGCCGTCACCTTCCTCGACCGCGTCGTCGACATCAACTTCTACCCCACCGAGCAGGCGGGCCGCTCCAACGCCAGGTGGCGCCCGGTCGGCCTCGGCGCGATGGGTCTCCAGGACGTCTTCTTCCAGCTGCGCCTGCCCTTCGACTCCCCCGAGGCGAAGGCACTGTCCACCCGGATCGCCGAACGGATCATGCTCGCCGCCTACGAGGCCTCCGCCGACCTCGCCGAGCGCAACGGCCCGCTGCCGGCCTGGGAGAAGACCCGCACAGCCCGTGGTGTGCTGCACCCCGACCACTTCGACGCCCGGCCGGCCTGGCCGGAGCGCTGGGCGGCCCTGCGCGAGCACGTCGCGACGACCGGCATGCGCAACTCGCTGCTCCTCGCCATCGCGCCGACGGCCACCATCGCCTCGATCGCCGGTGTGTACGAGTGCATCGAGCCGCAGGTGTCCAACCTGTTCAAGCGCGAGACGCTGTCCGGTGAGTTCCTCCAGGTCAACTCGTATCTGGTGAAGGACCTGAAGGAACTGGGCGTCTGGGACGCGCGCACCCGGGAGGCGCTGCGCGAATCGGGCGGCTCGGTGGAGGACTTCGCGTGGATCCCGGCCGACGTCAGGGCCCTGTACCGGACGGCCTGGGAGATCCCGCAGCGCGGCCTGATCGACATGGCCGCCGCCCGCACCCCGTATCTGGACCAGTCGCAGTCGCTGAACCTGTTCCTGGAGACGCCGACCATCGGCAAGCTCTCCTCGATGTACGCGTACGCCTGGAAGTCGGGTCTGAAGACCACGTACTACCTGCGCTCGCGCCCGGCGACCCGGATCGCCCGCGCGGCGCAGGGCCAGGCCCGGCAGCCCGAGACGAACATCCCCCTCCAACAGGCCACCTCCGCAGAGGCCGTCGCCTGCTCCCTTGAGAACCCCGAGTCCTGCGAGGCCTGCCAGTGATTCCCAGCAACCAGAACCTGCTCGACCCCGGCTTCGAGCTGACTCTCCGCCCCATGCGCTACCCGGACTTCTACGAGCGCTACCGGGACGCGATCAAGAACACCTGGACCGTCGAGGAGGTCGACCTCCACTCGGACGTCGCGGACCTCGCCAAACTGTCCGAGGGCGAGCAGCACATGATCGGCCGTCTGGTCGCGTTCTTCGCGACGGGCGACTCGATCGTGGCGAACAACCTCGTGCTGACCCTCTACAAGCACATCAACTCCCCCGAGGCGCGGCTCTATCTGAGCCGCCAGCTGTTCGAGGAGGCCGTGCACGTCCAGTTCTATCTGACCCTGCTGGACACCTACCTGCCCGACCCGGCGGACCGGGTGGCGGCCTTCGCGGCGGTGGAGAACATCCCGTCCATCCGGGAGAAGGCGGAGTTCTGCTTCAAGTGGATGGACTCGGTGGAGAAGCTCGACCGCCTGGAGTCCAAGGCCGACCGCCGCCGCTTCCTGCTCAACCTGATCTGCTTCGCCGCCTGCATCGAGGGCCTGTTCTTCTACGGCGCCTTCGCGTACGTCTACTGGTTCCGCAGCCGGGGGCTGCTGCACGGTCTGGCGACGGGCACCAACTGGGTGTTCCGCGACGAGACCATGCACATGTCCTTCGCCTTCGAGGTGGTGGACACCGTCCGCAAGGAGGAGCCGGACCTCTTCGACGATCTGCTCCAGCAGCAGGTCACCGACATGCTCAAGGAGGCCGTCGAGGCCGAGCTGCAGTTCGGGCGCGACCTGTGCGGTGACGGTCTGCCGGGCATGAACACCGAGTCGATGCGGCAGTACCTGGAGTGCGTCGCCGACCAGCGGCTCACGCGGCTCGGTTTCGCGCCGGTCTACGGCTCGGAGAACCCGTTCTCCTTCATGGAGCTACAGGGTGTCCAGGAGCTGACCAACTTCTTCGAGCGGCGTCCCTCGGCATACCAGGTGGCGGTGGAGGGCACGGTCGACCTGGACGAGGACTTCTAGGCCGCCCGGGTCAGCGGTGTGACCTCGTCCCCGGCCGGCGTGACCCGCGCGGTCGTCGTCGTGCCGGGGACGTATCAGCGGCATCGGGCCGCCGCTCAGGCGGCGCGGGCGACGTGGTGCGACGCCCGTCGTTCCTGCGCCCGCCTGAGCTGGCGGTCGACGCGCCGGTCGTGCACCACGCCGACGATCGCGGGCAGTGCGACCAGGACGAGCAGTCCGATGACGGCCAGTGTTCCGATGAGTCCTTGCAGCTGTGTCGTATCCATGGACACCACTTTCGCGCCGAACGCTCCTGGCAAACAGTGGCAGGACTGCCGCACCCCCTCGAATTCCTGCCACTTCCGATGCACACTGGCAGCATGCTGAAAAACGTGGCCACCGTCCTCATGGAGGGCGTGCATCCCTTCGAACTGGGTGTCGTCTGCGAGGTCTTCGGCCTCGACCGCAGCGACGACGGCCTGCCGGTGTACGACTTCGCGGTCGCCTCGGCGGAGGGCTCCACCCTGCGGACGCCCTCCGGGTTCACGGTCTCCACGCCGTACGGGCTGGACCGGCTCGAAGAGGCCGACCTGGTCGTCGTACCGGCGGGCGACAGCTATGTGCACCGGGACTACCCGCCGGAACTGCTGGACGCGCTGCGGCGGGCCGCCGACCGGGGCGCCCGGGTGCTCAGCGTGTGTTCGGGGGTGTTCGTGCTCGGCGCGGCCGGACTGCTGGACGGGCGGCCCTGCGCGGTGCACTGGAAGCACGCCGAGGAGCTGGCCCGGCAGTATCCGCGGGCGGTGGTCGAGCCGGACGTGCTGTACGTGGACGCGGACCCGGTGATCACCTCGGCGGGCACGGCGGCCGGCATCGACGCGTGTCTGCACATCGTCCGCAAGGAGCAGGGACCGGAGGTGGCCAACAAGATCGCCCGGCGGATGGTGGTGCCGCCGCACCGGGACGGCGGTCAGGCGCAGTACATCGAGCGACCGCTGCCTCGCTCTCAGTGCGACACGGTGGGCGAGGTGCTCGTCTGGATGGATCAGCACCTCGACGAGGAGGTCACCGTCGAGCAGCTCGCCGCCCGCGCGCACATGTCCCCCCGCACGTTCGCCCGCCGCTTCCAGCAGGAGACCGGGACCACGCCGTACCGCTGGATCCTGCGTCAACGGGTGCTGCTGGCCCAGCGGTTGCTGGAGGCGACGGACGAGACGGTGGACGGCATCGCCTGGCGCGCGGGCTTCGGTACCGCCGCCGCCCTGCGCCATCAGTTCGTGCAGTCGCTGGGCACGACCCCGCAGGCGTACCGCCGGACCTTCCGGGGCCCGGAGGCGGCCTGAGGACCGGTCCCCGGCTCACGGTGCGGGCCCGGCGCGCGGCTCAGTCGTTCGCGACCACGGGGTAGCGGGGCTCGTTCTCGGCCATCTGCCGCAGCGCGTCCTTGCGGTCGCGCTTGGAGAGCCGGTCGATGTACAGGTAGCCGTACAGATGGTCGGTCTCGTGCTGCAGGCAGCGCGCGAAGTACCCGGTGCCGCGCACCTTGATCGGGTTGCCCTTCTCGTCCTGCCCGGTGACCTCGGCGTAGTCGGGGCGGGCGAGCGGCATGTACGCGGTCGGCACCGACAGGCAGCCCTCGTTGCTGTCGTCCAACCGGCGCGTCTCGGCGGGCAGTTCGACCAGCTTGGGGTTGCAGATCACACCGGTGTGCCGCTTGCCCTCGTCGTCCGGGCAGTCGTACACGAACACCTTCAGGTCGACGCCGACCTGGTTGGCGGCCAGGCCCACGCCCTCCGCCGTGCGCTGGCTGGCGAACATGTCGTCCACCAGCTTCGCCAGCTCGTCACCGAACTCCGTGACGTCCTTGCACTCCTTGTGCAGCACCGGGTTCCCGACCACGGTGATCGGCAGCGAGGTGCCGCGCTCGCGGTACGCCTGCTCGCGCTCCTCGCAGTCCTCCGTGTCGATGACGAACCCCTCGTCGTCGACGGGGAGCACGCCCTCGCGCTGCTGATCGGTGTCCTGCTGGGCCATGACAGACGTACGCCTTCCTAGAAAAACAGGGAATGGTGATGCTGATACAGGGTACGGGGATCGCGCCGCTCAGGGGGCGCCCCGTAAGGGCGCGGAGAACCGCGCGAGCGACCACGACGAACCCGTGGCCGAAAGTGAACGGCGAGCCTCTAACAAACCTCTTCCAGATCCCGCCAGTCCCGGGAATCCGGGCTGTCGGCCACCCACCCGTCCAGCAGCCCCCGCACCAGCGAGGCCGGCGCGGCCACCCCGCACTCCCGCTCCGGCGCCCACAACTGCCCGTCCGTCACATGCCCCAGCGGCCCGGGATGCCCCGGCTCACTGTGG
This sequence comes from Streptomyces bottropensis ATCC 25435, assembly GCF_000383595.1. Taxonomy (NCBI): domain Bacteria; kingdom Bacillati; phylum Actinomycetota; class Actinomycetes; order Kitasatosporales; family Streptomycetaceae; genus Streptomyces; species Streptomyces bottropensis. Next base: position 1,567,561 of record NZ_KB911581.1, on the reverse strand, counting down.
TCGTGCGGATCGAGATGCTCCCCGTCCCCCTCGTCGGACGGCATCCGCGACTCCGAGCACAGCCGGCACAACAACCGCACCGACGACGACCAGTCCTCCGCCGCGAACCCGGCGTCCGCCGCGAGCCGCTCCAGCGCGTCCCGGTCCGCCTCGGTCGCGGCCTCCAGCAGCACCACCCACGTCGGCACGGGAGAGGGCGCCCACAACTCGATCTCGTCGAACACCGGATACGCGTGCCCCACGGCCGTGGTCCGCTCCCCGTGCGGCACCCCGTCGTGCAGGACGACCTCGCCCCAGCGCCGCCCGGACGACGGCAGCGGAATGGAGAGCACCTCGATCCGGGCGGGGTCGAGCCGCCGCCCCCACACGACCTCGGCCTCACCTTCCGGTGACAGCCGTACGGCCGCGCTGCCGAGGTCCATGCCCACCGGCTCGCCGTTGTCCCCGGGGCCGCTGCCGGGCCTCGGCCGGGACGCGCCGCCGGGCACCCGCAGGCCGTACGCCTGCCAGGCGCGGCGGGCCAGCGGCCAGTCCTGCAGCGCGGTCGCGGCGATGCCCACGTTCCACCAGTCGGGCGCCCCGGTCTCCCGGTCGAGCAGCGCGACCGCCCTGAGACCTGCGGCCCGCGCCTGTTCCCAGTCGTGCCGGAACTTGTGCAGCAGGGCCAGGTTGAACCAGGACTCGGAGAGCCACGGCTCCAGGTCCGCGGCACGTGTCAGCAGTGCGCCCGCGTCCTCGTACCGACCGTCACCGATCAGCGTGAACGCACGATCGGTGGCCTGCCGCCAAGAGGCGGAGGGCCGATGCCGTCCCTTGCCGAAGATCCTCACGATTCCCGCCTGCCAGTTACGGTTCCCGCCTGCCAGTTCCGTCGGAGTGGGCTGGCCGTCGCCCCCCGGTACACCCTCTCCCTCGCATCCAACCACGACCGCGTGGAGGGCCGCTCATTACCCATGGGTTACCCCACCGCGGGAAGGGTCAGACAGTCTCCCGACCGTACCTCGCGAGCGATTCCACCACGTCCGGGTGAAAGTCGCGCGCCTCCCGTCGGCCACGGCTCCCCCCTCACCCGCGGCGAGCGGCCCTCCGGCCCTGCTGCCCGGACGTTCGCCTCGTATGCCTGCGAAACGAGGGCCGCTCGGTGAGCGGGGGGGAAGCGCACAGGACCGGTGGCCCGCGCAGCCGGTCCCCGCGGGCGACGACGGGATCCGACGGCCGGCACCGCACCGGCGGTCGGCGAACCCGTCGACACCCCTCAGTGCGCCACGTCCGCCGCGAGCACCTTGGTGAGCTGTTCCACGGTCGCCGGGGACTCGCGCTGGAAGGCGGCGAAGTCGAGGCCGTCGTCGCCCATGACGGTCAGGAGCGTGCGCTCACCGACCGCGACCACGATGACGTGCCCGGAACCGCAGCGGACGACGACCTCGCGGAGCGCGCCCACGCCGGACTGGTCGGCCATGCGGCGGCTGACGCCGAGGGTGGCGGCGGCGAGAGCCGCGACGGACTCGGGGTGGACCTTGTCCACGTCGGCGACGACGAGGAGTCCGTCCACGGTGGACAGGACGCTCTCGGCGACGCCCATCACCCGGTCACGCAGCGAGGCCAGGATGCCGGTCAGCGATTCGGTCGATGCGTGTGCGGTCATGGGCACGTGCTCCTTGGTCCAGATGTCTGCGGTGGGTGTGCGGTCCGGTCGGCAGGGGTCTGCCGGGCACGGTGGATGCCGTGCGGGAGGGTCACGGCACCCCTCAGTCGGAGAGATGCCCGTCGGACTCGGGGAGAGCCCGCAGCCCGCGGCGGACGCGCCGCAGCATGTCGAGGGAGGGCCGGTCGGCGAGCAGTTCCTCGGCCGACAGCAGGGGCAGGGGCAGGAAGGGCGGCGGCACGGCCGGGGCGTCCGACGCCCCCTCCCCGGCGGTCACGGGGCCCGGCACGGCGCCCCGCACGGGTAACGGGGGCAGTCCCGCGGCAGCGCCCCGCACGGGTGACGGGGGCGATTGCGCCGCACCGCCACCGGCGCCGGTCCGCGCGGCCGTGGCGGATCCACCGGCGCCTGTCGCCGGGGCCGTGGCACCGCCACCGGCGCCGGTTTCCGCGGTCGCGGGGACGGACACGTCGGGCGGCTGTCCGGCCGTCGCGCCACCCGGTTCGGCGGCCGGCGGTCGCCCGTCGGTCGTGGGGACGGGTACGGTGGCCGGCCGGGCTCCGGCAGGTGGTGCCGGGCGGTCGTCCGCGGCCGCTCCGGGGGCCGAACGCCGTCGGAGGCGGGCGGCCTTGCTGCGTATGCGGCGCTTACGGGCCGGGTCTTTGTCGGGGCTCACTACCCGTCCTTCGCTCCGAGGTCTCCGATCGGAGAGCCTCCGCCGGGCCTGCGTCTGGGCAGGGGGCCGGCTCTCGGTGACGGCTCCTCGGACGGCGGCGGCCCCTGCGGGATCCGGGGCGCCGTGCTGGGCCGGCCGTCGGGCTCGGCCCTGTGCTGCCAGCGGACCGCCTGCAGCGATTCCAGCCGGACGAGGTCCAGCATGACCGCGTAGAGGCCGCGCCCCCGGGCGAAGGCGATGTCGCGCGGAGTGCGGCGGCCGTTCGCGCTCTCGACGAGGTCGCGATGGCGCCGGGTCAGCCGGCCGTCGTGTTCCGCGAAGCCGTGGCCGGTGACCGGCTCGGGCCGGGCACGCGCCAGTTCGCTCGCGGGGCCCCAGATACGCGTCAGCAGCGCCATGCGGCGGGTGGTCTCCTCCGCCAGCCGACGCGGCTCGACGCCGGGCCGGGCGAGGAGGGTGGGCTGCCGTTCGGTCAACTCCCAGCCGCCGGGCGGGCTGAGCGCCATCGCGAAGGCCCCGTCGAACACGGCCGCCGTGCAGACGACCTCCAGTTCGGCGGCGCCGATCAGACCGGCGGCCGCCAGGTGCGCGTCGAGCCGGTCGGCGTCGGGTTCGGCCGCGCAGGCCGCCAGCCAGGCGTCGTCGTCGATGCGGCCCGAGGAGAGCAGCGCGGACGTCGCGGTCGGCGCGCCCGGTGTCTCGATCGCGCCGATCAGGCCGTCCCGCAGGTGAATCGTGCCACCGGGAGAGCCCGAGACCTGGACCGTACCGGTATGGCCCTCCTGGTGCAGGGCCTGCAGAAGCGCGGGTACGTTGCGCGCCGAGGGTGTTTTCATGCCAGCACCTCACGGGCCCGGTCGCCGAGGCTGCGCAGCGCCAGGGCCACGTTCGCCCGGTCGCGGTCGAGACCGGCCGCCAGCAACAGCGGGTCTCCGGCCGACCGGTCCACGGTGAGCAGCACCTGCTGGCGACGTCCGCTGGTCATGACCACGCTCTCGAACTCCCCCTCGGCTCCCGCCGCGCCGAGCCGCTCGGAGATGAGGGTGGCGAGATCGGAGCACTCCGCTCCCGTACCCGCCTCGGCGGCGTCACCCGCCGTGGCATAGGTGAGACCCGTGACCGCGTCGACGAGGGCGACGCCGACGACACCGGGAGAGTCGAGAAGCCGGTCCAAGGAGGTCTGAAGCGCAGGCTTCGTTTCCTCAAGTCCCCCCATTCGCCCTCCACGTTCACGCGCCGCGCAGTACTTTGAACGCCAACTTCCATAACAAGGCGAAAAGTTGATGTTTGTGACCGGTAGGTCACTGGCGTCGATCGTAGTTGGCCGGACAGTGACCGGTCAGCAGCACTGAGGAATTGGGGCAGCAATATGAACATCGAGACGGCGCTCAAGGAAGCCATGGCTCTCGACGGTGCGGTCGGCGTCGCGCTGGTCGACTACGAGAGCGGCATGTCGCTCGGCACCCTCGGCGGCGGGCAGCACCTCGACCTGGAGCTCGCGGCGGCCGGCAACACCGAGGTGGTGCGCGCCAAGATGCGCACGCTGGCCTCGCTGGACATGCACGACGTGATCGAGGACATCCTGATCACACTCGGCCGGCAGTACCACCTGATACGCCCGCTGACCAGCAGCAAGGGATCGCTCTTCCTCTACCTGGCGCTGGACCGCTCCCGCAGCAACCTGGCACTGGCCCGGCACGGCCTGAAGCGCATCGAGAGCGGCCTTGAGGTCTGAGCCCGTTCACCCCACCGCGTGCCCATGACGGAGCCCGCCTCGCGAACGGCCCCCAGGCCGTTCGCGAGGCGGGCTCGCGTGCTCAGCTCTCCCGCGGTGTGACCGGCGAGGCCGCCGTCACGTCGTGGTCGGGCACCGTGTGCCCCGACCGGATCAGATCGATCCGGCCCATCACCTTGGCGCGCAGATCCGTGGGCACGTCGTCCTGCCCGCAGCACCGCTTCACCAGCTTCTTGACGGCCTGTTCGAGCCCGTACTTCTCCAGACAGGGCGAGCACTCCTCGAAGTGGTGCTCGAACTTGGTGCAGTCGGCGTCGGGCATCTCCCGGTCGAGGAACTCGTAGAGATGATCGAGGATCTCGCTGCAATCCGTCTCATGCGGCTCTCCGCAGCTCATGAGCCCGAGCCTTTCGATTCGTTCGACTCTCCGGCGCCGGCCGGGACGAGCCCGCGGTCACGGGCGTAGTCCTCGAGCATGCCGCGCAGTTGACGGCGGCCCCGGTGCAGCCGGGACATCACCGTACCGATGGGTGTCCCCATGATGTCGGCGATCTCCTTGTACGCAAAGCCCTCGACATCCGCGAGATAGACCGCGATGCGGAACTCCTCGGGGATCGCCTGCAGCGCCGACTTCACGTCCGAGTCGGGCAGGTGATCGAGCGCCTGCGACTCGGCCGAACGCAGGCCGGTCGACATGTGCGACTCGGCGCGCGCCAGCTGCCAGTCCTCGATCTCCTCGGCCGCGGAGCGCTGGGGTTCGCGCTGCTTCTTGCGGTACGAGTTGATGAAGGTGTTCGTGAGGATGCGGTACAGCCAGGCCTTCAGGTTGGTGCCCTCACGGAACTGGTGGAAGGACGCGTACGCCTTCGCGTACGTCTCCTGCACCAGGTCCTCGGCATCGGCCGGGTTGCGCGTCATGCGCAGCGCGGCCGAGTACATCTGGTCGAGGAATTCCAGGGCGTCCCGCTCGAACCGGGCGCTGCGCTCCGCGGCGGTCTCGGTGCCCTCGGGCTGCTCCGCCTGGCCCCGTTCGGTCCCTGCGTCGGTCCCAGTGACCGGACCCACCTCCTCCAGCGTCTGTGCGATACCGAAACCGGTACCACCAGAATCGGAGGATAGACGACGATCCATGCCCGCCGCCGCCCGAACAGGGCCGCTCTTGGCCGCGTGGAGCACCGTCCAGTCCAGGTCAGCGCGGCTGCTGCGGCTCGGGCAATAGGTCGAACCCATGCGGCGGACTTCCTCTCGTACGGCGGTCAGCACGGTCTTTTCGCGCTGTCTGATCCGCACAACAGGGGCACGCCGCTCGACATTCCCGCCCCCACCCGCACCGTCATCCGAGTGACGCGATCCACTCCACGACGCCGTCCGTGATCACCTTCAGCGCCTCCTCCTGCCCGAGGGGCGCCCGCTTCGGCACGGCGAACCCGTGATCGCCGTACGGCACCTCCAGGAGCCCGTAGGAGCCCTCCGGGAACTCCTCCGGCCTCCCGAACGGATCGTTCCCGCCCTGGACCACGAGCGTGGGCACGCCGGCACCGAGCAGCTCGTCGGCCCGCGACTTCTCCGGCCGGCCCGGCGGGTGCAGCGGAAAGCTCAGCGCCAGTACGGCCACCGCGCCCAGCTCCGTCGCCGTACGGCAGGCCACCCGGGCCCCGGCGCTGCGCCCGCCCGCGATCACCGGGAGTCCCGGCTCCGCCAGCGCCGGCCACAGTCCCCGCCAGCCCACGTCCAGCGTCTTCGGCGCGGGCGCCAGCTTCTTCCCGGCCACCCGCCACGGCTGCTCCACCAGGGCGACACTCACTCCGTGCGCGGGGAGCACGGCGGCCAGGGCCCGCAGATCACGGGCCTCGACACCACCGCCGGCACCATGGCCGACAGCGAGGACGCAGGTCGCTCCTGCCGCCTCGTACCAGCTGACGCGGCCCGTACCGGCCTCCGTGTCGATCTCTTTCTTCGCCGCTGCCTCGATCTCGCTCACGTCAGAAGAGTGTGCCCTCCTCGGGCCCCTCCAGCTCCTTCAGCAGCTCCGGCCCGTTGTTGCGTACGTTGCTGACCGCGGTGGAGACGGGGTAGGCGCGCATGAGCCCGGCGGGCGGAGGTTCCAGCAGCCGGCGCAGATCGTCCACGTCCGTACGTGCCGGATCGAGCCAGCTGTCCCAGCGGTCCGGGGTGAGCATCAGCGGCATCCGGGGGTGGATCTCGGCCAGCGCGCGCGGGCCGTCCTCGGGGGACACCGCCAGCGGGGACGTCTCGGCCTCCGTCGTGATCACCGAACAGGTCGCCCACCAGGCCCGCGGATGGTCGTCCGGCAGCGTCCGGTCCCGCCAGAACTCGTAGAGCCCGGCCATCGCGAAGACCGACCCGTCGGCCGGGAGCACGAAGTAGGGCTGCTTGCGCGGCCGCTTCTTCTTCCCCTCGACCTCCAGCTCCCGCTCCCCCGTGCCGGTGACCCACTCGAAGTACCCGTCGGCGGGCAGGATGCAGCGCCGGGTGGCGAAGGCCCGCCGGTACGACGGCTTCTCGTGCACGGTCTCCGCGCGGGCGTTGATCATCCGGGCGGCGCCCTCGGGGCTCTTGGACCAGGAGGGGACGAGCCCCCACTTGAGCTTGCGCAGCTGGCGAACCGGCCGCTTGTCGTCGGCGTCCTTCACAGGACGGTCCAGAACCGCGTAGACCTCCTTGGTGGGAGCCACGTTGTAGTCGGGCTCCAAGGACTCCTCCGGCTCCCACTTCTCGATCTCGAAGACTCCTGCGAGATCCTCGGGCCTACGACTCGACGCATACCGTCCGCACATAAGTGCCACACTGCCAGGCCCACCCGTCACCCGACCACCACCCCGACGACGGCGCCACCCGCCGGCGCCCGTCGATCGCGACCCCGAGGAGCCACCGCAGAACATGGAAAGCACCGCAGCCACCTCGCTGGCCGGCCTGTGGGACGAGGTCTTCGGCACCCAGCCCGAGCCCGATCTCTGGGTCGTCATAGCCACCGCGGTCGCCGCGCTCGCGGCGATCGTCCCGCACGGCGTCTGGCGGCTCTCGCGCAACGCCATCACCATCGCGCACGAGGGCGGCCACGGTCTGGTCGCGCTGCTCACCGGCCGCACCCTGACCGGCATCCGGCTGCACTCCGACACCAGCGGCCTCACGGTGAGCCGGGGCAGGCCCACCGGCCTCGGCATGATCCTCACCGCGGCCGCCGGCTACACCGCTCCGCCGCTCCTCGGCCTCGGCGGCGCCGCCCTCCTCGGATCGGGCCGCATCACCCTCCTCCTGTGGCTCGCCACGATCCTGCTGATCGCCATGCTCGTCATGATCCGCAACGCCTACGGCGCCCTCACGGTCGTCCTCACCGGCGGCACCTTCGTGGTCGTCTCGTGGCTGGCGGGCCCCCAGATCCAGGCGGCGTTCGCCTACGCGGTGGTCTGGTTCCTGCTGCTGGGAGGCGTACGCCCGGCGTTCGAACTCCAGGCCAAGCGCCGTCGGGGAGGCGCCGGCGACTCCGACGCGGACCAGCTCTCCCGCCTGACCCACGTCCCGGCGACCGTGTGGCTCGTGATGTTCCACGTGGTGTCGCTGTGCGCACTGACGGGCGGCGGCCGCTGGCTGCTGCACCTGTGACCCCCGGCGGCCCAGGGGGCGCGGGGGGCGCGCGGGCGGCGCGGGGAACCACCCGACCTGCCACGACGGAGGCGCACCGGACCGACGACGCATGTCAACCGGCGGATCCGGGCGGAGCCAACCCCCATTAAAGTGGGCCGCATGGCCCTGAACGCACAGCCCGCCCTCTGGCCCGCCCCCTACGCGAGCGGAGCCGTCGACGCGACGGTCCACGTCCCGGGGTCCAAGTCCGTCACCAATCGCGCCCTCGTCCTCGCCGCGCTCGCGAGCGAGCCCGGCTGGCTGCGCCGCCCGCTGCGCTCCCGCGACACGCTCCTGATGGCGGCCGCGCTGCGCGCGATGGGCGTCGGCATCGAGGAGACCGTGTCGTCCAGCTCCTCCGGCGCGGGCGGTTCCGGCGAGGCCTGGCGCGTCCTGCCCACCGGCCTGCACGGCCCGGCCACGGTGGACGTCGGCAACGCCGGCACGGTCATGCGCTTCCTCCCCCCGGTCGCCGCCCTCGCCGACGGCCCCATCCGCTTCGACGGCGATCCCCGGTCCTACGAGCGCCCGCTGCACGGCGTGATCGACGCCCTGCGCGTCCTCGGCGCCCGGATCGACGACGACGGCCGCGGCGCCCTTCCGCTGACGGTCCACGGCAGCGGCGCGCTGGACGGCGGCCCGGTGGCGATCGACGCGTCCTCGTCGTCGCAGTTCGTCTCGGCGCTCCTGCTGTCGGCCCCCCGCTTCAACCAGGGCGTGGAGGTCCGCCACACCGGCGCGACCCTCCCCTCCCTGCCCCACATCCGGATGACCGTCGACATGCTGCGCTCGGTCGGCGCGCAGGTGGACACCCCGGAGTCGGGCGGCGAGCCGAACGTCTGGCGGGTCACGCCGGGCGCGCTGCTCGGCCGCGACCTGACGATCGAGCCGGACCTGTCCAACGCCCAGCCCTTCCTGGCGGCGGCCCTGGTGACCGGCGGCAAGGTCGTCGTCCCGGACTGGCCCTCGCGCACCACCCAGCCCGGCGACCAACTCCGCGAGATCTTCACGGAGATGGGCGGCACCTGCGAGCTGACCGAGTACGGCCTGGTGTTCACCGGCTCCGGTTCGGTCCACGGCATCGACGTGGACCTGAGCGAGGTCGGCGAGCTGACCCCGGGCATCGCGGCGGTCGCCGCCCTCGCCGACTCACCCTCGACACTGCGCGGCGTGGCCCACCTGCGCCTGCACGAGACGGACCGGCTGGCCGCGCTCACCAAGGAGATCAACGAACTCGGCGGCGACGTCACCGAGACCGCCGACGGCCTCCACATCCGCCCCCGCACCCTGCACGGCGGTGTCTTCCACACGTACGACGACCACCGCATGGCCACGGCCGGTGCGATCATCGGCCTGGCCGTGGAGGGTGTGCGCATCGAGAACGTGGAGACGACGGCCAAGACCCTGCCGGACTTCCCCGACCTGTGGACCGGGATGCTCGGGAAGAACTGACGGGCGGACCGGGATCATGCGCCGTTACGGCAAGCACACCGACGAGGACGACATCCGCAGCCGCCCCAACCGCAAGGGCAACCGTCCCCGTACGCACATCCGTCCGAAGCACGAGGACGCCGCCGAGGGCATGGTCCTCACCGTCGACCGGGGCCGGCTGACCTGTCTCGTCGAGGACCGCGTCGTCCTCGCGATGAAGGCCCGGGAACTGGGCCGCAAGGCAGCCGTCGTCGGCGACAACGTCGCCCTCGTCGGTGACCTCTCCGGCAAGAAGGACACCCTCGCCCGGATCGTCCGCATCGCCGACCGCACGTCGGTACTGCGGCGCACGGCCGACGACGACGACCCCTACGAGCGCGTCGTCGTCGCCAACGCCGACCAACTCGCCATCGTCACGGCCCTCGCCGACCCCGAACCCCGCCCCCGTCTGATCGACCGCTGCCTGGTGGCGGCCTACGACGCCGGCCTGGACCCGCTCCTCGTCCTGACCAAGTCGGATCTGGCCTCGCCCGACAAACTCCTGGAGCTCTACGGCCACCTGGACATCCCGTACGTGGTGACGAGCCGCCAGGAACTGGAGGCCGACGACACCGCCGACCACGTGCGCGAACACCTCGACGGCAAGATCACCGCCTTCGTGGGTCACTCGGGCGTGGGCAAGACGACCCTGGTCAACGCCCTGGTCCCGGAGGACCTGCGCCGTACGACCGGCCATGTGAACGCGGTGACGGGCCGCGGCCGGCACACCACGACCTCGGCGCTGGCCCTCCCCCTGGCGGACTCGCACGGCGGCTGGCTGGTGGACACCCCGGGCGTACGGTCGTTCGGTCTCGCCCACATCGACCCCTCGCGGGTCATCAACGCCTTCCCGGATCTGGTGCCGGGCACCGAGGGCTGCCCGCGTGCGTGCGGTCACGACGAGCCGGACTGCGCGCTGGACCAGTGGGTGGCGGACGGTCACGCGGACCCGGCCCGGCTCTATTCCCTGCGCAGGCTGCTCTCGACACGCGAACGGCGGGAAGGCGACTGACCTCCGCGTTGTTTGCGCCCCTCTCTACCCGGTAAGTGCATAATCGCACCAAGTCGGAGCCCGACCGGACGAGAGCACACGAAGCGGTCACGGAACGTGGAGACACGGGAGGACGAGACATGGCGTGGCTGCTGGTGGTCGTGGCGGGGTTCCTGGAGACCGGATTCGCCGTCTGTCTGAAACTCTCGCACGGCTTCACCAGACTCTGGCCCACGGTCGCCTTCTGCGTCTTCGCCCTCGGCAGCTTCGGTCTGCTGACCCTCTCCCTGAAGAAGCTCGACGTCGGCCCCGCCTACGCCGTCTGGACGGGCATCGGCGCGGCCGGTACCGCGATCTACGGAATGGTCTTCCTCGGCGACCTCGTCTCGACCCTGAAGATCGTCTCGATCAGCCTGGTGATCGTGGGGGTCGTGGGTCTGCAACTGTCGGGATCCGCGCATTAGTTCGCGGCGCGGCGGGCACGGTCCCGCGTCGGCTACAGGTGGTTGAGGGACCGGCTGGGCTGGCGGGGCAGCGTGGTCCGCACGAGCTCCGCGACCCCGCCCTCTCCCGGGGGCGCCGCCACGCAGGACAGGGCGAGCCGCACGGCGAGTTCGCAGGACCGGGCCAACTCCCCCGCGTCCGACCGGGGAGTGCCGGGCGGGGCCAGGGCTGCGACGGCCCGTTCGCGCACCAGCGCCACGAAGTCGGCGGGCGCGGGCAACGGTCCGTCCGCGCGGCGCTGGGCGGGCACGACGCAGGACGAGGCCACCGCCGTGAGCGACGGCGAGGGCAGCCGCTCGCTCCAGCAGCCGGTGAGCATGGCCCGCACCAGCACGTTGCTACGGCAGGCCCGCACGGTCCACTCGGCGGTCGCGGCCAGCCTGTCCCGGGTGTCCGCGGGCAGGGCCAGTGCCCGGTCGACGCCCGCCAGATAGCCGTCCGCCTCCCTGCGGACCAGCGCCCTGGCGAGTCCGTCCTTGCTGCCGAACTCGTTGTACAGCGTCTGACGTGACACTCCGGCCGTCGCCGCCACGTCCACCATGCGCACGGCGGACCACGGCCGACGCATCAGCGCCGTGTATGCGGCGTCCAACAAGGATTCCCGCGCTGCAGGCATCATCGCCTCCCTAACAAGCGAGTGGGCGGCTCTGGCCCTCAGATTTGACGCGCATCAAGTCACTGTCAAGAGTTCGCGGCGGCCCGCTGGGGCGCGCGCCGGCCGGCGCGCGCGGCACGCACCGACCTCACCTCGGCAAAGGCACCTCCACCCCCGTCGGTGGCTCCCCCTCGTGTGCCCACGGCCACGGGGGACCATTCACGCCGGAGCCCACATGATCACGGACCTGCCCGCACCCGTACGGGGCATCGGCCTCCCCCGTCGCGGGCCGACAAAGCTCGCGGGCCGGCGAACCGACCGCGCCCACCCCCGCTCCCGCCCGCCGGAGCGCCGGCCGATCGGCAGCCCCGCCCCCGTGCCCCGAGCCGCCCCCGGCCCCCTGTAGCCCCGTACCGACCTCGACAGATACCGTTCGCCACATGGCCGACTACCTCGACGACCTCCGCTTCGCCCACGTCCTCGCGGACGCCGCCGACGCGACCACCATGGCCCGCTTCAAGGCCCTCGACCTGAAGGTCGAGACGAAGCCGGACATGACCCCGGTCAGCGAGGCCGACAAGGCCGCCGAGGAACTCATCCGCGGCCAACTCCAGCGCGCCCGCCCCCGGGACGCCATCCTCGGCGAGGAGTTCGGGCTCGCCGGCACCGGCCCCCGCCGCTGGGTCGTCGACCCGATCGACGGCACCAAGAACTACGTCCGGGGCGTCCCCGTCTGGGCCACCCTGATCTCCCTGATGGAGGCGGCCGAGGGCGGCTACCAGCCCGTCGTCGGTGTCGTCTCCGCCCCCGCCCTGGGCCGCCGCTGGTGGGCGGCGAAGGGCCACGGCGCCTTCACGGGCCGCAGCCTCAGCTCGGCCTCCCGCCTGCGCGTCTCCCGCGTCGCCGAGCTGTCGGACGCGTCCTTCGCGTACTCCTCCCTCAGTGGCTGGGAGGAGCGCGGCAGCCTCAACGGCTTCCTGGACCTGACCCGCGAGGTGTGGCGGACGCGCGCGTACGGCGATTTCTGGCCGTACATGATGGTCGCCGAGGGCTCGGTGGACATCTGCGCCGAACCCGAACTGTCCCTCTGGGACATGTCCGCCAACGCGATCATCGTCACCGAGTCGGGCGGCACCTTCACCGGCCTCGACGGCCGCCCCGGCCCGCACAGCGGCAACGCGGCGGCCTCGAACGGTCTGCTCCACGACGAGTTGCTGGGATACCTGAACGAGCGCCACTAGCCCGGTTCCGCCGCCCTCGTCCGGCTCCGCCCCGGCTTGCCGGCCTCCCGCCACGTCGCGCCACGGGCCGCCGCCTTCTGTCGCCTCCTGCCTCCTCCCACCGTCACCGTCCGGTGCGCGGGATCCCGGAGTGATCCCGGGGCGCCCCGAACTGACCACGCACGCCCCCTTGTTGACCTCCGCTTTGCCTGCCACATTGGGAGTCCCCCTCTTGTGAACTTGTGCAGCGCTCAATTGGCGCCTCCGGCGCCGGGCCTGAACCAATCGTCACCGGGGTGCCCTAGGAGGTGGCTGAACTCCATGCTCGTCCGCGACGCCATGAGCACAGTGGTCCTCACCATCGGTCCCGATCACACTCTCCGGCAGGCCGCCGCACTGATGTCGGCCCGCCGGATCGGTGCGGCCGTGGTCCTCGACCCGGACGCCGGCGGACTCGGGATCCTGACCGAACGCGACGTCCTCAACTCCGTCGGCCTCGGCCAGAGCCCCGACGCCGAGCGCGCCCACGCCCACACCACCACCGACGTGGTGTTCGCCACGCCGTCCTGGACTCTGGAGGAAGCGGCCCGCGCCATGACCCATGGCGGCTTCCGCCATCTCATCGTCCTCGACGAGGGCGCCCCGATCGGCATCGTCTCGGTCCGCGACATCATCCGTTGCTGGACCCCGGCCCGACAGCACGCGACGGCCTGAGCGGCCCCGCACGCGCGAAGGGGCCGGGATCTCGGACTGAGATCCCGGCCCCTCCCCCACGACAAGCGGTCCAACCCCGGTGGGCCGCACAGGGCCTGGACGGCGGCCTCCAGGCGCTTGCCGAAGCCTTGGCCGACGCGTCGACGAGCACCTCGGCCGAGCAGAATCCCGCCCACATTGCTTCCGATCCTACATTGGACCAATTCCAGGTCAAGGCAAGCTCTAAAGTCACACCTGTTCGGGAACTGTTCGCCCAGACTGTTACGCTGACCGGTATGAGTGACCTTCTGGAGCGGCTGCGCGGACGCGGATGGCGCATGACCGCACAGCGGCGTGTCGTGGCCGAGGTCCTCGACGGCGAACACGTCCACCTGACGGCCGACGAGGTGCACACGCGAGCTGTCGCCAAGCTGCCGGAGATCTCCCGGGCGACCGTCTACAACACCCTGGGCGAGCTGGTCGTCCTCGGTGAGGTGCTCGAAGTCGCCACGGACAAGCGGGCCAAGCGGTACGACCCCAACGCGCACCGCCCGCACCACCATCTGGTCTGTGCCCGGTGCGGCACGATCAGGGACGTCCACCCCACCGGCAACCCCCTCGCCGACCTCCCCGCCTCCGAGCGCTTCGGCTTCGCCGTCTCCGACGTGGAGGTCACCTACCGAGGCGTGTGCCCGACCTGCGCGGCGGCCTAGCCCCCGGCGACACATGACAAAGCCCCCGGCGCCGAACGGCCGGGGGCATACACCTAGGGCCCGGAACCTGATCGGTTCCGGGCCCTAGGTCTTCAGTAGCGGGGACAGGATTTGAACCTGCGACCTCTGGGTTATGAGCCCAGCGAGCTACCGAGCTGCTCCACCCCGCGGCGATGAACAGAACACTACGTCACGCCCATCGACCAGCGCAAATCCATTAAGGACCAGCCCGCGGACCCCGTCCGGAGCCGGCCGGCGACTACGCCGACAACTCGTCCCGCAACGCGTCCCGCAACCGCGCCGCGCGGTCCGTGACCTCCGCCGGCCCGAGCGCCACGGCCCGGTCGGCCCACCGCTTGCCCTCCACCAGCTCCCCCCGACGCGCGTAGACGAGGGCGAGCCGCAAAGCCGCCCGCCCGTGCCCCGCGTCGGCGGCCCGGGCCCACCACAACGCGGCCTCCGGCTCGCTCCCCTCGCGGGCGAGCAGCAGCCCCAGGTTGAACGCCCCGTTGCGCGACCCGGACTCCGCCGCGGCCCGATACCACCGAGCCGCCTCGACCACGTCGCCCCTCCCGGCCGCCAGCATCCCGACCCGCACCTGCGCCCGCCGGTGGCCCTGGGAGGCGGCCCTCTCGTACCACTCCTCGCACTCGTTCTTCTCCCGCACCGGCTCCCCCAGCCCATGCGCGGGAACAGGCGGCCGACGGGCGTCGAGCACGGCGGCCAGGCGGTACGCGGCCTCCGCGCTGCCCCCGCCGGCGGCACGCCGCAGATGCCGCTCGGCGGCCCGCTCGTCACCGTCCCGCAGCCGCGCTATGGCGACCTGGAGCGCCGCCTCGGTGTGCCCGGCGGCAGCCGCCCGCTCGTACCAGACGAGCGCCGTCCCGTCGTCGCCCCGCCCGGCGAAAAGGATGCCCAGGTTGAAGGCGGCGTCCACACTGCCGGCCTCCGCGGCCTTGGAGAACCACGGCTCGGCCCCCGCCGCGTCCCCCACCTGCAGCAGCAGGATGGCCAGGGCGTTCGCCGCCTCGCGGTGCCCGGCGTACGCGGCCCGCCGGTACCACTGCTCGGCCTGGGCGGTCCGCCCCTGCTCGGCACAGAGCAGCCCGAGGTTGTACGCCCCGTTGACGTCACCGGCGTCCATCGCGGCGCGGTACCACCGCTCGGCGGTCTGCGTCTCACCGCGCTCGGCGTGCAGCGCCCCCAGCGCGTTCGCCGCGTTGCCGTCGCCGTCCTGGGCGGCCCGCAGCCACCACACGGCCGCGCTCTCGGTGTCGCCCGCGTCCCGCAGCAGGAACCCGAGCGCGCACGCGGCGCGCGGCTCACCGTCCTTGGCGGAGGTCAGATACCAGCGGCCGGCCTCCTTGAGCTCCCCGCGCCGCTCCAGGATCGCCCCGAGGTGCAGCGCGGCCCGCCGGTGGCCGCGCGCGGCGGCCTGGCGGTACCACTGCTCGGCCTCCTCGGCGGCGGCCCCGACACCGTTGTCGGCGCCGGACTCCCCCGCGCGCACGCCGGCGCGGCCCTCCCGCACGACGGGACGGCCCTCACGGGTGGCCTCACGGCCCGCGCCACCGCTCTCGAACGCCGCGCGCGCGATTCTGCGCCCCTCACGCACCGCGGCACGTTCCTCCAGCTCGGCGAGCCGGTCCAGCGCCCGGGCGAGCCGGTAGGCGGCCTCGCGGTGCCCACGCTCGGCGGCGACCCGCATCCACCGCTCCGCGGCGGGGTCGCTGCGGTGTTCCAACAGGTCGGCGAGGGCGTACGCACCGAGGGCATGGCCCTGCTCGGCGGACTGGCGCAGCCAGTACTCGGCGGCCGGTTCGTCACCGCGCTCGCGGTGGTGCCGGCCGAGCGCGTGCGCGGCGGCGGCCGAACCGGCGACGGCCGCGACCCGCCACCAGCCGGCGGCGTCGTCGGCGTACCCGCGCTGGTGCAGCAGGACACCCAGGTTGTTGGCGGCCGCACGGTCTCCGGCGGCGGTGGCGCCCCGCAGGTAGGGCTCGGCCCCGTCGAGGTCGCCTCGGCGCAGCAGCATGGCTCCGAGGACGCTCATCGCCTCGGCGTCACCGGATTCGGCGGCGAGCCGCTGACGCGCCTCCTCTACGGCGTCCCCCGTCTCGTCCTCGTCCTCCGCCCGCACGGACTCGACCGACGCGGCGGACTCGGCGGGCACCACAAGGCCGGCAGGCAGCGCAAAGTCGGCAGGCTGCGCAAACCGCCCTGTCTCCAACAGAGTTGCCTTGTCCCCCATAACGTCCATCGTCGCACCACCTGCAACCTGGGTACACCTGGTATACCGCAGCCATTGAGGTCACTACAGCGTTTTGTCGACATGCCCACAGAGCGACAAGTGAAACACAGATTCCCCGGATCCCCCCGCCAACACGTCGAAGGCCCGGATCCTTTGGAGGATCCGGGCCTTCAACTTCAGTAGCGGGGACAGGATTTGAACCTGCGACCTCTGGGTTATGAGCCCAGCGAGCTACCGAGCTGCTCCACCCCGCGCCGTTGTGTTGCAACCGTACCACGGCGCGGGAGGGAGCCTTGCATCAGCCGCTTCCGGAGTCTCCGTCGCCGCTCTTGTCGCTGTCCGCACTGCCGCTGCCGCCGGTCCCGCCGGCCTTGGCCTGGGCGTCCTCGGCACGCTTCAGCGCGTCCTCCAGGTCCTGTTGGGCCCGGCCGTACGCCTCCCAGTCGCCGTCCTTGAGTGCCTGCTGACCCTCGTCGAACGCCTTCTGGGCTTCCTTCAGGGCCTGTTGGACCGTCGGGTCTCCGGACTTCGGCGGCTCGTCGGTGCCCTCGTCACCGTCGTCCACGGGTGGCTCCGTGGGCGGACCCTCGGTCTCGAACACCTTGTTGAGCGCGGCGTCGAGGGTGTCCTCGAAGGCCGTGTTGCCGCCGTAGGTGACCAGGACCTTGCGCAGCAGCGGGTACTTGAGTCCGCCGCCTCGCACATAGACGGGTTCCACGTAGAGCAGTCCGCCGTCGAGCGGGACCGTCAGGAGGTTGCCGTACTCGACCTGTGAGTCACCTCTCTTGAGGAGGCTGATGGTCTCGGCGATGTCCTGTTCGGAGTTGAACTGGCTCTGGACCTGTTTCGGTCCGTCGATCGGTTCGCTCGTCGGCAGTTTCAGAATTCTGATCTTGCCGTAGTCCTTGGTGCCCGCCTCGGCGTTGACCGCCACGAAGGCACTGAGGTTGTCGCGGCCGTTCGGCGTGAGCGTGGTGGTCAGCGAGAACGCCTGTGCCGTCTGGCCGGGCAGCTTCATGCTCAGGTAGTACGGCGGCACCGCGTTGCCCGAGGTGTTGGTCGGGTCGTCCGGGACCTGCCACACCTCGCTGCCGCTGAGGAACGTCTCGGCGTCCTTCACGTGGTAGCGGGTGAGCAGCTCGCGCTGGACCTTGAAGAGGTCCTGCGGGTACCGCAGATGCGCCAGCAGCGAGTCGGAGATGCCGTCCTTCGGCTCCACCGTGTTCGGGAAGGCCTTCATCCAGGTCTTCAGGACCGGGTCCTCGGTGTCCCACTGGTAGAGCTTGACCTGACCCGTGTACGCGTCGACGGTCGCCTTCACCGAGTTGCGGATGTAGTTGACCTGGTTCTGCTGGGCCACCACCGCGCGCTGGCTGTTGTCGGCGGTCAGCGAGTCGGCCGTCGTGTCGCCCAGGGTGGTGCGGGAGGCGTACGGGTAGCCGTTGGTGGTGGTGTACGCGTCGACGATCCACTGGATCTTCCCGTCGACGACGGCCGGATAGGCGTCACCGTCGATGGTCAGCCAGGGGGCGACCGCCTCCACGCGCTCCTTGGGCGTGCGGTTGTACAGGATCCGCGAACCCTCGCCGATGGCACCGGAGTAGAGGATCTGCGGCTCGTTGAACGCCACCGCGTAGGCGGCCCGGTTGACCGGGCTGGAGAGGTTGATCCCGCTCTTGCCCTTGTAGCTGGTGGTCTTCTCACCGCTGTCGTCGGAGTAGTCGATCTCCTTCTGGGGACCGCCGACGATCGAGTACTGCGTGGTCTTCTCGCCGTAGTAGACCCGCTGCTGGTACTTGCCCAGATCACCCTTGGACGGCAGGTCGGACTCGGTGAACACCGGGCGGCCGCCGGAGGTGGCCTCGGTGCCCTTGGCGGCGACCACGCCGTAGCCGTGGGTGTAGCGGAAGTGGTCGTTGATCCAGTTGTTCTTCGGGATGCCCGCCAGGTTCAGCTCGCGCAGACCGATGACGGTGTCCTGCTCGGCGCCGTCCTCGTTGCTGTACCGGTCGACGTCCAGGTTCGTGGGGAACGCGTAGTAGTTCCTCATCTGCTGGAGCTGCTGGAAGGTCGGCGAGACGATGTTCGGGTCGAGCATGCGGATGCTGGCCGTGGTGTCGGCGTCCTTGCGGAGCTGGGCCTTGTCCGTGTCGCTGACGCCCGAGTACTCCTCGACGTCGGTCCCGTCGATGCCGTAGGCCTGGCGGGTCGCCGCCAGGTTCTTCTCGACGTACGGCGCCTCCTTGGCCTGCTCGTTCGGCTGGACCTGGAACTTCTGGACGATCGCCGGATACAGCCCGCCGATGAGGATGGCGGAGAGCACCATCAGGCCGAAGCCGATGACCGGCAGCTGCCAGGTGCGCCGCCAGATGGTGGCGAAGAACAGCAGCGCGCAGATCACCGCGATGCAGAACAGGATCGTCTTGGCCGGCAGGTACGCGTTCGCGTCGACGTACCTCAGGCCCGTCCAGTTGCCCGTCGCCTTGAAGTCGCTGGACTTCACGGCCAGCCCGTACCGGTCGAGCCAGTAGGCGACCGCCTTCAGGGCGACGAAGATGCCGAGGAGCACCGACAGGTGTCCGGTGGCCGCGGCGGTGGCCCGCGCACCCGGGGAGGTGACCCTGAGGCCGCCGTACAGGTAGTGCGTGAGGGCGGCGCCGATCACCGAGAGCACGGCGGCGGCGAAGCCGAAGCCGAGCAGGAAGCGGTACCAGGGCAGGTCGAAGGCGTAGAAGGAGACGTCCAGGTCGAACTGGGGGTCCTTCTGGCCGAACGACACTCCGTTGACCCACATCAGCCAGGTGCGCCACTGCCCGGAGGCGGAGGCGCCGGCGATGAGGCCCACCAGGGAGGTGATCCCGAGGAGCAGCCATTTCTTGTAGGGCGCGATGCCCATGCGGTACCTGTCGAGGCTCTGCTGCTCCATCGACATGGCGCTCAGCGGTGGCCGCAGCCGGTGCGCGAGCCAGATGTTGAAGCCGACCGAGGCCGACATCAGCAGGCCGAAGACGAAGAAGAGCCCGATCTTCGTCCAGAGTGTGGTGGTGAAGACGGACGAATACTTCACCGACCGGTACCAGAGCCAGTCCGTCCAGAATCCCGCGAACATGACGAACGCCATGCCGAGGACGGCAAGGACGCCCAACGTCATGAGCAGCGTCCGGACACGTCGGGACGGTCGGCCCACTCTGATCCGCGGCCCCGTCGGGCCTCCGCCGCGGTCCGGCATCTGGAAAGCCAAGGTGCGCACCTCGAAGTTCGCTGTCGATACGTCAGGCCCGCGTCTACGGACCCTCCAGCGGGCCCCGTGATCGCAGGGGCCTCACCTATGCAACTTACTCACGCTTTACTCGGTTCCCGCTTCGGGGAACGAACGAGGCAGGATTGTGACCATGTCCAACACTCCCATGGCAGCGAACCCCCTCACCCGGGCCGTCCTCGAGATCGACGAGTACGCCTCGGGCCTCGGCTGGGACCAGCCCGCTCGCCTCTTCGCCCTGGTGGATACCGCGCGTCTGCGGTCCCAGGAACCCGCCCTCGCGGCCCAGCTCGGTCTGCAGGACGAGTCCGAGACCGTCGGTCTCACCCCGATCGAGCAGGACGAGATTCCCGCGGGCAAGGCCCTCGACGAGTTCCTCGGCACCATCGCCTGGCCCGACGCGGTGGTCGGCTGCGCGCTGACCGTGGAGCGGCTGATGCTGCCGCCGTCCGCCGAGGCGTCCGTCCCCGAGAATCTCGACGAGGCCCGTCTCGCCGAGTGGGTCGCCTCCCACCCGGAGCGTCAGGAGGTCCGTATGACCGTCGCCGTTCTCCGGGACGGCTCCCGCGACGCGGCCCTGCGCCTGCGCGAGAAGGACTCTCCGACCGAGGTCCTCACCGGCCCCGAACTGGTACCGGGCCTCGCGGAGGCCCTGTCCGCGACCTTCGTGGACTGATCCCCGCCGTACGGCGGTGGGGGCGCCCCCGGCCCTCGGGAGCGCCCCCACGCGCGCGTACGTCCGTTTCCGTCAGCCCTTGGTGGTGCACTTCGGCAGGTCGGCGGTGTCGCCGGCGCGGATGTCCTTCAGGGCGCCCAGCGCGTCCTCGATGGTGCCGACCTTGACGAGGGTGAGTCCGTCGGGGACGTCCCCGGCGGCCGTGGCGCAGTTGTCCTCGGGCGTCAGGAAGTACTGGGCGCCCTTGGCGCGCGCGCCGACCGTCTTCATCTCGATGCCGCCGATGGGGCCGACCTTGCCCTGGTCGTCGATCGTGCCGGTGCCGGCCACGAACTTGCCGCCCGTCAGGTTCCCCGGCGTGAGCTTGTCGTAGATACCGAGGGCGAACATCAGTCCTGCGCTCGGGCCGCCGACGTCGGCCAGCTTGATGTCGATGGTGAAGGGGAAGGTGTGGTCGGTCCCGGCGGAGATGCCGACGATCGCCCGCTCCTCGCCCGTGTCGTCGGACGTGCCCGTGGTGATCGTGACCTCCTGGGTCCCGGTCGCCGTCCTGTTCGCCTTCTCCGCGGCGGCCTGGGCCTTGGCGGGCACGATCACGAAGTCGACTTTCTCACCCGGCTTGTGCTTGGTGACCAGTTTCGCCACGTCCTCGGGCGCCTTGACCGCCGTACCGTCGACGGACTTGATCACGTCACCGGCGTGCAGCTTGCCCTCGGCCGGGGAGTCCTTGAGGACGGTGGAGACGATCACCCAGGACCGCACCGGGACGTCCAGCTCCTTCAGGGCCGCGACCTTGGCGCTCTCCTGGGACTGGCTGAACTCCTCGGCGTTCTCCTGCGTCGACTGCTCCTTGGTCTTGCCGTCCGGGTAGAGCGTGTCGTGCGGGACGACCTTGTTGTCGTGCGTCAGCCAGCCGTACACGGCCTCGACGAGGTTCATCCGGTAGTCGGCGCTGGTGACGCGGACCGTGGTCATGTTCAGATGGCCGGTCGTCGCGTACGTCTTGCGCCCGGAGATCTGCAGCACCGGCTCCCCGTCGTGCTTCCCGAGCGTGTTCACCGTCGGCCCCGGTGACATCTCCGAATAGGGCACGGGAATGATCACACCCGCGCACAGGAGCGCGATCAGCATCAGGGTGGAGGCGAGCATCGTCGCGGTGCGGCGTGGCATGGAACGACAGTACGGGACAGGCATGTAGGAGCACTGTCGGGGCCGTCCGTCCGGGGCGGGCGGAGCGGGCGCTAGCCGCCGGAGTGGGACCGCTCCATGGCCTCGCGGAAGCGAGAGTACCCCGCGAGCTCGGTGCCGTCCTCGATGCTCCTGCGGTTCCGGCCGACCCAGCCGCCCCACAGTCCGGCACCGATCGCGGCCACGAGCGGAATCAGCAACCAGGCGAGCGCCGCCATGCCGGCCTCCCAACCCCTGTCAAACGACCACAACTGACTGATCAGCAGATTATCCGTCCGCTCCGTCAACGCTCGCGCCGGGGGGCGGGTTACGCAACCGGAACGCGTACAGGCGCGTGCCGGTCACGCCTCAGCAGGCGCCCACCCACTCCTCCGTGCCGTCCGAGAACTTCTGGTGCTTCCAGATGGGCACTTCGTGCTTCAGGTCGTCGATCAGTTTCCGACACGCCTCGAAGGCCTCGCCCCGGTGCGGACACGACACGGCGACGACCACCGCCAGGTCCCCGACCTTCAGGTCTCCCACCCTGTGCACGGCCGCGAGGGCCCGCACCGGGTAGTCGGCGACCACCTTCTCCGCGATCCGCCGCATCTCGGCCTCGGCCGTCGGGTGACACGAATAGCCCAGCTCGTCGACATCCGCTCCCCCGTCGTGGTTCCGCACGGTCCCCACGAACAGCGCGGTCCCCCCGGCCGCGTCGTCCCCGACCGCCCGGAACACCTCGTCGAGGGAGAGCGCCGTCTCCCGAATCCCGATCAGCTTGACGGGCTCCTCGGCCCCCTGCTCGCCGGGATGATCATCATTGACTGCCATACCCCCATCGTGCACCACTCGTCTCCCGACCGACATGGTCGAAAACGCCGTCACGCGCGTGTGGCGACTTGGAGCGACCTCCATCCACGGGCACAGGGCCGAACCTCAGCGCCGCCCCCGAGCCCTCCGGACCTGCCGCACCAACGCCGCCGTACCCAGCAACGCGACCGTCGCCCCCGCGGCACCCGCCGCGGTCGCGTCCTTGCGCCCCAGCCGCCGCCCGACCACGGTGTGCCGCCCGGCGACCTCCTCCAGCAGCTCCGCCAGCACTTCCTCGTTCGTCCACAGCGGCCGCCACCCGGCGTCGTGCAGCCGGCTCCCGCTGACGACCCACGGATACATCGTGTAGGCGAGATCCCCCGCCGGCGACGGCGTCAGCCCGATCCGGTGGAGCCGGGCGGCGGCCCCGAGGGCGACAGCGGACGGCAGCTCCATGCGCCGGATCCCACTGAGCTCCTCGACCTCCTCCTGCTCCAGCCACCCCTCGCACCCGACGGCCAACTCCCCGTCGACCTTCTCCAGCACGGCGTACTCCAGCGCACCGCACAGATCCTCGACATGGCAGAACTGCCAGGCGGGCCGCGACCCGGCCACCACCAGCAGCCGAGGCGACTCGAAGTACCTGGTCAGGGCCGTGTCCGTGCCTCCCACAAGAGTCGCCGGGCGGACGACGGTGACATTGAGTCCCGGATGGGCGCGCGGCGCCCGGCGTGCGAGGCGCTCGATCTCCAGCAGGTCGCCGACCCCGGTCGCCTCGGCGGTCGCCCGCAGCTCGGCGTCCTCCGAGAGCGGCAGCTCGTTCTCGGGCAGCGCGCCGTAGACCATCGCCGAGGTACACAGCACGACCCGGTGCACCCCGGCCGCGGCGGCCGCCGTCAGCACGGTCTGCGTGCCACGCACGTTGTACGCGCTGCGGGCCGCCGCGTCGCTGCCCAGGTCGAGGTCGACGGCGAGGTGCACCACGACGTCCGCCCCGCGCAGCTTCTCGGCGATCGCCGGGTCCCGCACGTCCAGGATGTGCCACTGCGCGGCCGCGCACTCGCCGCGCCGCTCGTCGATGGCGATGACCTGCCGGATCTCGTCGGACTCGGCGAGCCGCTCGGTGAGCAGCGCTCCGACGCCGGACGCGGCACCGGTGACCGCGACGACGGGCCCGCGCGCGGCGGGACTGGTTGAGTGGTTTCGCGCTGCGCGAACCTGTGGATCTGGGGAACTCACCGGGCGTCTCCAGCGGTTGTCTTCAGTACGAACGCGGGCGACGCGTGCGTACCAGGTGGCATCCATCCTGCCGCAGGCCATCGGTCGGCGGAGCACCGAGGCCTTAACCCGCCGTGGTGTCTAGGCTGGGTGGTGTTCGGGCAGCCGTGCCGTCGGCGAAAACCGATGGCCCTATCAGCCGAGGAATCCCGTGAGTGACACCCCATTCGGATTCGGCCTTCCGCCGGAGGAGCCGGACGACGGCGACGAGGGCAAGAAGAAGGACCAGGAGAGCGGTGGTGGTCAGGGACCGGCCAACCCGTTCGGCTTCGGGTTTCCCGGGGTCGGCGGCCCCGGCGCCGACAATCCGTTCGCCGCGATGTTCGGTTCCATGAACCCCACCGACCTGGGCGCCGCCTTCCAGCAGCTGGGCCAGATGCTCTCGTACGAGGGCGGCCCGGTGAACTGGGACATGGCCAAGCAGATCGCCCGTCAGACGGTCGCCCAGGGCACCGCCGACGGCACCAAGGACGCGAGTGTCGGCCCCGCGGAGCGCACCGCCGTCGAGGAGGCCGTGCGTCTGGCCGACCTGTGGCTCGACGACGCGACATCCCTGCCGTCCGGCGCGGGCTCCGCCGTGGCGTGGAGCCGCGCGGAGTGGGTGGAGGCCACCCTGCCCGCCTGGAAGGAGCTCGTCGATCCGGTGGCCGAGCGCGTCGGCGGCGCCATGGGCGACATCCTGCCGGAGGAGATGCAGGCCATGGCCGGCCCGCTGATCGGCATGATGAAGTCGATGGGCGGCGCCATGTTCGGCCAGCAGATCGGGCAGGCCGTGGGCGTGCTCGCGGGCGAGGTCGTCGGCTCCACCGACGTCGGCCTGCCGCTCGGCCCGGCTGGCAAGGCCGCGCTGCTGCCGATCAACGTGGAGGCGTTCGGCAAGGACCTGGGCGTCGGCAAGGACGAGGTACGCCTCTACCTGGCCCTGCGCGAGGCAGCCCACCAGCGTCTCTTCGCCCACGTCCCCTGGCTGCGCTCGCACCTGTTCGGCGCGGTCGAGGGCTACGCGCGCGGGATCAAGGTCGACACGGCCAAGCTGGAGGACGTGGTCGGCCAGTTCGACCCGCAGAACCCGGAGGAGCTGCAGCAGGCGCTCCAGCAGGGCATGTTCCAGCCGGAGGACACCCCGGCCCAGAAGGCCGCCCTGGCCCGTCTGGAGACCGCTCTGGCACTGGTGGAGGGCTGGGTGGACGCGGTGGTGCACGCCGCCGCGAAGCCGCGCCTGGCGTCCGCGGACGCGCTGCGTGAGACGCTGCGCCGCCGTCGCGCCACGGGCGGCCCGGCCGAGCAGACCTTCGCGACACTGATCGGGCTGGAGCTGCGCCCTCGCCGCCTGCGCGACGCCTCCCGGCTCTGGGCGTCCCTCACGGACGCGCGCGGTGTCGACGGCCGCGACGCCCTGTGGGCCCACCCCGACATGCTGCCCACGGCCTCCGACCTGGACGACCCGGACGGCTTCGTCCACCGTGAGCAGATGGACTTCTCCGAGCTGGACAAGATGCTCGGCGAGGCCGCGGGCGGCTCCACCGAGAAGCCGGACCTCAAGAAGAAGGACGACGACACCGAGTGAGCCTGCACGACGACGCGGTCCTCGTACTGAAGAGCTACGAGGACCAGGCCGAGCTGCGCCAGGCGTACCTCGACCATCTGGCGGCCCACCCGGACGGCTTGTGGAAGGCGTGCGGCGCCGGGCACATCACGGCAAGCGGCCTGGTGATCGACCCCGAGCGCGGCCGGGTGCTGCTCACTCTCCACCGGAAGCTGCGCATGTGGCTCCAGATGGGCGGCCACTGCGAGCCCGGGGACGGCACCCTCGCGGGTTCCGCCCTGCGCGAGGCCACGGAGGAGTCCGGCATCGCGGGCCTGACGCTGCTGCCCGGCGGGCCGGTCCGTCTCGACCGCCACCACACCCCGTGCGCCTGGCACCTCGACGTCCAGTACGCGGCCCTCGCCCCCGTGGGCGCCGTCGAGGCGATCAGCGACGAGTCCCTGGACCTGCGCTGGTTCGCCTACGACGAGGTGCCCACCGTGGCCGACGACTCGGTCGTACGCCTGCTGGAAGCCGCACGAGCACGGCTCTGACCTCGCTCTTTCGTGTGGAGTGCGCGGTCGGGCGGTGTGCTGCCGACGGGGGTGGGGAAGGCCCCCGCCGGGGGGACGGACGCGGTAAGGGGCGTCCGCCATTGGCGGACGCCCCTTACCCATGTACCGGCACACGTGCCCGCTGATCAGTTGCGGCTGCCCCCGAGGGAGTTCCCGCTCAGTCCGCCGCCCCCCATGCCGAACTGTCCGAGCACTCCGGACGTGCGCAGATGCTGCGGCGGCAGCAGCTCGCTCGGCTGCACCAGGACGTGCCCGTGGCCCCCGAAGTGCATCTCCCAGCCCTCACCGGTGGAACCCCTGCGGCGCCATACGGCGGACGTGGAGGTCGGCGCCTGGAGCTGGGTGCGCAGAGAGGTGGACCAGGCGATGACGGCGTCCGAGTCGACGCAGATGTTCTTCTCGGGCGTCACCTCCAGGGCGAGCGGCTCCCCCGAGGTCATCAGGACGACCTTGCCGCCACCGGACAACTCCAGGTTGTACGCCCCGGCCGAGGCCACCTCGACGGCGCTGTCCACGGCGACGATGCCGACGTTCAGGGAGCCGTCGAAGGCGAGGACGGCGGAGGAGTCGACGGTGACGCCGCTGCCGACCTCCATGATGTGCAGGTACTGCGCGAAGTTGGCGAGATACACGATCCCGTTGCCCTTGCAGCGCATGAGTTCGAGGCGTTCGCCGGTCATCCGCTCGGCGTTGCGCCAGCTGCGGTTGCGGTACTGGCTGTCGAAGTCGACCTGCCCCTCGAAGGCGACCATCGCGCCCTGGCGGGCCAGGACGGGGCTGCTGCCGATGGTGATGTCGGTCTTGAGCAGCTGTGGGTTCTGCAGCGTGTAGCGCTCGGTGTGGTTCACCGGGATGTGCGCGAAGAGTGTGCTGTGCATGGTGTGCTGTTCTCCTCTCGGCCCCGGTCAGCCACGGATCTTGAAACGGTCGCCGGAGTCCTCGCTGGGCTGGACGACCACGAAGCCGCGTCCCTTGAAACCGATCTGGAACGCCTCCCCGCTGCCCCGGCCGATGAGCGCACTGGCCTTGATCGTGCGACGGGCCTTCATGTCGAGCCCGTCGGTCCAGGCGATCAGCGCGTCCGGGTCGACGTACGTCTCCCGTTCGGCGCAGTCGAGGGAGATCGGCACGCCCCGGCTGACCAGGGCGACCCACCCGGTGCCGCGGATCACGAGGTTGGTCAGGCCCGAGCCGGAGAGCTTGGCGAGGCCCTTGACCGGCTCGATGGAGAGCTGGAGCGAGGCGTCGCAGGCCAGGAGGGTGGGGCCGTTGACGGACAGCGCCTCGTTGTTCAGGTGGAGGATGAGGACGTCGCCGCCGTAGTCGGCGAGGTACAGGTCCCCGTCGCCCCGGCAGAGCATGAGCTTGCCGCCCTCGCCGCTGACCATTTCCTCCGCGCTGCGCCGCAGTGTGGCGGGCGGTCCGTCGAACTGCACGTAGCCGTCGTACGCGATCATCGAGCCGGCCTTGGCCAGGAGGTCCTGGCCGGTGACCATGGTGACCTTGAGCGTCTTGGAGCTGTGCACGCTCATGCGGACGCCGGTGGAGGTGGAGCGGTGTGCGTTGAGTGTCTGGAGGTCCATGCTCTGCCTCACACCTCGAAGGGCTGGACGACGACGAAGTTGCCGGGAGCGCCGCGGAACTGGAGGTTGATGGCCTCCTGCGTCTGCCGGGCGTACCCGGAGCGGCGCAGCCTGAGCGAGGTGGTGGTGACGGCCTGCGCGCCGGCGGACCAGGCGATGACGGCGTTGCCGTCGACGTAGGTGGCCGGGCCGACGGGCAGGACGACGGGAACGCCGCGCGTCTTGACGACGACCGCCCCCGTGCCGGAGAAGAGCATGCTGAACAGGCCACCTCCCGGCAGGCCCGCGCCCTCGATCCGGCGGACCTCCGTGTCCAGGGACTCGTCGAAGGCGAGGACCCCCGGCGCGCTGGTGTAGAGCTGCTCGTTCTCCAGGCGGATGACGAAGAGGCGGCTGCCCTCGTCCGCGAGGAACACCTCACCGTCTCCGGAACAACGCATGAGGGACATGCCCTGACCGGTGAGCTGGCCCGTCAACTTGCCGAGCAGGCCGGAACCCTTGTGGGCGAAGTCGATGTCGCCCTGGTAGGCGACCATGCTGCCCTGCTTGGCGAGGATGTTGGCGCCCTTGGTGAGGGTCGTCCGAACCAGCTGCGGGTTCTGCTCGGTCCAGCGGTCGCCGACGGGTGCCTCGGAGTACTTCGTCAGCACGGCCCGCAGTCCCGCCTCCGGCGGAACCGGCGCGAGCTGGGTGCCGCCGCCGAAGGGCTGGGCCTGCCCCGGGAAGGCTCCGGGAGCGCCGGGGGGCGTGAACGGTCCGCCTTGCGGGGCCGCGCCGGGAGGAGTGAAGGGTCCGCCCTGGGGCGGCGCGCCGGGCGGGGTGAACGGGGCGGGCGGTGCCGGGGGCGGAACAGTGCCGCCGGGCGGCGTGTGCAGGGGAGCGACGATGGTCGGCGCGGCGTGCACGGAGGGTGGGGGCGCCGGGGGCGCGTAACCCTGCGCGGGCGCCGGGGGCGCGTATCCCTGCGTGGGGGCCGGGGCCGGTGCGGGCGCCGGAGCGGCGGGTGCACCGAAGGCGGGCGGGGCGAAGCCGGGCGCGGCGCCGGTCGGCGGCTGCTGCGGTGCGGGGGCGGGCTCCTCCTCGGCGACCTCGCCGCCGAAGTTCTTCAGCAGCGCGTCGAGGCCTCCGTCGAAACCCTGTCCGACCGCCGCGAACCGCCACACGTCCTTCAGGTAGAAGTCGCCCAGCATCACGGCACGCTCGGTGGAGAACTCCGAGCCGTCGAACGGGTACCGAGCCACCTCCTCGCCACCTGCGACGATACGGACGTAACCGGGGCTGATCTGCGACATCTGGCCGTTGCCGTCGAGGGTCGCCGTGAAGGACAGCTTCTGGATCCGGGGCGGGATCCTGTCCAGAGTGACGCGGAAGGACTCCGTGTCACCCGACTGGGCACCCAGGAGCTGGATCGACTCCTCGGGGGACTTCGGCTGGTTGAAGAAGACGAAGTAGCGATCGTCGGAGAGCCGTTCGTCGGCGTCCAGACCGAAGCAACTGATGTCGAAGGTCAGCCCGGGGCCGGAGATCTGTACGCCTACGTACAGATCCGTGCCCGCGGTGAGGTCACTGATCTTGGCCTTGTGGCCGCGTTGGAATTCCCTGGCCATGCGTTACGACCGTCCCCCATCCCGAATGTGCGTGCGCCTGCGAGTGCGTCGCGTCAGGCTAACCGCAAAGTCGTGAAGCGTACGAGGCTGGTACAGAGCCGGTACAAAAGCGCGACTTCGGTCACCGGTCCCACAAACGCACACACACGCGCGTGGATGCCCCCTTCCGCGGTCCTCACCTCGGGCCGCGGGCCGTCTCGCGCCTTACGACCACCGGCCGTGCGCCGGGCCGGCCCGTGTGCGCCAGGCCGGCCGGTGGGTGGTGTCACTCGTCCGGGGCGACCGGCAGATGCGGCAGCCGGCCGGCGGCGACCACTCCTTCGAGGTAGCCACGCGCCCGCTCCGTGCGCGGATAGGCCTCCAGCAGCCGCCAGAAACCGGGCCCGTGCCCTGGTACGAGCAGGTGTGCGAGTTCGTGGAGGAGGACGTAGTCGACGACGTACTCGGGCATGCCCTGCAGCCGGTGCGACAGGCGGATACTGCCCTCGGCAGGGGTGCACGAGCCCCAGCGGGTGTTCTGGTTGGTGACCCACCGGACGGAGGCGGGCCGGGCGCTGCCACCGAAGTACTGGTCCGAGAGCAGCGCGGCGCGCTCCGTCAGCTCGGAGTCGCCGAGGCGCCGTTTGCTTTCCTGCGCGGCCAGCTTGTCGAGCATGACCGTCACCCAGCGTTGCTCCTCCGCCTCGGACATCCGGGCGGGGATGAGCACGACGGTGCGATCGCCCTCGCGGTACGCGGACACGGTTCTACGCCGTCGCGCGCTCCTGCGGACCTCGATCGCGCTCGCTCGTGAGCCGCTCGGCGGCTGGCTCGTCGTGCTGCGCTGTGGCTTTCCGGCGCGGTGCAGTGGGTCGGCGGGCACGTCCCGACGTTACCCGCTGCACACGGGGGAAGTCCCGCCTCCGGAAGGGTTCGATATCGATCCGCACTCCGAGCGCCGATTTGTCATACGGATGCCGCCGCCTGTGGACAACTCTCGACAGGCTTCGTCGCGGTCCGTGCATGCTGGCACTCGTCGGCGGGACCGTGCCCACGCACCGTCGACACACAGGGACCTATCCAAGGCTGACGGGGGCCGATCATGCATCCGATGGTGAAGCCCGCGCTCCGGCGCGGCTGGCGGGATCTCAACACCGTGCAGTTCGGTCTGGTACCGGCGCACGCCATGGTGCTGGGCCCGATGGACACGGCGACAGGCAGTTTCCTCTCCCTGCTCGACGGGACACGCGGATTGCCGCTCCTGCGGGAGGAGGGACGGCGGATGGGCCTGCCGGACGGTCATGTGGACGGCTTGGTGGACCGCCTCACTCGATCCGGCCTGTTGGACGACGCGACGGGCGGCGGTCCGGCCGCGGACGAGCTGCGTGGCAAACGCGAGGTCATGGAGCGGCTGCGTCCTGACGCCGCCGCACTCTCGTTGATCGCGCCCGAGCCGGGAGACGCCTTGAAACGTCTGGCGGCCCGCCGGTCACTGAGAGTGCAGGTTCGGGGCGCGGGTCGCGTGGGAGCGATGATCGCCTCCGTACTCTCGGCGGCCGGCGTCGGCGAGGTGGACGTACGCGATGTCGGCCGGGTCGAGCCGTGGGATGTGACGCCCGGTGGTCTGCCGGCCGAGTCGATCGGTGAGCGCAGGGACATGGCGGCACGCCGAGCCGCCCGGCACGCGGCACCCGATCGCCCGCCGCGTCGTCGCCGGGGTCCCAGGAAGCCCGCGGACCCGTCCGAGGACATGTCGCTGGACCGCCTGCGCGAGGAGCCGGGCTTCTCCCTGGTGGTCCTCGCCCCGCGGGCCGGTGTCGACGTCCACGCCCCGAAGCCCGCGGCCGCCGAACCGCTCATCGACTCGGGCACGCCCCACCTCTATGCCGGCGTCGTGGAGGGGACGGGTGTGATCGGCCCCCTCGTCCTGCCGGGCGAGACGGGGTGTGCGGGCTGCCTCGACCAGAGCCGTGCCGACCGCGACGAGACCTGGCCGCGGCTGGTCGCCCAGTGGCGTTCCGGACGCCCTCATCAGCTCGAGGCCTGCGATGTCACGCTGGCCGCGACCGTCGCCGGACTGGCCGCGGGGCACGCTCTGGCGTTCCTCGACGGGCAGCTGCCGTCCAGCGCGGGCGCTCGCTGGGAGGTCTCGGCACCGGGGTTCGACTGGCACCCTCGTCCGGTGTGGCCCCACCCGGCGTGTTCCTGCGCAGCCGCGGAAAAGGGCGGCACGGCGAAAGGTAATGGGGAACACACCCCAAAGGAGGGGGAGGCGCGCGCGACAATGGCGGAGCAACAGCGGTCAACGAGGTTGTCCCGCAAGGCACACGCGGCACGGCCTGCTGGGACTTGGAGGGCGCATGTCTGATCTTCCCCGGAAGGCGGTCACCCGGACCGCCAAGCTCGCCGCGCTTCCGCTCGGCATCGCAGGCCGGGCCACCTGGGGACTCGGCAAGCGAATCGTCGGTGAGTCGGCGGAGCTCGTGGGCCGTGAACTCCAGCAGCGCACGGCCGAGCAGCTTTTCAAGGTGCTGGGCGAGCTGAAGGGCGGCGCGATGAAGTTCGGGCAGGCCCTGTCCGTCTTCGAGTCGGCGCTCCCCGAGGAGGTCGCGGGCCCTTACCGCGCGGCTCTGACGAAGCTCCAGGACGCCGCTCCCCCGATGCCGACCAGCACGGTGCACTCCGTACTGGAAGCACGCATCGGTGAGAACTGGCAGGAGCTGTTCCTGGAGTTCGAGGAGAAACCGGCCGCCGCGGCCTCGATCGGCCAGGTGCACCGCGCGGTGTGGCACGACGGACGCACTGTCGCGGTGAAGGTGCAGTACCCGGGCGCGGGCGAGGCTCTGCTCTCCGATCTCGGCCAGCTCAGCCGGTTCGCTCGTCTGCTGGGTCCGCTGATCCCCGGGATGGACATCAAACCGCTCATCGCCGAGCTGCGGGACCGTGTCTCCGAAGAGCTCGACTACGGCTTGGAGGCACAGGCCCAGCAGGCCCACGCGGAGGAGTTCGCGGGTGACCCGGACGTCGTCGTTCCCGCCGTGGTGCACCAGTGCGATCAGGTGCTGGTGACCGAGTGGATGGAGGGCACCCCTCTTTCCGAAGTGATCACCAACGGCACGCAGGAGCAGCGTGACCGGGCGGGCCAGCTGCTGACCCGCTTCCTCTTCTCCGGTCCGGCCCGCACCGGTCTGCTGCACGCCGACCCGCATCCGGGCAACTTCCGTCTGCTGCCGGACGAGAAGCTCGGCTGGCGTCTCGGAGTCCTGGACTTCGGCACGGTGGACCGTCTGCCGGGCGGGCTGCCGGCCCCGATAGGTGCGGCCCTGCGGCTGACGATCGAGGGCGAGGCCGAGGCCGTCTACGAGATGCTCCGCACGGAGGGCTTCGTGAAGGAATCGATAGACCTCGACCCGGACGCGGTCCTCGACTATCTGCACCCCATCATCGAACCGGTCCGCGCCGACGAGTTCTCCTTCGCCCGCGGCTGGATGCGCAGCCAGGCCGCCCGCATCGCCGACCCCCGTTCTCCTGCCCACCAGTTGGGCAAGCAGCTGAACCTGCCTCCGTCCTACCTCCTCATCCACCGGGTGACGTTGAGCACCATCGGCGTGCTGTGCCAGCTCGGCGCGACCGTCCGCATGCGCGACGAACTGGAGGAGTGGCTGCCGGGGTTCCTGCTCGACGAGGAGGAGGGCGAGTCGGCCGCGGAGGCGTGATCGGTTCGTGCGGTCGACGGAACAGGGGTGGGCGCCGGGAAGCCGTCCTCGGGCCCAGGCCCTGCTCGGGGCTCACCACCAGGCGGAGTCCAGGCGGCCCTCGATGGCTCGCAGGTTCTCGCGGGCGCAGGCGGCGCAGAAGTAGTGCCGTCGGCCGTTCTCCACGGAGCAGATCCACAGGGGCTGAGGAGCTTCGGCGGTGGTGCCGCAGCGGGCGCACATGAGGGTCTGGGGTTCTGCGGCGGAGCCGCCGTTGTCGCTGTCTCCGGAAAGACTCGTCACCTGGCGACGATAGCCCCGCGGTCGACGGATCCGGGGTCACCACGCGCCGCGGGGGCCGGCCCTTTCGGACCGGCCCCCGCGGGGAGCGACTGCTGTCGGTGGTTCTGATGTGCCTGGTCAGGCTGGTGATGCCGGTTGCCGCGTGGCGGCTACTGCATGACCGCCATGGCGAGCGCACGGCGGGCGCGCATCGACGCGCGCTCGGCCCGGCGCTGCATCCGGCGGGCGACCGCCAGGCGCATGGCCCGGCGTTCCTGCTCGGCCTGGTGCAGGCGCTCGTGCATATGCGCACGAGCCAGGGCTTCTGGCATGAGATGCATTTCTCGGGTCCTGTTCTGACGCGAGGCGTTCGCGCCGGTGGTGGTGCAGTCTGGAGTCACGGAGCCGAGGGGCTCGCTCGTGGACGGCTTCATCGGGGCCTGCTTCTTGGGATCGTGCGTGAGGGGGCGGTCGATCGTTCCGGTGATGTTCATGCTGTGACCGGGTTCTTGCGCGGGCGACCACGGGGCCGCTTGCGGGCCACGACAACACCCTGGACGAAGAGCTCGCCACCCCAGACGCCCCAGGGCTCACGCCGCTCCTTGGCGCCGGCGAGGCAGGCCTCCATCAGCGGGCAGGTGCGGCACAGGGATTTGGCGTACTCGACGTCCGCCGGCGACTCGGCGAAGAAGACCTCCGGGTCGTAGGAACGGCAGGGGACGGGTACGCCGAGGTTCTCGATGGCGTCGTCGAGCGCGGTGAGCGCGGTGAGCGGGGTCAAGGTGGAGTCCTCCGTGAGGCCGGGCGGGGGGATCGTTTCGGAAGGCGGTACGGACGGGGCGTGCGCTTCGAGTTGCACGGTTGGTCTTCCTCGTCTGGTCGTTCCGGCCTGTTGGCCGGTGGCGGCTGGTACCGGGTTCTTTTCTTGTCCCGAGGCCCCTTCGCTCTGTAGCCCCCGGTCGGGGACAAACAGAAGGGCCGCGGATCCCGGGTGGGGTTCCGCGGCCCTGAAGGCGCCGGCCTGATCGTCGATCAGGCTGGATCACTCCAGGGTTCAGGCCCACGGAAGGCCCACATCAGGTGATGCTGCGTCGTCTGCTTCCGGAATCCGGCACCGGCCGCCGCGAAGGCATAGGCCTGGGCCTGTGCCTCTACTGCTGCTTCCAGTGCCTTGCTCGGTCGCTCATTGCGCTCACGGACGGGGAGACCCGCCAGAGACACGGAGGTGGCCGGACGGCCGCCACTGATGGCGGACAGACCGGTACCCAGGTTGGAGACACCGAGCATGCACAGGGAGACGGCCGAGCGATCGGTCATTTTGACCGTGCTGATGAAGCTGGTGTTGATGCTGATCACTGGACTCGCCTCCTCTCGGCGTCTATGGGGACCGGCATGAGCCAATCCGACGGATATGAAGTACACCACGAAACCAGGGCCTTCGAGAAGGCCGCTGCTCTCGTGCCTAAGAACCTATGGGGATTCCTGGGGCATGCGCAAACTATTTTTTCGATGAGTTCGTATCAGTCGTTCCCGTCCTCGCATGCAGGCTCCCGACCTGCGCAGATGTCCAGAACATCGGCCCCGTACCGTTGCAGCTTGCGGGCGCGGACGCCAGGGATGCGACCGAGTTCAACCGGAGTGCTCGGCCCCGCTTCTGCGATGGCCATCAGGGTCCGGTCGGTGAAGACACAGAAGTCCGGTTGGCCGCTGCGTAGGGCCTGGGCCGCGCGCCACTCGCGCAGTCGCTCGTAGAGGCCTTCGTCCATGTCCGAGGGGCAGTCCTCGCAGCGCATCAGCTTCATGTCGCCGGCGTCGCGCAGGGTGCGCCCGCAGACACGGCAGCGGGCAGGGGTTCGGCTGGTGCGTCGCGCGACCACTTCGGTGCCGCCCGTGACGTCACCCGTCCGGCCGCCCCCCGATCCCAGTTCGACGCCCCCGGTGCCGCTGCTGCCGGTCCGGCCCGCCCTGGCGGTGGAACCGGGGCGCAGTCCGTCGAGGAAGCGGCTGGGACGGCGATTGGGGCGGCCGCCCGGCGACCGGGACAGGGCCCAGGAGACCGAGAGCTGTTCGCGGGCGCGGGTGACCCCCACGTAGAGGAGCCGTCTCTCCTCCTCGATCTGTTCGTCCGTTCGCGCGTAGGTGATCGGCATCATGCCCTCGGCGACACCGACCAGGAAGACGACGTCCCACTCCAGCCCCTTCGCGGAGTGCAGGGAGGCGAGGGTGACGCCCTGGACGGTCGGGGCGTGCTGGGCGTTCGCGCGTTCGTCGAGTTCCGCCACGAGGTCGCCGAGTGTGGCGTCGGCCTTGGCCGCGGTGAAGTCGTGAGCCAGGTTCACGAGGGCTGCCAGCGACTCCCAGCGTTCCCTGACCGCGCCGGACCCCGCCGGCGGTTCACCGGTCCATCCCTCGCCGGACAGCACGGCCCGTACCTGCGAGGGAAGGTCCACGGCGTCCTCGAGGGCGGTGTCGTTGCCCCCGAAGCGGGCCGCGGCTCTCAGCGCCGCCCCTGCCCTGCGCACCTCGGGGCGGTCGAAGAAGCGTTCCGCGCCGCGCAGCTGGTAGGGCACTCCGGCGTCCGCGAGGGCCTGCTCGTAGATCTCGGACTGGGAGTTCGTCCGGAACAGGATGGCGATCTCGCCGGCTGGCACACCGGCGGCGACGAGATCTCGGATGCGGCGGGCGGCGCCTTCAGCCTCGGCGGGTTCGTCCGTGTATTCGGTGTAGCGGGGCTCGGGGCCAGGGGGGCGCTGGGAGATCAGTTCGAGTCGATGGTCGGCGGCGCGGCCGCGGGCCTGGGAGAGCAGACCGTTGGCGAGGTGGACGACCTGCGGGGTGGAGCGGTAGTCGCGGACCAGCTTGACGACGGTGGCCCTGGGGTGGCGGTGGCGAAAGTCGAGCAGATGGTCGGGAGTTGCGCCAGTGAACGAATAGATCGTCTGGCTGGCGTCGCCCACGACGCACAGGTCGTCCCGGTCACCCAGCCACAGCTCCAGGAGACGCTGCTGGAGGGGGCTGACGTCCTGGTACTCGTCGACCACGAAGTGCTGGTACTGGGAGCGCACCTGCTCGGCGATGTCCTGGCGGTCCTGGAGGATGCCGACCGTGAGCAGCAGGACGTCCTCGAAGTCGATGACCCCCCGCTCGCGCTTCAGGTCCTCGTACGTCGCGTAGATCTTGGCGATCTCGGCCGGGTCACGGGGGGCGTCGCGGCCGTGCTTGGCGGTCGCGGCGGCGTAGTCGGAGGGCACGGTCCGGGTGACCTTGGACCACTCGATCTCCGCCGCGGTGTCGCGGAGTTCATTGCGATCGAGACGGATGCGGCAGGCGGCGGCCGCGTCCGCGACGAGTGGGATCTTGCGGTCGATGAGGCGTGGCATGCCGCCGCCGACGGCCTTCGGCCAGAAGTACTGGAGCTGGCGCAGCGCGGCCGAGTGGAACGTCCGGGCCTGGACCCCGGAGGCGCCGAGCTGGCGCAGACGGCCGCGCATCTCGCCGGCGGCGCGGTTGGTGAAGGTGACGGCCAGCACGCCGGCGGGCTGGAGCATCCCGGCGCGCACCCCGTAGGCGATCCGATGGGTGATCGCCCGGGTCTTGCCCGTGCCGGCGCCCGCCAGCACGCACACCGGGCCGTGCAGGGCCGTCGCCACCGCGCGTTGCTCGGGGTCGAGCCCGTCGAGCACCGCGTCGGCCGAGTCGGGGACCCGCGGGAAGAGGGTGGAGTGCGTTGCTGCTGTCACATGGCCATGCTGCCAGGTCGCCGGAGACGGCTGAGCGAGTTGTCCACAGGCAGGCCCCTGCGGTCATATCAATACGACAGTCGCCTTCGCGTAACGGTGCGACGGGCATCCTGTCTCCGGTGCGGCGGACTCACCGCGCGGGGTGGTGGACGCCACCCGCGTCCGGGAATGGCGGGCGTGTCGCGTACGTTCCACTCACTGCGAGCAGCACCCCTCAGACCGTGAAGGAGCGCCAGGGACATGCCGGGCACTGTGACGATGTACAGCACCACGTGGTGCGGCTACTGCCGTCGGCTGAAGAGCCAGATGGACCGCGAGGGCATCACGTACGACGAGATCAACATCGAGCACGACCCGGATTCGGCCGCCTTCGTGGAGAAGGCGAACGGCGGGAACCAGACGGTCCCCACCGTCCTCTTCCCGGACGGCTCGACGCTCACGAACCCCTCGCTGGCGCAGGTCAAGCAGAAGATCGGCGCGTAACGGCGGCGGGTCCCAGC
This sequence comes from Streptomyces bottropensis ATCC 25435, assembly GCF_000383595.1. NCBI lineage: Bacteria > Bacillati > Actinomycetota > Actinomycetes > Kitasatosporales > Streptomycetaceae > Streptomyces > Streptomyces bottropensis. The sequence continues at coordinate 1,530,747 of NZ_KB911581.1, read as the reverse complement.
CGCTGCGGACCGGGCTCAACCGATGTGACTCCGCGTCGGCAGGGGCTTGCCGTACCAGAGTTCGATCAGCCGGGCCGCGATCGAGATGCCGTAGGGAGGCAGGACCTCCCCGGACTCGAACGCGGCCCGCAGCTCTTCCCGGGAGAACCAGCGGGCCTCGTGGATCTCGTCGCCGTCGACGTTGACGACGGTCGAGGTGGCGCGGGCCATGAAGCCCAGCATGAGGCTGGAGGGGAAGGGCCAGGGCTGGCTGGCGACGTACTCGACCTGGCCGACGGTGACGCCGACCTCCTCGTGGACCTCGCGCCGCACGGACTGCTCGATGGACTCGCCGGGTTCCACGAAGCCCGCGAGGGTGGAGAAGCGTCCCTCGGGCCAGTGGACCTGGCGGCCGAGCAGGATGCGGTCGTCGTCGTCCGTGACCGCCATGATCACCGCGGGGTCGGTGCGCGGGTAGTGCTCGGCGCCGCAGGCCTGGCAGCGGCGGATGTGACCGGCCGCCGCGATGACCGTGCGCTCGCCGCAGCGGGAGCAGAAGCGGTGGGTGCGCTGCCAGTTCTCCAGACCGACCGCGTGCACCATGAGACCCGTGTCACGCGGTGACAGCAGCATGCCCGCCTCACGCAGACCTGCCGGGCGCGCGGACTGGTCCATGCGGCCGGGGAGCGCGTCCTTCTGCAGTGCGAAATAGCTCACACCGTCGGTGTCGGTGCCCAGGAAGTAGCGGTGCGCCTCGGTGAGCGGGGCCTCGAACGAGGGGGTCATGACGAGTTCGGTGGTGCCGTCCGGGGTCTCGTCGATGAGGACCTGTCCGCCGGAGACCACGAAGCAGCGGGTCGTGGGGTGACTCCACGCCGCGGCGAGCCAGGCCTCGTCGAGCCGGTGGTGGGCGGCCCGGTCGATGCCGCTGGGCGCGGTGAGCGCGATGGGGCGGTCGGCGGTGTGGTCGGTCCAGGTGGTCACGGGTGCTTCCAACTCCCCCGGTGAAACGGGCGGTTCGGCGGGGCGTGCGGCGGGCGGGNGGGCTGGGGCGTGCGGAGTCTTCTTCAGTGTGCCTCGCGAGGGCCTCGGGCCAGCTCGCCCCAGAGGTACGCGCTGGTCTCGACACCTTTGAGGAGCAGATCGAGTTCGACCTTCTCGTTGGGGGCGTGCCAGCCGTCGGAGGGGACGGAGATGCCCAGGAAGAGCACGGGTGCGCCGAGGACCTCCTGGAGGTCGGCGGCGGGCCCGGAGCCGCCCTCGCGCGTGTAGCGGACCGGCTGTTCGAAGGCACGGCCCATGGCCCGCACCAGCGATCGCAGGGCCGGGTGGTCCAGCGGTGTCAGGCAGGGGCGGGTGGAGCCGCTGAACGTGATCTCGTGACGGATCCCGGCTGGGACGCGCTCGGCGGCCCAGGCGGTGACGGCCTTGCGAATGTGGTCCGGGTCCTGTCCGGCGACCAGGCGGAAGGACAGCTTCACCATGGCGGAGGACGGGATGACCGTCTTGCTTCCCGCGCCCTGGTAGCCGCCGCCGATGCCGTTGACCTCGGCGGTCGGGCGGGCCCAGACGCGTTCCAGAGTGGTGTGTCCGGTTTCGCCGTGCGCCGCCGTGGACCTGGCCGTGCGCAGCCAGCGCTCCTCGTCGAAGGGGAGTTCGGCGAAGAGTTCGCGCTCGCGGTCGGTGAGTTCGGCGATGCCGTCGTAGAAGCCGGGGATCGCCACGCGCGCGTGCTCGTCGTGCAGGGCGGCGACGAGGCGGGCGATCTCGGTCGCCGGGTTCGGTACGGCGCCACCGAAGGAACCGGAGTGGATGTCCTGGTCGGGGCCGTGCAGCCGGATCTCGCACTCGGCGAGGCCGCGCATGCCGGTGCACACGGTGGGGGTGTCCTCGGCCCACATGCCGGTGTCGGAGACGACGACCGCGTCGGCGGCGAGCCGCTCGGCGTGCGCTTCGACGAGGGCGCGGAAGTTGGGGGAGCCGGACTCCTCCTCGCCCTCGATCAGCATCTTCAGGTGGACGGCGGGGGCGGTCCGGCCGGTCGCGGCGAGGTGGGCGCGGACACCGAGTGTGTGGAAGAACACCTGCCCCTTGTCGTCGGCCGCTCCGCGCGCGTGGAGCCGGTTTCCGCGGATCACCGGTTCGAAGGGCTCGGTGTCCCAGCCGTCCGCGAGGGCCGCGGGCTGCACGTCGTGGTGCCCGTAGACCAGGACGGTGGGGGCGTCGGCGTCCGCGGCGGGCCATTCCGCGAAGACGGCGGGGGCGCCCGGCGTCTCCCAGACCTCGGCGGTGGGGAAGCCGGTCTCCTTCAGCTTGGCGGCCAGCCAGTCGGCGCTGCGCCGTACGTCCGGCGCGTGCTCGGGCTGCGCCGACACCGAGGGGATGCGCAGCCACTCCACGAGGTCGTCGAGGAAGGCGGCCCGGTGGTTCCGGATGTACGTACGGACGACGCTGACGTCGCTGTCAACGGACTGGCTCATGCTCACGAGCCTATCGGCCCACACCGACGCGCTCGTCGGGCGGTTCGTCCGTGGACGCCCCGGGCCCGTCCGCCGCCGATTCCGGGCGCCCTGCCTCGTGATCCGGGGTCCCGTCGGCGCCGGGATCCTCCAGGAGCAGCCGTTCCAGCGCGTCCCGGCCGGGGAGGCCCTCGGGTCGTACGACGTCGCCGGTGCGGACGTACAGGAAGGCCGCTCCGACGGCTTCCAGGGGCACGCCCTGCTGTTCGGCCCAGGCGAGCCGGTAGATCGCGAGCTGGAGCGGGTCGGCGGTGCGGTTGCGGCCGGTCTTCCAGTCGACGATCTCGTACGTCGTCGTCCCGGCGGCGTCGCTCTGGCGGTAGACGGCGTCGATGCGACCGCGCACGACGCGGCCGGCGATCCCCAGCTGGAAGGGTTCCTCGACGCGGTACGGCGTGCGCTGCGCGTAGGGGGTGCGTTCGAAGGCCTCCTTGAGGACCTCCAAATCCAGCTCGTCGGCGATCTCGGCGTCGCTGCCGGGCAGTTCCTCGGGCTCCAGCATGGGCAGTCGCAGCTCTTCGAAGCGGGCCTCGACCCAGGCATGGAAGCGGGTGCCGCGGCGGGCCGCGGGCTGCGGCGGGCGGGGCATGGGGCGGGCGAGCTCCTGCGCGAAGCCGTCCGGATCGGCCGCCAGACGCATCAGCTGCGAGGCCGTGAGCGACGCGGGCAGCGGTACGTCGGTGACTTTGGCGCGGGCCCGCACGAGTTCTCCGGCGAGGGCGTCCAGGTCGCGGTCCCACGAGGCGACGGTGCGGGCTTCCTCGGGGGTGAGGCCGGACGCGGCGGGGTGCCTGCGGGCGTGCGGCACGGCCGGCGTGCGCGCGTCCCGCGGGGGGTGCTCCACACGCGCGTGCACGGCCCGTGCGGGGCGGTCCGCCGACCAGGAGTCCCAGTCGCCGGTGTCCTCCTCGTCGGGGCCGCCGAAGTCGTCCGCCGAAGGGCCGTCGTCCTCAGGGGGCACGTCGTCCGGGAGGGCGTCGTCCTCGTACAGGAGTTCCTCGTCGTCCGGCGGTGGTGGCCAGTCCGGGTGGTCCGCCGAGTGGGGGTCCGGGGCGTGGTCGGCGCCCGGGTGCGCGTCCTCGTGGGACGCGGCCCGCTCCAGGTGGGCCAGTACGGTCGCGGCGGCGGCGCGGCGGCGCCGCAGGGCCGTGTCGTCCAGCGGGAGTGGCCAGGCGTGGTCGGCCGCCGACTCGTGGAGGGCCGGGTTCTCGGCGTCCTCCTCGGGTTCGTCGGCCCAGGCCTCGATCTCGCCGTACCCGGCCGCGCAGTGGTCGTGGAGGGCTGTGAGGAAGTCGGACGGCCCGCGCGGGCGCTTCTGGGACGGGCCCCACCAGTGCCCCGAGCCGAGGAGCAGGGAGCGGGGGCGGGTGAAGGTGACGTAGCCGAGCCGGAGTTCCTCGGTGTGCTGGTGGTCCTTCATGGCCTCCTGGAAGGCCTTCAGGCCGCGCGAGTCCCACGATTCGACGTCGGGGAGGGTGTCGGCGTCGCCGCGCAGCTCGTGGGGCAGGACCTTGCCCTGTGCCGTCCACTTCTCGCGGCCCTGCGTGCTGGGGAAGGTGCCGGTGACCAGGCCGGGGACGGCGACGACATCCCATTCCAGGCCCTTGGACCGGTGGGCGGTGAGCACCTTGACGGTGTTCTCGCCGCCCGGCAGCGCGTTGTCGAGGCCCTTCTCGTACTGGGCGGCCGTCCGCAGGAAGCCGAGGAAGGCGAGCAGGGTGGCCTCGCCGGCGCTGTTGGCGGCGAAGGAGGCGGCGATGTCCAGGAAGTTCGACAGGGTCTCGCGGCGTCGTGCGGCGAGCGCGTGCGGGGACGCCGAGAGTTCCACCTCCAGGCCGGTGACGGCAAGCACGCGGTGCAGGACGTCCATGAGCGGGTCGGCGAGCGAGCGGCGCAGGTCGCGCAGTTCGGCGGCGAGCCGGGCGAACCGCACGCGCGCGTCGGGCGAGAACGGCAGCCCGTCGTCCTCCCCCTCGGCTTCGAGCGGCATTTCCAGGAACGTGTCCAGCGCGTCCGCCAGTGAGATCACCTCGGACGGGTCGACGCCCTCGACGGCCGCGGCGAGCCTGCGGTCCGGGTCGTCGTCGCCGTCCACGCGCGCGTGGGAGACGAGCAGCCTGGCCCGGCGGCCGAGGAGGGCGAGGTCACGCGGGCCGATCCGCCAGCGCGGGCCGGTCAGCAGGCGGACGAGGGAGGCGTTGGCGCCGGGGTCCTGGAGGACCTCGCAGACGGCGACGAGATCGGCGACCTCGGGGAGGTGGAGCAGTCCGGAGAGGCCGACGACCTCGACGGGGATGTCACGGGCCACGAGCGCGCCCTGGATCTCGGCGAAGTCGGTGGCGGTACGGCACAGGACGGCGATCTCGCCGGGTTCCTTGCCGGTGCGCACGAGGTGGGCGATCGAATCGGCGAGCCAGTCGAGTTCCTCGGCGTGCGTGTTCAACAGGGCGCAGCGGACCATGCCGTCGCGTTCGGCGCCAGGGGCGGGCCGGAGGGCCTCCACGCCCGCGTGCATGGCCCGCAGGGGCTCCGCAAGGCCGTTGGCGAGGTCGAGGAGACGGCCGCCGCTGCGACGGTTCTCGCTGAGCGCCTGGCGGGTCGCGCGCCGGCCGTCGGGGTGGGCGAAGTGGTCGGGGAAGTCGTCGAGGTTGGCGACGGAGGCTCCGCGCCAGCCGTAGATGGCCTGGCAGGGGTCACCGACAGCTGTCACGGGGTGGCCGGTGCCGCCGCCGAACAGGCCGGCCAGCAGGACGCGTTGGGCGACCGAGGTGTCCTGGTACTCGTCGAGCAGGACCACCCGGAACTCGTCCCGCAGGATGCGGCCCACCTCGGGGAGCCCGGCGAGACCGGCGGACAGGGCGATCTGGTCGCCGAAGTCGAGGAGGTCCCGCTCGCGCTTGGCCGCTCGGTAGCGGACCACCAGTCCGGTGAGTTCGCGGCGGGCGGCGGCCGCCTCGGGGACCTTGCGAAGGTCCGCGTTGGTGAGCTTGACGCTCTCCAGTTCGCGCAGCAGTGCGGTGTCGTAGGCGGTCAGGTCCTCGGGTCGTACGAGGTGCTCGGCGAGTTCGGAGTCGAGGGTCAGCAGGTCGCCGACCAGGTCCGGGAAGGAGCGGGTCAGCGCCGGGTAGGGGCCCGGGGACTCCCGGAGCACGCGGGCGGCGAGCTGGTAGCGGGTGGCGTCGGCGAGGAGCCGGGAGGTGGGTTCCAGGCCGATGCGCAGGCCGTGGTCGGTCAGGAGGCGGCCCGCGAAGGCGTGGTACGTGGAGATGACCGGCTCGCCGGGCGGGTGGTCGGGGTCGATCGCGTCCGGGTCGGTGATGCCCGCCCTGACCAGGGCCTTGCGTACGCGATCGGCGAGTTCGCCCGCCGCCTTGTTGGTGAACGTCAGGCCGAGGACCTGTTCGGGCGCGACCTGTCCGGTGCCGACCAGCCACACCACGCGCGCGGCCATCACCGTGGTCTTGCCCGACCCGGCTCCGGCCACGATCACCTGCGGGGCGGGCGGCGCGATGATGCAGGCCGTCTGCTCCGGGGTGAACGGGATGCCGAGGAGCTCCTTGAGCTGCTCGGGATCGCTGATACGGGCGGACATTCCAAAGAGGCTAGCGCCGGCCACTGACAGTGGATGCCGGGTCGCCCCGCGGGCGGCCTCACTCGACCACGTGACGGCCCTCCGCGCGGGCACTGCACGATGCCCGGAAAGCGCAGTGTGCACAGTGTTGTCCCGCGGTGGGGGAGAAACGCTCGTCCAGGACCTTCCCCGCGGCCGTGGCCAGCAGATCACCCACCCACTCCCCCCGCAGGGGTTCCTGTGCCTGCACCTTGGGGACGGCCTCGCCGCCGTTCTTCTTGGCGGCACCCTGCCTCAGCTGGACGAGTTCGGCGCCGCCCGGTTCCGGCCGGACGCCGCCGAAGGGCTCGTCGACGGCTCCCTCCCGGACCGCGAGCTGGTACACGGCGAGCTGGGGGTGCCGGGTGACCTCGGCCGAACTGACGGCCTGCTTGCCCGTCTTGAAGTCGACGACGTACGCGCGGCCCTCGGCGTCGGTCTCGACCCGGTCCATGGAACCGCGGATGCGCACCTCGTAGTCGCCCGCTTCGAGGGTGACGTCGAAGTCGTGCTCGCTGGCCACCGGAGTGCGTCCCGTGCGGTCCATGACGTGCCACTTCAGGAAGCGTTCGAGCGCCACGCGCGCGTGCTGCTTCTCCTGTTCCGACTTCCAGGGCGCGTCGAAGGCGAGCGCGTTCCACACGGAGTCGAGGCGCTCCATGAGGACGTCGAGGTCGGCGGGGGTGCGGCCGGAGGCGACCTCGTCGGCCAGGACGTGCACGACGTTGCCGAAGCCCTGGGCGGCGGTAGCGGGCGCGTCCGCCTTCACCTCGCGGCCGAGGAACCACTGCAGGGCGCAGGTGTTGGCGAGCTGGTCGAGGGCGCTGCCGGACAGCACGACGGGCTGGTCGCGATTCCTGAGCGGCACCTTGCTCTCGGTGGGCTCGAACATCCCCCACCAGCGGTACGGGTGCGCCGACGGCACCAGGGGGCGGCCGTCCTCGTCGCTCAGAGCGGCCAGCCTGGCCAGGCGCAGGGCCGCTGCCTCGCGCAGGGGGTCCGACACGCGCGGGTCCACCGTGGTGGCGCGCAGTTCGGCGACGAGGGAGGCGACGGACAGCGGGCGGCGGGGGCGCCCGGTGACGTCCCTGGGCTCGACACCGAGTTCGGCGAGGAAGCGGGAGGGCTGGTCGCCGTCGTCGGCCGGTGCCTTGACCGCGGTGACGACGAGACGTTCACGCGCGCGCGTGGCGGCCACGTAGAACAGCCGGCGTTCCTCGGCGAGCAGGGCGCCCGGGGTGAGCGGTTCGGCGAGACCGTCGCGGCCGATGCGGTCGGCCTCCAGGAGCGAGCCGCGTCGCCGCAGGTCCGGCCACAGGCCCTCCTGGACGCCGGCGACGACGACCAGGCGCCATTGGAGGCCCTTGGAGCGGTGCGCGGTCATCAGGCGTACCGCGTCGGGACGCACGGCCCGCCCGGTGAGCGTGTCGGCGGCGATGTCCTCGGCCTCGATCTCGGCCAGGAAGTTGAGGGCGCCGAGGCCGCCGGTGCGCTCCTCCGCGCGCGCGGCGGTGGCGAACAGCGCGCACACGGCGTCGAGGTCACGGTCCGCGTTGCGCCCGGCCGCGCCACCGCGCCGCGCGGCCCGCTCCAGGCGCCTGGGCCACGGGGTGCCGTCCCACAGCTCCCACAGCGCCTCCTCGGCGGTGCCGCCGCCCGCGAGTCGCTCGCGGGCCTTGCGCAGCAGCGCGCCCAGGCGTTGCGCTCCCCGCGCGTACACCGGGTCGTGCGCCACCAGTCGCTCCGGTTCCGCCAGCGCGCGCGTGAGCAGTTCGTCCGAGGGCGGTGGTACGGAGTTGCCGCCGGCGCGCTCCTCCTCGCGCAGCGCGCGGCCGAGGCGCCGCAGATCGGCGGTGTCCATGCCCGCGAGGGGCGAGGCGAGGAGCGTGAGAGCGGTCTCGGTGTCCAGCCAGGAGGTCTGCGGCTCGGGCGCGTCGGACGGGTGGTCGGGAGTGTCGGACGACGCGTCGGGCCCGTGGTCGAGGGCGTCGGACGACGCGTCGGGCGCGTGGTCGAGGGCGTCGGACGAGTCGTCGCCCTCGTCGGCCGAGGCCGAGGGGTTCGCCGCCTCCAGCTCCGCCCGCGCGACCGCCCGCAGCGCCGTCAGAAGGGGCTGTACGGCCGGTTCGTGGCGCAGGGGCAGGTCGTCACCGTCGATCTCCAGAGGAACGCCCGCGGCGGTGAGGGCGCGCCGCATCGAGGGGATCGTGCGGGCGCCGGCGCGCACCAGGACGGCCATCTCGCGCCAGGGCACGCCGTCCTCCAGGTGGGCCCGCCGCAGGACGTCGGCGATGTTGTCCAGCTCGGTGCCCGAGGTCGGGTACGTGTAGACCTCGACGCGGCCGCCGTCCCGCACGGGCCGGAGCTCGCGATGGGCCCGCACCTTCTCGGCGGGGAGGCGGGTGAGCGGCATCCGCTGGGTGAGCAGCCGGGTGGCGGCGAGCAGGTCCGCTCCCGAGCGGCGGGAGTTCCGCAGGACCGCCACCGGGGCCTGGCGGCCGTCCACGCGCGGGAAGGCCGAGGGGAACTCCAGGATGCCGTTCACGTCGGCGCCCCGGAAGGTGTAGATCGACTGGTCGGGGTCGCCGAACGCCACCAGGGTGCGACCGCCGCCCGCGAGGGCCCTCAGGAGTCGTACCTGTGCGGGGTCCGTGTCCTGGTACTCGTCGACGTAGACCGCGTCGTACCGGGCGGCCAGCCGCTCGGCGACCCCCGGCCGACCGGCGAGGAGCACGGCCCGGTGGACCAGTTCCGCGTAGTCGAGCACTCCTTGCAGGTCGAGGACGTCGAGGTACTCGGCGAGGAAGGCGGAGGCCGCGAGCCAGTCCGGTCGGCCGATGCGCGCGGCGAAGGCCCGCAGGTCCTCGGGGGCCAGGCCCAGTTCGCGGCTGCGGGCGAGGACCGCGCGGACCTCGTCGGCGAACCCGCGCGTGGTCAGGCAGGCACGCAGTTCGTCCGGCCAGCGCACATGTGCGAGACCCAGGCGCTCCAGGTCGGGCTGGCCCGCGAGCAGCGCGCGCACGGCCACGTCCTGTTCGGGGCCGGACAGCAGCCGCAGGGGCTCGACGAACAGGTCGCTGTCCTGGTGGGCGCGGATCAGGGCGTAGCAGAAGGAGTGGAAGGTGGTGGCCTGCGGGGCGCGCGCGGCGCCCATGCGCAGGGCCATCCGGTCGCGCAGCTCCACGGCGGCCTTGCGGCTGAAGGTCAGGACGAGCACGCGCGCGGGATCGGCTCCCCCGGCGATGCGGGCCGTCACGGACTCGACGAGGGTGGTCGTCTTGCCGGTCCCCGGACCCGCGAGGACGAGCAGAGGGCCGCTCCGGTGGTCAACCACGCCGCGCTGTTCGGCGTCCAGAGGAGGGGGGTCCCTGCGGGCCGGTGGGGTACGCACCAGTCGGTAAGCGCCACGGCTCCCCTGCCGCACCTGGGGGTGCGACAGGCGCCTGGTGGAGAAAGAGGAGCTCACGTGGTTCGCCGGTCCTGGTGGGTGTGCGAGAGGTCACTGCCGACGCGGTGCGCCGATGCCGAGGAGTGGTGGTCGGGAGACGGGTGCGCGGCCTGCCGTTCGGGGAGGCCGGTGGCCGCGGGGTGAGAGGGACACGCGCAGCCGACGCTACGCCGACCGGTGGTACGGAAGCGGGGCTTCCTCTTGTTCCCTTCCGGCTCGCGCGGCACGTGCGTCCCTCGCCCCACGAACGTACGGCATGGCACCGACGTGCCACGCCTCCCCCGTTCGGAGCAGCGGGCGCACCGCGGTCCGTCGGCGGCCGGCGGCCGTCAGGTGGGCGCTTCCGCGTGCTCTCCGCCGTCCCAGCGTGCCCGTCTCATGTCGACGCGCGGCACATGCCCCTCGGCCGTGCGGCTCGCCTCGCGCAGGGGGGTGCCCTCCACGCGGTAGCGGTCCAGGGCTCTCAGTTCGTGTCCGGGCAGCAGGACGCCGTCGGCGCGGACGACCCGCCACCACGCGACCGCGCCCCCGTAGAGGGCCATCACACGGCCCACCTGGCGCGGGCCGCCCTCCCCCAGCCATTCGGCGACGTCCCCGTATGTCATGACCCGTCCGGGCGGGATCAGGTCGGTGACCTCGAGGACCCGCTCCGCGTACTCCGGCAGGGCGTCCGCCGGAAGGCTCTCCTCGCTCATCCGCCCCATCCTGCCCCACCCCACCGACAATGGGACCAGGCGGCCGACGCGTGCGTCCCTCGCTCCGGGGGCGGTCTTCGGGCAGACTGTGCGCCCCCGCATTGCACCCTGATGCCCCTGTGTGCCCACCCGGCATGCCACCATCGTGCGGGCGGTGACTGGTGATACGAGACCAAGAAGAGACGATGAAGCAGCAGAGCGTGCACCCCGATGACGCGGCGGGCACCTCTGACGCCTCGTCGCGCCCGGACACCCCCGAGGAAGGCGACGCGGGTACCGAAGGCGTCTCGAACGCGGCCTCCGAGACCACCCCTCCCGTGGCCGAGACAGCCACCCCACCCGAGGACGAGGAGCAGCAGGTCGAGGAGGGCGGCGACCCGGTGGAGGCCCACGCCGAGGAGGTCGAGGGCGACGAACCGCTGCTCCCCGCGCGCGTGCACCGCCCCTCCGACCTCATGCGACTGTCGGTCGGCATCCTCGGCATCGTCCTGCTGCTGGCGATCGCCGCGTTCGCCCACGGCACCACCTCCGGACTCGAACAGGACATCAACAAGGGCACGGGCCAGGCGCCCGATCTGCTGATCAAACTCGCGGGCCTCGGGTCGAGCATCGCGATCCTGCTGGTGCCGGTCGCCTTCGCGATCGAACGCCTGATCAAGCGGGACGGGCTGCGCATCGCCGACGGCGTGCTCGCGGCGGTCCTGGCGCACGGGGTGACGCTGGCGACCGACCTGTGGGTCGCCAGGGGGGCCCCGGACTCGATCCAGGAAGCTCTCACCCAACCCTCACCCGGTGACATCCACGCCCTCACCGACCCCGTGCACGGCTATCTCGCGCCGGTCATCGCGTACATGACCGCCGTCGGCATGTCACGCAGACCCCGCTGGCGGGCCGTCCTATGGATCGTGCTGCTGCTGGACGCCTTCTCGATGCTGGTCACCGGCTACACCACACCGTTCTCGATCATCCTGACGGTGCTCATCGGCTGGACCGTCGCCTACGGGACGCTGTACGCGGTCGGTTCCCCGAACGTACGCCCGACCGGCCGGACCCTGATGGCCGGCCTCAGGCGGGTCGGCTTCAAGCCGGTGAGCGCGGCCCGTGAGGAGATCCCGGACACGGTGGAGGGCGGGGACCGGGGCCGCCGGTACTTCGTGACGCTGGAGGACGGTCCGCCCCTGGACGTCACCGTCGTCGACCGGGAGCAACAGGCGCAGGGGTTCTTCTACCGCGTCTGGCGGCGGCTGACGCTGCGCGGCATCACCACGCGCCGCAGCCTGCAGTCCCTGCGCCAGGCGCTGGAGCAGGAGGCCCTCCTCGCGTACGCGGCCATCGCGGCGGGTGCCAACGCCCCCAAGCTGATCGCGACCTCCGAACTCGGACCGGACGCCGTGATGCTCGTCTACGAGCACACCGGCGGCCGCACCCTGGACTCCCTGGCGGACGACGAGGTCACCGACGCGCTGATGTCCGACACCTGGCACCAGGTGAAGGCACTGCAGTCGCGGCGCATCGCGCACCGCAGGCTCGTGGGTGACGCGGTTCTGGTGGATCGTTCCGGCACGGTGATCCTGACCGACCTGCGCGTCGGCGAGATCGCGGCCGGCGACCTGGTGCTGCGCATGGACGTCTCCCAGCTGCTGACGACCTTGGGCCTGCGCGTGGGTGCCGAACGCGCGGTGGCCTCGGCCGTGAGCGTGCTCGGCCCCGACGCGGTGGCCGACTGCCTGCCGCTGCTGCAGCCCATCGCCCTCTCGCGCTCCACACGCGCGACCCTGCGCAGACTGGCCAGGGAACGCGCCGAGCGCGAGCGCGAGGCCGTCCTGGAGGCGTCCCACCTGGCCAAACAGGCCCGCGCGGAGGAACACAGCAAGGCGGCGACCGAGCCCGACAAGGCCGACAAGAAGGCCGTACGAGCCGAGCAGCGGGCCGAGAAGCGGGCGATCGACGAGGCGCTGGAAGAGGCCCGCGAAGAAGACCTGCTCACCCAGATCCGCCACCAGGTGCTGCTGATCAGACCGCAGGCGCCGGTCGAACCGGCCCGGCTGGAGCGGGTCAAGCCGCGCACCCTGATCAGTCTCTTCGCCGGCGCGATCGGCGCCTACTTCCTGCTGACCCAGCTGACCCACATCGAGTTCGGACCGCTCATCGAGAACGCCGAGTGGGGCTGGGTCGCCGCGGCCGTGTTCTTCTCCGCGCTGAGCTATGTCGCGGCGGCGATGAGTCTGCTGGGATTCGTGCCGGAGCGGGTGCCGTTCCTGCGGACGATCGGGGCACAGGTCGCCGGCTCCTTCGTCAAGATCGTGGCACCGGCCGCGGTGGGCGGTGTGGCACTCAACACACGCTTCCTGCAGCGCGCGGGAGTGCGGCCCGGTCTCGCGGTGGCGAGTGTCGGCGCTTCGCAGCTCTTCGGACTCGGCTGCCACATTCTGATGCTGCTCGCCTTCGGCTACCTGACCGGCACGGAGAAGACGCCGTCACTGTCACCGTCCCGCACCGTCATCGCCGGTCTTCTGACGGTCGCGGTGCTCGTCCTGGTGGTCACGTCGATCCCGTTCCTGCGCAAGTTCGTCGTCACGCGCGTGCGGTCGCTCTTCGCCGGTGTCGTGCCGCGCATGCTCGACGTGCTGCAGCGGCCGCAGAAGCTGGTCACCGGCATCGGCGGCATGCTGCTTCTCACGGGCTGCTTCGTGATGTGCCTGGACGCCTCGATCCGCGCCTTCGGCAACGAGGACGTCTCGATCAGCATCGCCAGCGTCGCCGTCGTCTTCCTCGCCGGCAACGCGCTGGGTTCCGCGGCACCGACCCCGGGCGGTGTGGGAGCGGTGGAGGCCACCCTGACGGTGGGTCTGATCGCTGTGGGCCTTCCCAAGGAGGTCGCCGCACCGGCGGTGCTGCTGTTCCGCCTGCTCACCCTGTGGCTGCCGGTCCTTCCGGGTTGGTTGGCCTTCAACCAGTTGTCACGCAAGGGCGCGCTGTAGGAGGGGCGCACGCGCGCGTGGATCCCCGCTCCCCGCTCGCTCGGCGCACGCGCGCGTGACGGCGCTTGCGTCCTCACCTCGCCTCCGCGTGCGTGGCTGCCCGTCCCCCTCACCCGCACGGCCCGTGCCCCGGGGCACATCGCCGCGGAGACCTCCACGATGGGGGCATGCCCACCTCGCCCCGGACCCGTGCCGTGACCGCGGCCACGATCGCCGTCCTGCTGTCCCTGTCGGCGGCCGCCTGCGGCGACGACGCCCAGGGGGACGACAGCGACCTGACCGCCCAGAAACCGCACTGGAAGAGCTGCGATGCCCCGTCGGAGTCCGAGGGCGGCGGCACCGCGCCCTCACCGCTGCCCGACGGCGACAAGTGGCAGTGCGCGACCATGAAGGCTCCGCTCGACTGGGACGAACCTGACGGCGGCACCATCGACATCGCGCTGATCCGGGTACGGACCAGCGGCCCCGAGAGCCGGCGCATCGGCTCGCTCGTGTTCAACTTCGGCGGCCCCGGCGGCTCCGGCGTCAAGGCCCTGCCCGCCTCCGCCCAGGACTACGCGAAACTGCGCACCCGCTACGACCTGGTCAGCTTCGATCCGCGTGGGGTCGGCCGCAGCGCGGGCGTCCGGTGCGAGGACGACGAGGAACTCGACGAGTACTTCCAGCAGGACGGGACCCCGGACGACGCGGCCGAACGGACCGACTTCCTCGACTCGACCAAGGCCTTCAACTCGGCCTGCGAGAAGAACTCCGGCAAGACCCTCCCGCACGTGCGCACCACCGACGCGGCCCGCGACATGGACCTCATGCGCCAGGTCCTCGGCGACGACAGACTCCACTACTTCGGCATCTCCTACGGCACCGAACTCGGCGGCGTCTACGCCCACCTGTTCCCCGAGAAGGTCGGACGCGCCGTGTTCGACGCGGTCGTCGACCCGACGCAGACGTCGGAGCAAGGCACGCTCGGACAGGCCAAGGGCTTCCAGCTGGCGCTCGGAAACTACGCCCGGGACTGCGTGTCGAAGGCGGAGGACTGCCCGGTCGGCGACACCGAACAGGACGTCGAGAACCGGATCACCAAGCTGCTCGACGACCTCGAGACCCGGCCGATCGACGGGATCTTCCCCCGCGATCTGACGCAGACCGTCGCCACGAGCGGTATCGCCCAGGCCCTGTACTCCCAGGACCTCTGGCCGTATCTGACCGAGGGCCTCGAAATGGCGTACGGCGGGGACGGCAGCCTGCTGATGTCGCTGTCCGACTCGATGAACGGACGCGGCGAGAACGGCGAGTACAGCAACCTCACCGCGGCGAACGTCTCCATCAACTGCGCGGACTCCAAGCCGCGCTACACCACCGCGGATGTGGAAGCGCGGCTGGGCACGTTCCGGGCGGCCTCCCCCGTCTTCGGTGAATGGCTGGCCTGGTCCCTGGTCTCCTGCGCCGACTGGGCCGTCGCCGGTGCGGCGGACCACCCCGACGTGCGGGCCCCGGGCTCGGCTCCGATCCTCGTGATCGGCAACACGGGTGACCCGGCCACACCGTACGAAGGAGCCCGGAAGATGGTCGAGGCGCTCGGGGCGGGGGTCGGGATCGAGCTGACGTACAAGGGGCAGGGCCACGGTGCGTACAACGGCGGGAATGCCTGCGTACAGACGGCCGTGGACGGCTACCTCCTCACGGGGAAGGTGCCGAAATCCGGCCGGGTCTGTGCGTGAATTCGCAGGTCAGAACGTTATCCACAGGCAGTCTCGGTTGAGGCGGCAGTCCGCATACCATGGCATGACCGCCATTCGGGACATCTGGCGGACGGAACCGCCAGAGGGGGGACGTACGCATGGCGCGCTTTGTACGGGGGGCCGCACTGGCCGCCGCTGTGGTGCTGGTCACCGGTTGCAGCGGGGGCACGGGCGACAGGGCGGGTGAGGAAGCGGACGACGGGAAGGCCTCGCCCTCCGCACCGGCGTCGTCGGCGCCGCCGACACCACCCCAGAAGCTCGATTGGGGGCGCTGCGAGGCGACTTCGGAGGGGCCGGCACCGGGCGGTGACTGGCAGTGCGCGACGCTGAAGGTGCCGCTGGACTACGGGAACCCGGACGACGGGACGATCGGGCTCGCACTGATCCGCAGCAAGGCGACCGGCGACGCCAACGATCGCATCGGCTCCCTCCTGTTCAACTTCGGCGGGCCCGGCGGTTCCGGCGTGTCCATGCTGCCGTCGTACGCGGGGCTGACGAGCGAACTGCACCAGCGGTACGACCTGGTGAGCTGGGACCCGCGTGGGGTGGCGAAAAGCGAGGGGGTGCGCTGCCGCAGCGACAAGGAGATCCAGGCGGGCGAGTCGGTGGACGCCACACCCGACGACGCCCAGGAGGAGACGGCTTTCTTCCAGGACGCGGCCGACTTCGGCGCGGGCTGCGAGAAGGCCGCGGGCAAGCTGCTGTCGCACGTCTCGACCGCCGAGACCGCCCGCGACATGGACCTCATGCGCCAGTCTCTCGGCGACGAGAAGATGCACTACTTCGGCATCTCCTACGGCACCGAACTCGGCGGGGTCTACGCCCATCTGTTCCCCCGGCACGTGGGACGCCTGGTCCTGGACGCGGTGGTCGACCCGACCGCCGACACGGTGGGCCACGCGAAGAACCAGACCCTGGGCTTCCAGCGCGCTCTCGACAACTACCTGAAATCCACCGGTCAGGACCCCGGGGCAGGCACAAGGAAGATCGAGAAGCTGCTGGAGCGGATCGACGCCGAACCGCTGGCGACGACGTCCGGCCGCGAGCTCACGCAGACACTGGCGACCACCGGCATCGTCCTGCCGCTCTACAGCGAGCAGAGCTGGCCCACGCTGACCAGCGCGCTCGACGCGGCCGAGGACGGCGACGGCACCGACCTGCTCGCGTTGGCCGACGGATACAACGAGCGTGATGCGGCGGGCCGCTACGGCACGACGACCCACTCCCAACGGGTCATATCGTGCTTGGACCAGAAGCAGCGGCCGAGCGTCGAGGAGACGAAGAAGCTACTGCCCGAGTTCCGGGAGATCTCGCCCGTCTTCGGCGAGTTCCTGGGCTGGGACACCGCGGGCTGGTGCCACGACTGGCCGGTACCGGGCCTGACCGACTCGCCGGAGGTGAGCGCAGCGGGAGCGGCGCCCGTCCTCGTGGTGGGGAACACCGGGGACCCGGCGACGCCCTACGAGGGCGCGCGGAAGATGGCCGCGGAACTGGGCGAGGACGTCGGTGTGATGCTCACCTGGAAGGGCGAGGGCCATGGCGCGTACGGCAGCGGCAGCGACTGCGTCGACTCGACGGTGAACGCGTATCTGCTCAACGGGACGGTGCCGAAGGACGGCAAGGTCTGCGCGTAGGCCGGGACGGCCGCCGCGCGTCTCCACCGGGCGCGGCGGAGAGGGGCCCGGCACCCACGGTGCCGAGCCCCTCCCTGGAAGGCGTGTGCCTAGTAGACCGGCTTGCTCGGCTCGATCTGGTTGACCCAGCCGATCACGCCGCCACCGACGTGGACCGCGTCGGAGAAGCCCGCCGACTTCAGGACCGCGAGGACTTCCGCACTGCGGACACCCGTCTTGCAGTGCAGGACGATCTTCTTGTCCTGCGGGAGGGCCTCCAGGGCGGTGCCCATGAGGAACTCGTTCTTCGGGATCAGCTTGGCGCCCGGGATGGAGACAATCTCGTACTCGTTGATCTCGCGGACGTCGATGATCTCGATGTTCTCGCCGTCGTCGATCCACTCCTTGAGCTGCTTGGGAGTGATCGTCGAGCCGGCCGCCGCCTCCTGGGCCTCCTCGGACACGACGCCGCAGAAGGCCTCGTAGTCGATGAGCTCGGTGACGGTGGGGTTCTCGCCGCAGACCGCGCAGTCGGGGTCCTTGCGGACCTTGACCTGGCGGTACTGCATCTCCAGGGCGTCGTAGATCATCAGGCGGCCGACCAGCGGCTCGCCCGTGCCGGTGAGGACCTTGATGGCCTCGGTGACCTGGATGGAGCCGATGGAGGCGCACAGCACGCCGAGGACGCCGCCCTCGGCGCAGGAGGGGACCATGCCCGGCGGCGGGGGCTCGGGGTAGAGGCAGCGGTAGCAGGGGCCGTGCTCGGACCAGAAGACGGAGGCCTGGCCGTCGAAGCGGTAGATCGAGCCCCAGACGTACGGCTTGTTCAGCAGCACCGCCGCGTCGTTGACCAGGTAGCGGGTCGCGAAGTTGTCCGTGCCGTCGACGATCAGGTCGTACTGGCTGAAGATGTCCATCACGTTCTCGGCTTCGAGCCGCTCTTCGTGGAGGGTCACGTTCACGTACGGGTTGATGCCGAGCACGGAGTCACGCGCGGACGCGGCCTTGGAGCGGCCGATGTCGGCCTGGCTGTGGATGATCTGGCGCTGCAGGTTCGACTCGTCGACCTCGTCGAACTCCACGATGCCGAGCGTCCCGACGCCCGCCGCGGCCAGGTACATCAGCGCCGGCGAACCGAGGCCGCCGGCGCCCACACAGAGCACCTTGGCGTTCTTCAGCCGCTTCTGCCCGTCCATCCCCACGTCGGGAATGATCAGGTGGCGGGAGTACCTGCGGACCTCGTCTACGGTGAGCTCGGAAGCGGGCTCGACCAGGGGTGGCAGCGACACGGGGACTCCGTTGGTCGGTCAATCACTACGGTTGTTCTCCGCGTAACACTGCCACGCCCTTTTTCATTCCGAGACACCCGTTCCAACCAGCGAGACGATGTCGTCCCAGTAGCCGGGCATCGTCTCCCAGGGGTCGGTCCGGCCGCCGCGATCCGTGCGGTCGGTGAAGTAGATCGTGGCGGCGCCCTGCCAGCGGGCGACGCGCAACGCCTCGTCGAGGTGGCCGCGCGGGACGCCGTGGACGAAGTGGCAGAAGCGCTCGGGGGGATGGTCGGCGGTCCACTCCGCCACTTGCGACCAGCGGTAGTCGTTCCAGGGCCCGGAGAAGGTCACCAGCTGGTCGGCGGTCTCGACATAGCCGGGGTGTGGGTGGGTGCCCTGGCCGAGGACGATGTGGCCGCCGCCGAGGAGCGCGCGCAGCGCGGTGACCGTGCGGTCGATGTCCGGCAGGGCACCGCGCTCGGTCGGGCAACGGTCCAGGAAGAACCCGCCGATCCGGTACCAGTCGAGATACCGACGCGCGTCGGAGGCGATCTCGGCGAAGGCACGCCCCCCGTAGGCCGTGTCCAGGTGGCCAAGGACCTGGACCCCCGCGTTCCGCAGCCGTGCGGCGGCTTCGAGGCAGTGCGGGTCGGGGCGGGTGCCGGGCCCGCCGGAGACGTTCAGGACGACCCAGTGAAGGGGGGTCCCGGGGCGGGCGAGTTCACCCCATTCCAGAGGGGCGACAAGGGGGTGGGCATAGCCGGGGATGCCGAAACCGAGGCCTAAGCCGGTGCTCGCGATGGCGGACGGGGCCGGGGTCAGATACGGCATGCCGCCTCCATCCAGATGTCGGCGAGGGACTCCTCGAGGTTGATCCTGGGCCGCCAGCCGAGCCGGTCACGGGCGGTGCGGACGTCGGCCTGCTGCCAGCTGCCGCAGCCGTCCGGGTACGGATAGGAGACGGGGCCGCCGTGGTCCGGTTCTGGTCGGGGGTGGCCGATGGTGGACCTGAGGGGGCCGGGCGGAGCGTCGAGTTCGTGGAGGGCACCGCCATAGCCGGCCACACGGGCGAGGACCGCCGCGGCGTCGCGGAGACGCACGGCGCGGCCCGAGCCGATGTTGATCACGCCCTGGGCCGCGGAGAGCGAGGCGGCGTGGACGGCGCGGGCGACGTCGCGGACGTCGACGAAGTCACGCTGGACACCGAGACCGCCGAGTTTGAGTTCGCCGTCGCCGGACTGCATGGCGCGGCGCATGGCCTCGGCGAGGCGGCCGAGCGGTGAGCCGGCCGGTGTGCCGGGTCCGGCGGGCGAGAAGACGCGCAGGACCACGGCGTCCAGGCCGGAGCCGAGGACGAGTTCGGTGGCGGCGAGCTTGCTGACGCCGTACGGGCCGCCGGGGCGGGGCACGGCGTCCTCGGCGGTGGAGGACCCGGGCTGGCTGGGCCCGTACTCGGCGCCGCAGCCGAGCTGCACCAGGCGGGCCCCGCAGCCGCTGCGACGCAGGGCCTCGCAGACGGTGGCGACGGCGACGGTGTTGTGCCGGGTGAGTTCGCGGGCGCCGCCGCGGGTGGCCCCCGCGCAGTTGACGACGACTCCGGGGTGGACGGCGTCCAGGAAGCGGGTGAGCGCGCCCGGGCTGCCGGTGGCGAGGTCGAACCGGACGTCGGCGTCGTCGCCGCGACCGAGCGCGGTGAGCTGCACGGCCGGGTCGGCGAGCAGACGTTCGGCGACGAAGCGGCCGAGGTATCCGTTGGCTCCGATCAGCAGGACCCTCATCGGGCGGCTCCCGGGGCGGGTTCTCCGGTTCGGGAGGTGATCATCTGGCGTTCTCCTTATGGGGTGGTGCCGTGGGTGATGAGGTGGCCCGCGGTGTCGGCCCCGCGGGACGGGCGCCCGGGACGTGAGCCCCGTGCGGCGGTCGGGCCCGGACTTCGTACGGCGACGGGTGGCCGCCGGACGAAGGGCCCAGGTGGGTCAGGTCGCCCCGGAGGGCAGGGCGTGGGCCGAGGCCCGGGTCAGCGTGCGGGTGGCGTGGACGAGCAGGACGAGCGCGGCGGTGCCGCACACGAGGGCGGGGACGGCTCCGGCTCCCCAGATGTCCACGACCGCCTCGACGGGGACGGCCAGGAAGGAGCAGCCGGGCAGGCGGCTCGCGAAGACCGTGCCCAGCGCGAGCGCCTCGGCCAGGGCGGCTGCGCGGAGGGCGACGACCGAGGCCTGGGCGGCTCCGTGGGCGATGAGGAGGCGGGCGGGCAGGAGGAGGGCGCCGAGGGCGCCCGCGCCGGCGTACCCGGAGGGCTCGTGCAGGACCTCGCCGCACAGCGCGAGCAGGGCGGCCAGGGCACAGAGGTGGAGCGCGAACACGCCGAGGATCAGGGGCTTCACGGAGTCGGCGAACTCCGCGAGTCCTCGGCTGGCGGCGAGTTTGCGGCGGGCGCGGGCGCCGAGGAGCCCGGCGCACCAGACGGCGGGGGCGCAGGACAGGCTGAGCGCGAGCATGGGCGCGACCGCCAGGGGCCACGGCCCGTGGGGACCGCCGTCGAGGCCGGCGGCGAGCAGGCCGTCGCCGAGGAGCGCGTACGCGACCAGCCAGCAGGTCCAGGCGCGGGTACGGCCCGCCGCGTCCGACGGCGCGCGCAGGGGGCCGCGGCCGAGGGCGACACGGAGACCGAGCGCCACCGCGAGGGCTCCGACGGCTGCGACGGCGAGACGGGGTTGGCCGTGGGTGAGGCGCACGCCGACGACGGCCGCCGCGCACAGGGCACCCGGCAGGAGGGCGAGCACGGCCCACCCACCTCGTGCGCCGGGCGCGCGCTGCACCGGCTCGCGCGCCGTGGACTCCTCCCCGTCCCGCGACACACGCGCGTACATCTCTTCGGCGAGTGAGAACACGTCCCGGTGCCGAAAGCGGGCAGCCGTGCGGTCGGTCACCCCGTGCGCCTCCAGCCCGGCGGCGATCTCCAAGGGGTCCACCGCCCGCTCGCAGAGGTCCCGGTGCCGGCGCATCAATGCCTTCACAGGGTCGACGGCCCCCCGGTGGGCAGAGGATTTGGGGACGTCCGCAGTGGCGTCGCAGTCGCCTGGTCGGTGGGCCGGGTCGAGTGAGGCGACGAGGTCATGCGCCGCCCGGAAATCGGCCGAGGGCATGGCCCCGAGATGGGGATCCGGGCCGGACAACCTCTTCACATCGACCGCGCCGGGGGCCCGGCCGAAGCGCTCCAGCCCCTCCCGTCCGTTCAGCCCTTCACTGCCGTTCAGCCCTTCGCGTCCGTCCAAGCCGTCCAAGCCGTCCAAGCCGTCCAGCCCATCGGGTCCGTCCAGCCCGTCCCATCGCAACTCGCTCATCGCGCGCCCTCCCCCGCGGGCACGGGCTCCCCGGCCGCCGTACCCGCAGAACTCTCCGCGGCCGGAACCGCGTCCGCCGCCGAAGCGGTGGACGATGCCCCAGCGGAACCGGAGGAAGTACCCGCGGTGGAGGGAGAGTTCGTGGTGGAGGTGGGGGTCGTCGCGGGCGACGCCGCCGCCGGAGTCGCGCCCGCTGCACGGTCCTGCGCGGGACCGGATGGAGAACCCGGTGCCATGCCCGGTACCGCGTCGGGCGTCGAGGCGCGTGCGGTAACCGGAGCCGGCTTCGCGACCGGCTCCGATGCCGTGGTTCCCCCCACAGGTGTCGTCGCCCGCCCAGGTGTGTCGACGGCCCAGCGCGGCCGTCCGGGAACGCCTCCAGCGAGACCCGCGACACCGGCGCCCCCGGCAACCCCTGCCACGCCGGCGACTCCTGCCACGCCGGCGACCCCGAGGCCGCCCGTCACCAGTCGGGAATCGGTCCAGCGGCCGGGCACGCGGGCCTCGGCGGGGGCTCCGAAGGGACGCGGTTCACCGGTGCCGTCGACAACGACCTTGCGCACCGGGGCCTGGGAGACGACCTCCAGGTAGATGCCTCGAAATGCCTCGACGTTCTGTTCCACCGTGAAGAGTTCGAGAGCGCGTGCGCGGGCGGCCGCGCCGAGGCGCGCGCGGCGCTCGGGTTCTCGTAGCAGTGCCACGCACGCCTCGGCCAGCGCCCGCGGATTGCGCGGAGGGACGACCAGGCCCGTGCCGCCGATGACCTCCACGACCGCGCCAACGTCGGTGGAGACCGTCGGCCGGGCGCAGAACATGGCCTCGACCAGGCTGATCGGGAAGCCCTCGACGACGCTGGACAGCACGACCACCGCACCCGCCGCGTAGGCCTCGGCCAGATCGGGAACGGCCGGGTCGCCGATCTCCTCGAAGGAGACGGGGTTGTCGCCGACGGAGTGGACACCGTCCGTCCGGTCGGGGAAGAGCTGCGCCGCCAGCGCGCGGCAGTGGCCCAGGTAGGCGGTGGCCTCGGAGCCCGCTGCCGCACCGACGATCCTGAGCCGCGCCTTGGGCTCCGCACGGCGGATCTCGGCGAAGGCGTGCAGCAGCGAGATCAGGTCCTTGGCGGGCTCGATGCGGCCGACCCAGACCAGCGTGTACGGATCGGCGTATTCCGGCGCCTCGCCGACCTCCGCGAAGCGGGCGGCGTTCATGCCGGGGTAGACCGTCCGGATCCTCGACGGGTCGGCGCCGCAGCGCTCCTGCCAGCGCCGGGCGTGAGTGTTGCCGGGGGTGAGGCAGGCGGCCTGCCGGTAGACCTCGGCGGTCAGCCGCCGGTGGAAGGCCGCGAGCAGGGCGCGCACCGGCGCTTCTCCCGAGGCTCCGAGGTAGTGCGCCCGCAGCTGCACGCCGTACTCGGTGACCAGCAGCGGCACCCCGTGGAAGTACCGGGCCAGCAGCCCGGGAAGCGCGGCCGAGCCACCGGCCGTCGCGTGGCACAGGTCGACCGAGCCGAGCCCGTCGTCCTCGTACCAGTCGAGCGAGAGGGGGCGCAGGGCGCGTTCGAGATGTGCGGCGACCGTCAGCAGATCCGGTACGCGCGCCTCGCGCGCCCCTCGCAGGGCGCCCGGCGCGCGACAAGCGCGCTCCAACGTGCGTACGGCGGCCTCGGAGCGCAGTGCGCCGACCAGTCCACCTTCGTCGCGGCCCAACTCGGCGAGCCCGTACAGCGCGCTGCCGAAACGGTCCGCCTCAGCGTCGGCACCACCTGTGGAAGCCGCCCCGAACCCACCGGGCCGACCGGCCACACCATCGGCACCGCTCGCGCTCCCCGAGCACACCGCCGACACCAGTTCGCCGTACGCCTCCGCGAAGCGCCTCCGCGCCCGGCGCCCGTGGACGACGCCGTCGTCCTCCGCGGCCCACAGCGGCGCCGTACGGACGCGCCTGACCTGGGGCGGCAGCGGGATCCAGCCCTCGTCCTCCTGCCGCTCGCTCCGGCTGAGCGCGTAGATGTCGAACTCGTGTCGCTCCAACCCACGTACGAGTCGGTCGCACCAGAGCCTGGCGTCACCGCTCACATACGGATAGCCACCCTCCGCAAGCAGTCCGATGCGCACGCGTGCACCCCCGATCTCCCGTTTGAGGAGCCGCCGTTCACCCGGCGGCTCGCAGCGGGACGAACGTACGCGGACAAGGCGGGGGTGTGACGGACGGTTGTCCGTCACACCACCAAAAGGGGTGAACGGTCGTAACTTTCCCTAGCGGGACGCGTTTTGTCGCGCTAAGGGATCACTCGATCACGTGGCGTCAGGAGACGGGTGGCCCGGCGGCCGTCGTCAACTACCGGGATACGGCCAGGGATTGGCCTTGCACGTGATCCCGTCGTACGTCAGGAACTTGCTCTGCTGCTGCATGACGGGCGCGAGTTCCCCGGCCTTGTCACACGTCTCGTGGGGATAGCCGAGGCGGTGACCGATCTCGTGATTGATCAGCATCTGCCGGTACGCGTGGATCTGATCGCCGTACGTCTTCGACCCCTGGGCCCAGCGGTACGCGTTGATCATCACCCGCTCGGTGGCGGCCGAGTCACAGGACACGTTGTCCACGGTCGTGTCGAGCCCTGACTTGGCGCACCAGGTCGCGGTGGTCCCCGGGCTGGCCAGCGTGATCACGAAGTCGGGTGTGCCCGAGGAGATCCGCTCGAACGTACGGCCGCCGCTGTGGGCCCAACTCCGCTCGTCGTTCAGGGTCTTCTGCACCGCCTCGGCGAACAGCGCGGGATCCAGGCCGATTCCCTGCTCGACGTCGACGCGGTAGCGGAACTTCTGTCCCTTCCCCGGCGCCCTGTCGAAGCCCTTGACCGCCTCGAACTTCCCGCCGCCCTCCAGGTCCGCGGCCAGCGGGTACGTCCTGCCCATCTTCTCGTCGTACGACAACGGGGTCGCGCTCGGGCTCGGCGGACGGGCCGGCGTGGGCCGGTTGTCGCTGCGTGAGGCACCGCGCACATCGCGCTCGCCGGCGTCGGCGGCCCTCGGCTGCGGGGCGGTCTCGTCCTGTCCGCCGGCCATCTGGCCGACGGCGACGACGGCCAGCACAGTGGTGACCGCGGCTGCCGCGATCCCGGCGAACGCCCGCCCCTTGCCGCCCTTCGCCATCTCCACGGCCGTCCCGGCCTCCGCGCCCGGAGGCCGCTCCGGCGACTCCGCCTGCCGCTGCGGCTTCTTCCGCGCCCCCTGCGGGGGCGGCTTCTCCTCGAAAGCCGCATCCGTCCGGCCGTCGGCACCGCCATCGGCACCCAGCGCCGCACGCTGTGTCCGACGGGGTGCGCGAACGTCGTCGAAGGCGTCATCGACCTCGTCGAAGGCGTCCAGATATGTCTGGCGGGGGCCACCGGGGGGCATGGTCTCCTGCCGCTGCCGGGGAATGGGAATGCGGCGCCCGGAACCCTCCGGAGGCTCGCCGTACGGGGCGCCGGGGGACGACGCCTCGCCCGGCACACCATACGGGGCCCCCGTGGGAGCCCCTCGCGCCACGCCGTGCCCGGCACCCGTCCGATGCCCGTCACCACCCAAGTGCCCCCACCCGCCGCCCGCTTCACGCTGCTCGGGGTGCCCACCACGACTCGGCGGAAACCCACGGGCGAGGGCGCCGTCGGACAGGCGGGGAAAGCCGCGCGCGGGCGTGCCGTCGGAAAGGCGCGGCATCCCGTGCGCCGGCGTGCCGTCAGGGAGGCGCGGGAAGCCATGGGCCGGGGTGCCCTCAGGAAGACGTGCTCCCTGTTGGCCGGGCGCGCTACCGGTGAACCGCGGCATCCCCTGGCCACCGGCCCGGTCGTATCCACGCGTCGGCAGCGGGCCGGCAGCCTGCCGCACACCCGCCTGCGGCTGCGCCGTCACCGCGGCCCGAGCGGTTCCGGCAGCCGAAGCAGCCTCCGGGCCGCCCACACCCCGGCCGTCCTGGCCGTCCTGGCCACCGCGGCCGCCCCGGCCGTCCTGCCCTTCTCGGCCGGCTTGGGACCGCTGCGCCCCCTGAGCATCCGACGCTCGGCGCGCGGCCGGTACGCGATCGCTCGACCCGGCGGAAGTCGCCGCCCGGCTCTCCTCTGTTTCGTTTGTGTCGCCTCTCGGCGCCCGCCCCTTGCGGCTGTGCCGTCCCACGCCGCGCCTCAGCTCCCCCCGCCGGGGTTGCCCGGTGGAGGGCCGTCGGCGACCGATCCAGCACTGTCGGCACCGGCCGAACCACCGCCGACCACCGAACCACCCACACCCGAGGAGTCGACCGACCCCGAACCGGAACCCGAACCGGGACCCGAAGACGAACCGGAAGCCGACGCCGAACCGGAAGCCGAAGCCGAAGCCGAAGCCGCGCCAGACTCCGCACGCACGGCACTCACCTGCCCCTGCCCCTGCCCCTGCCCCTGCCCCTGCCCCTGCGAGTACGAGCCCGAGTCCGACTCCGGATACACGTCCGCATCCCAGCCCCCAGCCCCCGGCGCCCTCGCCCCGGCATCCGCGAGCAGATCCCGGAACGCGGCCGCCACAGCCTCCGGATACTCCATCATCGCCACGTGCCCCGCGTCCGGCAGGCAGACGAGGCGGGAGTCGCGGAAGGAGCGGGCGGCGCGCTGGGCCATGCGGTAGCCGACGAGCTGGTCGCGACGGCCGTAGACGAGGAGGGTCGGGGCGAGGACCCGCTCGGCCTGACGCCAGAGCGAGTGCTGCCCGCCCAGGGTGTACGCGTCCACGAGCCCACGAGCGGAACGTGTCAACGCGTCCCACATGTAAGGGAGTTGCAGACGCCGCTCCATCTCCTCGACGGCGTTGCGGAAACCCTCGTCCGAGACGCGGCCGGGGTCGCCGTAACAGAGCGCCGTGACGCCCCGCACGCGCTGCTCGGCGCTCCAGCCCTTGGTGAAGCGGGTGAAGAGCGCCGACATGCCCGGCAGCGCCAGCAGCGCGGTCGGCACGGCGGTCCGCTGCACGCGCAGCTCGGGCAGGGCGGGCGACACCAGGGTCAGGGTGCGGACGAGATCAGGGCGGAGGGCGGCGACACGGGTCGCGATCGCGCCGCCGAGGGAATTGCCGAAGAGGTGCACAGGGCCACGCCCCGCCGCGTCGAGATGACGGATGACCGCGCGCGCGTGTCCCGTGACGGAGTAGTTGCCGTCGTCCGGCGGCGGCGAGTCGCCGAAGCCGGGCAGATCGACGGCCTCACCGTCCACGAGGCCGTCGAGCAGCGGCATCAGCGCGGACCAGTTCTGCGAGGAACCGCCCAGGCCGTGCACGTACAGGGCGGGCGGCAGCCCTTCGCGCGCCGGCGGTCTCGACCGCACCGACAGCGTGATCCCCGGCAGCCGGACCGTTCTCATCCGCTCGCCGGGCGCCACACGCACGGCACTCGCCTTCGGCGACGCGGTGGCGGTCAGCAGGGATGGCAGCTCGGTCGAGGACATGCGGGCAATGTTACGAGACGATCACGCAGTGACTCATGTGTTCGCCGTCACAGGTACGGACTTGAACCAGCCGTTTGTGCGGGACCGACCGCGGATCGCCCACCACCGCGCTCACGGCGAGGCCGCCGGTGATCGCATAGCGCCACGATCACCCTTCTCCTAGGCTCATAAACAGGGCATCCAGGCTCGCGAAGAGGGCACCCGTACGTGGTCCGGCCGCCCAGGGGACGTCCGGCGGCGCCAGGACAGGACCAGGAGCGACATCAGGACAGCAGCACCAGGAAGGGGACCACGATGACCTTCGACCCGACCGATCCCGACACCTTCACCGAGGAGGACCTCACGGAGTTCGACGACGTCGAGGCCCCGGAGGCCGATACCGCCGAGCAGCACAAGGACATCGCGCAGCACCGGGACGACCCCTTGACCGACGTCGATCCGGGTGCCGCCAACGAGGCCGATCTGGCGGAACAGGCCCGCGTGGTCTCGCTCGACGAGGAGGACTACCGGTAACCCGAGCCCCACCAGGGACGACGACCGGTGACGAGAAAGGGCTTCCTTCTGCCCGCCATGCCCCTGTTTGGTGCGGTCCGCGGCACTTTCCCCGGCGTCCGGTCCGTGAAATTCTGCGCTCGCACCGCGCACACCCGGGTTACCGAAAAGTACGATGGCGGCGCGGCGCACACCCGCACGTGGACGATCTTGGGAGGCGGCGTGACAGCCATCGAGCAGACAGAGGCGGCGCGCCCGCGAGGCACACGGCTGCCCCGCCGAGCCCGGCGGAACCAGTTGCTGGGCGCCGCCCAGGAAGTCTTCGTGGCCCAGGGCTACCACTCCGCCGCGATGGACGACATCGCCGAGCGCGCCGGAGTCAGCAAGCCGGTGCTCTACCAGCACTTCCCCGGCAAGCTCGACCTCTACCTGGCGCTGCTGGACCAGCACTGCGAGTCCCTGATCCAGGCCGTGCGGGGTGCGCTGGCGTCGACGACCGACAACAAGCAGCGGGTCCTCGCGACGATGGACGCCTATTTCGCGTACGTCGAGGACGAGGGCGGTGCCTTCCGGCTGGTCTTCGAGTCCGACCTGACGAACGAGCCCGCCGTGCGCGAGCGCGTCGACAAGGTCACCAACGAGTGCGCCGAGGCCATCCGCGACGTCATCGCGGAGGACACCGGCCTCTCGCGCGCGGAGTCGATGCTCCTCGCCTCGGGACTGGGCGGCCTCTCCCAGGTGGTGGCGCGGTCCTGGCTGCACAGCGACCGCAGCGTCCCGCGCGAGCAGGCCGTCCAGTTGCTCGCCTCGCTGGCCTGGCGCGGTATCGCCGGCTTCCCCTTGCACGGCCTCGACCAGCACTGATCGGCGCGGCTGACCAGCACCGCCGATCAAACGATCGGCACCGCTGACCGACGACGCCGACCGTCGGCCCGGTCGGCGGCACCGGCCGTACGGCCCCGGGCCGGCCACCGCGGCTCGGCCACGGTGCGGGATTTTGTTCCCACGCCCTGTTCGCTCCTGGCGTTCTCAGGCGGAGCGTGTACGTCCCCTCACCGGGCTAATGTGTGCTGGGTACGGCGCGGAAGCCCGCGCACTTCACTGACCGTCGGAGGGACATAGCCGTGGAGGTCAAGATCGGCGTGCAGCACGCGCCTCGCGAGATCGTTCTGGAGAGCGGTCAGAGTGCCGAGGAGGTCGAGCGTGCCGTTGCCGAGGCGCTGACCGGCAAGTCGGCGCTGCTGAGCCTCACGGACGAGCACGGCCGCAAGGTGCTGATCCCGGCCGACCGTCTCGCCTACGTCGACATCGGCGAGTCGGCCGTCCGCAAGGTGGGCTTCAGCGCGCTGTAGTCGCGAGGCTCTGGAGACGTACGGAGGGGCCCGGTGGTGTGAAAACCACCGGGCCCCTCCGTGCGTCCGCTTCTCATGGCTCCCACCGGCCGAGGCGGGCCCGACCGGCACATCACAGGCGCCGACGATGATTGCGTCCCACGGCTCACGGGTAGTACGGGCTACGACCGATCTGCCCAGTTCAGGCCGTGCGGGAGGGAACCCGATCATGTTCTTGGAAGCACTCGGATCCGCACTGCTCGGTTTCGCCCTGGCCTGTGCCGCCGCCTACCGGCTCCCGCACCGCCTGCCGTCCCGCACCCTGGTCCTTCCGACCGGCACCGCGGGCGCCCTCTTCGGCGCCTTCCTGACCCACACGGCACTGGGCTCGGTGAACTACCCGCTGATCCTCACCGGCGCACTGGTCGTGGCGGCGGCCTCCCTGTCCCTGCTGCTGCGCCCGACGGAACGCTTTCGACGCAGCAGCTCGGCGACGGCGTGAGGAAGACCCACCGCGCGCGGCAGACCCTCTGTGTGCGGAAGACCCTCTGACAGCGGCGAAGCCCCCCGTCCAGGGGTGCGGAGAACCACGCGACGGGCCACGACCGGACCCGTTCCCGCACCCGCACCCGCAGGACGGCACCGCACCCCACAGCGATTAGGCGCTCACAGCCTGCCGCTCACGGGCAGCCGCTCACGGGCAGCCGCTCACGCGGCCAGGCCCAGCGCGGCCATCCGCTTCGTGTGCGCCTCGGTGATCCGCGAGAACATCCGCCCCACCTCGGCCAGATCGAACCCGTCGGCGACACCGCCCACGAGCATCGTGGACAGGGCGTCGCGGTCGGCCACCACCCGCTGCGACTGCGACAGCGCCTCCCCCATCAACCGCCGTGCCCACAGCGCCAGTCGGCCGCCCACTCGCGGGTCCTCGTCGATCGCGGCGCGCACCTTCTCCACGGCGAAACCGGCGTGCCCCGTGTCGTCGAGGACGGCGAGCACCAGCCCGCGCGTGTCCGAGTCGAGGTGCGCCGCGACCTCCCGGTAGAAGTCGCTGGCGATCGAGTCGCCGACGTACGCCTTGACGAGCCCCTCCAGCCAGTCCGACGGCGCGGTCTGCCGGTGGAAGCCGTCGAGCGCCTCGACGAACGGCTCCATGGCCCGCGTCGGCTCCTCGCCGATCTCGGTGAGCCGGCCGGCGAGCCTCTCGAAGTGGTGGAACTCGGCCGACGCCATCTTCGCCAGCTCCGCCTTGTCGACGAGGGTCGGCGCCAGCTTCGCGTCCTCCGCGAGCCGTTCGAACGCCGCCAGTTCCCCGTACGCCAGCGCGCCCAGCAGATCCACCACCGCCGCGCGGTACTGCGGGTCGGCGGCTGCCCGGGTCCAGTCCTGGGCTGCGATCCCGGTGACCTCGGCGGTGTCGGCGGCGTCGGCGGGCTCGCCGCCGGTGGCGTTCTCAGGCTTGTCAGACGTGGTCATGAAGCGCACAATAGCCCGCTCCGCGCGACGCGGGAGGGCCCGGTCATTTCGCGTGGCCCTGGGCGTGACACCCACCACGTGACCAAACCGGCCATCGCATATGCGCGATTCCGGGGTATGGTGGTAATGCGCCTGCTGGTACGTCGACGTAGTTCGCTCGTTCGACCGTATCTCGACAGGCCGCACGCATGAGGATGCCCGGTCGGTGGCCCGATCGGCTCCGACCCGACAGCCCTCCTTATCTCCGTACGGCACATCGCGTACGGCGTCCGGAGGGAACCCCTCAGCGGTATGAGCGCTAGAGCGTCGGCAGTGGTCCCGTGCCACACGGTCCGCCCGTGAGGCGGCCGACGTCCCCGGCACGGTCCGACACGACCCCCGCGCTCGCCTCACACCGCGTACACAGAAGAGGCAGCACCCTGACTACGACTTTCCGAGATCTCGGAATCTTTCCCGAGACCGCCGAGGCGCTTGAGGCCGTCGGCATCATCAGCCCCTTCCCCATCCAGGAGATGACGCTCCCGGTCGCCCTCACCGGCACCGACATCATCGGCCAGGCCAAGACCGGCACCGGCAAGACGCTGGGCTTCGGCCTCCCGCTCCTGGAGCGCGTCGTCGTCCCCGCCGACGTCGAGGCCGGCCGCGCCAAGCCCGAGGACCTCGTCGACTCGCCGCAGGCGCTCGTCGTCGTCCCCACGCGCGAGCTGTGCACCCAGGTCACCAACGACCTGCTGACCGCCGGCAAGGTGCGCAACGTGCGCGTCACCGCGATCTACGGCGGCCGCGCCTACGAGCCCCAGGTCGAGGCCCTCAAGAAGGGCGTCGACGTCGTCATCGGTACGCCGGGGCGGCTCCTCGACCTCGCGGGCCAGAAGAAGCTGAACCTGAAGCACGTCAAGTGCCTGGTCCTCGACGAGGCCGACGAGATGCTCGACCTGGGCTTCCTGCCCGACGTCGAGAAGATCATCAACATGCTTCCGGCCCGCCGCCAGACGATGCTGTTCTCGGCGACCATGCCGGGCGCGGTCATCGGTCTGGCCCGCCGGTACATGTCCCAGCCGACCCACATCAGCGCCACGTCGCCGGACGACGAGGGCGCGACGGTCCGGAACACCGCGCAGCACATCTACCGCGCGCACAACATGGACAAGCCCGAGATCGTCTCGCGCATACTGCAGGCCGACGGCCGGGGACTGGTCATGGTCTTCTGCCGTACGAAGCGCACCGCGGCCGATCTCGCCGACCAGCTCAAGCAGCGGGGCTTCGCCTCCGGCGCGGTCCACGGCGACCTCGGCCAGGGCGCGCGCGAGCAGGCCCTGCGTGCCTTCCGCAACGGCAAGGTGGACGTCCTCGTCTGCACCGACGTCGCCGCCCGCGGCATCGACGTCGAGGGTGTCACCCACGTCATCAACTACCAGTCCCCCGAAGACGAGAAGACGTACCTGCACCGCATCGGCCGTACGGGCCGCGCGGGCGCCAAGGGCATCGCGATCACCCTCGTCGACTGGGACGACATCCCGCGCTGGCAGCTGATCAACAAGGCGCTGAACCTCGGGTTCAACGACCCGCCGGAGACCTACTCCACCTCCCCGCACCTCTTCGAGGAGCTGAGCATCCCGACCGGCACCAAGGGTGTCCTGCCGCGCTCCGAGCGCACTCGTGCCGGGCTGGAGGCCGAGGAGCTGGAGGACCTGGGCGAGCCGGGCGGGCGCGGTCCGCGCGGCCGTGGCGGCCGTTCCTCCGCCCCGTCGTCGTCCGCCGAGCGCGAGCGTGAGCGCCCGGCGCGTACGCCGCGTCGTCGCCGCCGTACGCGCAGTGGAGCCACCGTGGACGGGGTGTCCCCGGAGGCCGCGGCCGTCACGCAGCCCTCGGAGTCCGCGCGGACGCCGGACGCCGGTTCCGTGGAGTCCGAGGGCGAAAGCCGTACGCCTCGCCGTCGCCGTCGCACCCGGACCGGGGCGAACCCCGGTGCGCGATCGCCTCGTCGCCGGGACGGATCCGCGGAGCAGCTGATCAACAAGGCCCTGAACTCGGTGGTTCAACGACCCGCTCGCGGGCGCTTCCCGCCGAGCCGGTGGAGGGGAGGACGCCAAGCCGCGTCTGGCCGCCGCGCGCGCCCGCAAGTTCGGTGGAGAGGCCGAGAGCGGAGCACCGGGCGCCGGGGGCCCGGGCCGCGCGGCCGTGGCGGCGCTTCTCCGCCCCGTCGGCGTCCGCCGACGCCGAGCGTGAGGCCCGGGCGCTACGCCCCGGCGTCGCGCCGTACGCGCAGTGGGAGGCTGGAGCGTGCCGGCCCCAGCCGGCGCCTGCGCGCACGCGAGGAGCCCCGCGAGGGTCGCCGCGCGCCGGCGGATCCGGCAGTGCCTGGGGGCAACGAACGCGTAACCGCCTCCGCTCTCGAGGACGAGAGCGCCAGGCACGTCGCCGCGCACCGGCCGACACCCGACAGGGCGGGCACCCGCGGAAGGCCGCGCAGCGACGCGGCAGCCGTCGCCTGGGGAAGCGGCGGGACGGCGCCGGAATCGCGCCTGGACAGCAGCCGCGAAGCCGCGCGCGTCGGGACGCCCGTCGGCGAGGCCCGCCGAGCGCACGCCGACGGCGGCCCGCGCGTGCCGCGGCGCGCCGCCGAGAGCGCGATAGCTCCGGAGCCGCCGGCGAGGGCCGCGTGGTGGCAGGAAGCGCGCGCCCGAGGAGAGGCCGCCGGCACCGCCGAACGCCGCACCCGCAAGGCGCCACCGCCGCCGTGGAGGCCACGCCGCGCCCGACGCGCGCCGGAACGCCACCCAACTCGCGACCGGCCGCGGGCGCCGCGCGCCGCAACGAGGGGGAAGCCGGCCGCCCGTGGTGGAGGCCGTCGCCGAGGAGGCCGCGCCCGCGCCGCGTGCCGGACCCGTAAGCCGCCGGCGCCGCGCCCGTGGCCGCCGCTGCCGAGGCGGCGCTCGACACCGCCGGGGACGGCCGCCGAGGAGGCTCCCGCCAAGCCGCGTCGCCGGACCCGCAAGGTCGCCGCACCCGCCGAGGCCGTGGTCGAGGAGACCACCGCCGAGGAGGCCCCGGCCGCACCCCGACGCCGCACCCGCAAGGCCGCCACCGCCGCCGTCGAGGCCACCGACAGCGCCGCCGAAGCCACCCTCGACACCGTCGAGGAGCCCAAGCCGCGCCGCCGCGCCCGCAAGACCGTGGCGGAAGCCGCCGAGGCGGCGGTTCCGGCACAGCCGACGCAGGAGCAGGCCACGAAGCCGCGTCGTACGCGCAAGGCCGCGGTGGCCGCGCCTGCGGCCGTCGGCGAGGAGGCGGTGGCCGAGACCCCGGCCCCGCGTCGTCGCGCGCGCAAGGCCGCCGCCGCCGTGGAGGCCGCGGAGAGCTGAGCCCGTCCAGCCGAGTGAAGGCCCGGTCCCCTTTCGGGGGCCGGGCCTTCGGCGTTTCGGGCGCGGGTTCGTCCCGGTTGTCCGCGCCGTTCCTCGCGCCCCTCAAGGGGCGCCCAAGGAGGAGTGTGGGAAAGGCGGTTACGCTCCCCCCATGAGCCGTCCGCCTACCTTCACCCCGCCCGCCGGTGCCAGGGCGTACCTGTTGCGTACCGCGCGTGGGGAGTTCGCCGTGATCGAGGCGGGGGCGCCGGTGAAGGGCACCGTGCTGCTCGTGCCGGGGTTCACGGGGAGCAAGGAGGACTTCATCGCGCTGCACGAGCCGTTGGCGGCCGCCGGGTACCGGTCGGTGGCGGTGGACGGGCGCGGGCAGTACGAGAGCCCGGGTGCCGAGGACGACGAAGCCCCGTACGCGCAGGAGGAGTTGGCGAAGGATCTGCTCGCCCAGGCGCAGGCCGTGGGCGACGGCACCCCGCTGCACCTCGTCGGCCACTCCCTCGGCGGCCAGATCTCCCGGGCCGCCCTGCTGCTGGACGCCTCCCCCTTCGGCTCGCTCACCCTGATGGCCTCGGGCCCCGCCCAGATCTCGGTGGGCCAGCAGGAGCGCGTGAAGCTGTTGCGGGACGCCCTCGCGGTGATGGACATGGAGCAGGTCTGGGACGCCCTCCAGGCGATGGAGGCGCCGGAGCCGGAGGAGGCCGAGACGGGCGCCCTCGACGAAGGCCTGGACGATAGCGCCGACCTGCGGCGGCGCTGGCTCTCCACCAGCCCCGCCCAGCTCATCGCCACGGGCCGCCAGCTCTGCGCGGAGCCCGACCGCGTCGCCGAACTCGCCGCCCTGGACCTGCCCAAGCACGTCCTGTCCGGCGAACGGGACGACACCTGGCCGATCCCGGTCCTCGACGACATGGCCGTACGGCTGAACGCCCACCGCACCGTCGTCCACGACGCCGAGCACTCCCCGAACACCGATCAGCCGCAGGCGACGGCCGACGCCCTGATCGGCTTCTGGGACCGGATCGCCCGCTGAGGACCGGCACCGGCACGCCCCGCGACACCGGGTGGGACGCTCGCTAGTACTGCGCCCGCAGGTGCTCCCAGAAGCCGTCCCGCAGTGCGCGTCGCAGGTCGGCCTGGCCCCGCAGCGAGTACTGGAGCAGTCCCTCCGCCTCGACGAGCAGGTCCTGGTCGACGGAGCCGGGGAGGTAGGGGTGGCTGTGGAGAAGCTCCTGGAGGGTTTCCCGGCCCCGGGAGGCGAGCCACTTCGCGGCGATCTGGGCGCCGACGAAGCGGACGTCCTCGCGGCTGGGACGGGCACCGGTGGGCGCGTCGTAGAGGGCGGCGCCCCGCCGAGACACGTACGGCTTGAAGAAGTCGAGGTCGAAGGTCCGCTGGCTGTCGACCTCCCAGAGCAGCGGCTCGGCCTGGTTGCGGCCCTCGGGCGCCTCGATGCCCCACAGATGGACCCGCGCCCCGTACCCCTGGGCGGCCTCGACCGCCGAGACCAGGTCCTCGTCGCCGCCGATGAGGGCGGCGTCACTGATCGCGCGCTGCCGGGCCAGTGACTCCAGGTCGCTGCGGATGAGGGAGTCGACGCCCTTCTGCTGGTTGTTGGCGTTGAGGTTGCCGAGGCGCACCTTCACGTCCGGCAGCTCGGCGATCGACTGCTGTTCGGCCGTATGGATGCGGCGGCGTGCCCCGTCGTACCAGTAGACCCGCAGCAGCCGGCTGTCCGCGAAGATCGTGCGCGCCTTGTCGATCAGCGCGTCGATGAGCCCCTCCGCGTCGAGGTCGAAGGACCGCCGGTCCTCCGTCCCCGCGGCGAGCCGCCCCACGGCCGCGTACAGGTACCCGGCATCGACGAAGATCGCGTGTGTCGAGGGTGTCTTCGCCACCTCGGCGAGCATGCGGTGCAGCAGCTCGTTCGTTCGGTCGATGCGGGCGCCGAGCGCCGTGAGGTCGTCGTTCATCACGTCCATTGTCCCGGCGGTCACGCTGCGAACACAACCGGTCCCAATCAGTCTTCCTGCCTGCCGGTAGACAGACGTGCACACCGCTTACCAGCTAGTAATTAGGTTCTCGAAAATTTTCCTTAGCGTAAGGAATGTTTGTAACACGCATACCGTTGACTACTCATGGAACACGGGCACCGATGACCCGCGAACCACCACCAGTAGTTCTCCTCAGGAGGATGACCAGACGAAGGGAGAAGCCCTTGCGCTTCGAAATCCTACGACTCGACGATGTCAGCGGCACGCCCGTGGACAGCACCGTCGTGGAAGCC
The DNA here is from genome assembly GCF_000383595.1 of Streptomyces bottropensis ATCC 25435. NCBI lineage: Bacteria > Bacillati > Actinomycetota > Actinomycetes > Kitasatosporales > Streptomycetaceae > Streptomyces > Streptomyces bottropensis. The sequence continues at coordinate 1,495,148 of NZ_KB911581.1, read as the reverse complement.
GCCTCCGTCAACCGGATCGTGCAGCAGGCCGCCGCCATCGGGCAGCGCCTCTGGATCCGCCCGGCCGACGTGACCGCCTCGTAGTACGCGGATCCGTTCACACTTCCGAGCCCCGTACGGCATCGCGCCGTACGGGGCTCGGCAACGTTCCGGGCCGGGTGTGGTGCCCTACGAGGCCCGCACGACCTGGGTGACTCCGTTGATGATCTGCTGCACGGCGATCGCGGAGAGCATCATGCCCGCGAGCCGGGTCACCAGCACCACGCCGCCGTCCTTGATGACCCGGATGATCAGCAGCGAGTACCGCATGGTCAGCCACAGCACGATGTGGATCGCCAGGATCGCCGTCCACACGGACACCTGACCGGCCACCCCGTCCGCCTTCTGCACCGCCAGGATCACCGAGACGATCGCACCGGGTCCGGCCAGCAACGGCATCCCCAGCGGGACGAGGGCGACGTTCACGTCCTTCGTCTGAGCCGGCTCGTCGCTCTTGCCGGTCAGCAGATCGAGCGCGATCAGCAGGAGCAGCAGCCCACCCGCGATCATCAGCGCCGGCACGGAAACATGCAGATAGTCCAGGATCTGGTGCCCGAGCAGCCCGAAGACCGTGATCACACCCCCCGCCACGCAGACGGCCTGGAACGCCATGCGCTTCTGCGTCCGAGCGGGCCGCCCGGCGGTGAGCCCGAGGAAGATCGGGGTGATCCCGGGGGGATCCATGATCACGAAGAGGGTGAGGAAGAGGGAACCGAAAACGGCGAGATCGAACACAGGGGTGCCTTGGGGAAGTGACGAACGGAGGAAGACGGAGGAGCGGGGACGAGAGGGAGAGGGGGAGAGGGGGAGAGGGCAGCCCAGTGTGATGGCCGGTGACCATCGTGGGCAATCGTTTCCGCAGAGGAAGACGGGCAGAGCCGGCAGCCGCCGGGTGCCGTGCGACCCGGACGCAGACGAGGGCGAGGGCGAGGGCGATGAAGCAGGAGGAGGCGAGAGAGAGCTAGCGGGCTCCGCCGGTCCCGGGGACGGGGAAGGCTCCGGTGGCCCGGCGCGTGATCTCCCCGTACACCTCGGGGTCGGTCGTGTACTCGCCGAGCACGCAGGTCTTACGGCTGCCGTGGTAGTCCGAGGAGCCCGTGGTGAGCAGTCCCAGCTCCTTCGCCAGACCCCGCAGCCGCGCCCGGGTCGCCGTGTCGTGCTCCATGTGGTCCACCTCGATGCCGTCGAGCCCGGCGGCGGCGAGGTCCGCGACGGCGGATTCCGGTACGGTCCGGCCGCGCTTGGCGGCGGCGGGGTGGGCGAAGACGGCGACACCGCCGGCGCCCTTGATCAGCCGGAGCGCCTCGAAAGGATCCGTCTCGTGCTTCGCCACGTGGGCGCGGCCGCCGTCGGCGAGCCACTGCCCGGTGAAGGCGTCGTCCACCGTCGGTACGACGCCGAGATCGACCAGCGCGGTGGCCACGTGCGGGCGTCCCACGGAACCGCCGCCGGCGATCCGCGCGACCTGCTCCCAGGTCACCGGCACACCCAGTTCGTTCAGCTTGACGATCATCGCGCGGGCTCGCGGCACGCGGTCGTCCCGGACCAGCTCACGCTCGGCGAGCAGTTCGGGCTCCTCGGGGTCGAACAGGTAGGCCAGCATGTGCATGCTGACACCGTCCAGGCGGCACGACAGCTCGGCGCCGGTGACCAGCGTGAGCCCCTCCGGCAGCGCGGCGATCGCCTCGGCGTGCCCGCGCGTCGTGTCGTGATCGGTCAGCGCGACGACGTCCAGCCCGGTCGCCCGCGCCTTCCGCACCAGCTCGGCCGGGGTGTCCGTACCGTCGGAGGCCGTGGAGTGGCAGTGCAGATCGATACGCACGACTCGGACTCCAGGGCAGACGGAACGGAAGCGGACGGTCAAGGATAGCGCCACTGCGGCCTGCACCTGTCACACCCGAAACCGATGAGCGCCCCCTACCGAAGCGACGCCTCACAGCCTGGGGCATCCGGTCGCGTCGACGGCTCCGCGGCACGGCGAAAGCCGAGCGCGCAGGTCCGCACGCCCTTCACCCGCAGACGTCCTACGGAGGTCCGCACGCCCTTCGCCCGCAGGCGCCCTACGGAGGTCAGCACGCCCTTCCCCCGCAGGCGCCCTACGGTTCCAGGATCCGCGGCGAGAGCGCCCCGCACGGCAGCAGTTCCACCTCCGCGCCCGCGTCCCGCAGATCCGTCAGGACCAGTTCGTCGTACATCAGGAGCCCGGTCTGCTCGGGCCACACGACGGCCCAGAGCCACAGGCCGAGCGCCTCCCCCGCGAAAACGGCACGGTCGTCCGGCGTACCGGTGACATGCCACAGCGGCGTGGGACGGCCGGCGGCGAGCACCTTGGCCTGGGGTGGTTTCTCGACGCTCAGGTAGGGCCCGGGATCGGGACCGTCGATGCCCGCGTAGCGCGCACCGAGACCCACACCGAGTTCCTCCGCGATGAGGACGAGTTCGCCGACGCCGCCGAGCGGCCCGGGACCCGAACAGGCCACGGCGGTGGCGCGTCCGCCGCTGCGGTCGTCACCGGCGAACGCGGCGCCCGTGAACAGCCAGCCCACGGGCAGCGGCCACGGCATCCAGACGGGCACCTTGGCACGGTGCACCACGACGCCGAGGGCCTCGACGCTGGGCGGGATCACGGGCTGCAGCGGGTGCACCGTCCCGTGCGCGGCGCACTGCCAGGAGTCGGCAAAGAGGCCGGGAGCCCTGACCCGGCCACCACACTTCGGGCAACTGGGTTCGCCCCTCATAGGGCCCAACGGTCCTCCCCGTGCTTCCTCGCGTCAAGGACGATCACCCGACCGGCGTGTGCGCGTCACATTCCGCGCACACGCACCGGCCTTCGGGCGCCGGCCGGTCCGTCGGACCGGCCAACGGATTCAACTACCCACACGGTCAAGGGAAGCGGCGATTTTCGGCCACCTCCCGAGCAACCTCCGGTCACGTATGGCGTGCCGTCCGTCACACGGGGAAGTCGCGCGGGGCCGTCCGGTCAGTCCAGGGAGACCGACCTGCGGGACGGGTCACGCAGATCCGTCCCCTGGGTGAGCCAGCGCTCCTGGAGGGCCTGGGCGCCGTGCACGCGCTTCCAGGCCGCCTCGTTGGCGGTCATCGGCAGCAGGGGCAGGAACCGTACGGGGTCGGCGGGCGCGTCGAGTTCGAGGTCCTCGACCAGGCCGCCCGACTCGGCGACGAGGACAGAGGTGAAGGGGGCTCCCGGCCAGAGCGGGCCGCCCACGTCGAGAGAGGCGCCGGGAGCCACGATCACCCCCTCGACCTGCGGTGACGCGGCGAGCACGGCGAGCGGGCGGAGCACCTTGTCGGTGTCGGCGACGCCGTGCCGCACGGACAGGACGAGTTCCGCGCGGGGGCCCTTCACGGGGTCGGCGAGGACCGCGGTGGGGTCGGCCATCGGCTGGGCCGACATGCCGAGCGTGGCGTACCGGACGACGTCGCCGTCGACGAAACGGAGCACCTCGATACGGTCCGTGCCGAGGAAGGTGACGGCGGCGCGCGCGTCCGGTTCGCCCAGCGCGGTGCGCAGACGGGCCTCCACCAACGGAAGAACATCAGCCATGATCCGAGCATAGAACTCGTCAGGAACCGGCAAACGGGCGCCTTGACACCGCGGCCGACTGTTAGTCTGGGCCGCCGGTCGGGACAGCATGCGGGCAGCACGCAGCGGCCTCGCGCTCAAGGCTTCTCACGCCTTCGCGTCCCGGACCGAAAAGACTGACTCCCCTACGGGGAACCCCGAACGGGGTATGGAACGTCCCTCACGGGGGACCGGCCGGAGGAGGTGGGGCTGCGATGGACCGAAGTCGACCTGGCAGTACCACCCGCTCTTCCGCTCGCCGAGTTCCGTAGCTCCTGCCGTAGCCGTATTTCTCGCTCCGTCGGCTACCACCCTCGTCCCGCGTCGTGCCGCTCGACGGTCGTCGCGCATCGGAAGAGCACTTCTTTCCCGTCTTGATCTACATCGCCGATCGGACGTCTCCGGCTCTCACCGGCCGGGCGTCGCCCGGTCCGAGTCAAGCGAAGCTGTCACCGCGACGGTGCGGTGCTCCCCGCTTTGTGGACGTGCCAAACGTTCGAAGTCAAAACGTCCCCATTCCGGGTAGTTCCAACCGTCGTCGGCGGCCTTTCGTTGCGAAGGAGCCTGCTCATGTCGATGATCCACAACCTGCGTGCCGCGGTCCGCCCGTCCCGTCCCTCCCGGCTGTCGCTGCGCAAGGACGGTGGCGTGTACGACGCCACGCGTCCGGCGGAGGCGCCTACGGCCGTGGTCGACTGCGGCGTGTACCGCGACGGCGCACGTGTCACGTTCGAGCGCGACCTGACGCCGCATGAGGCCATCCGTCAGGCGCGCCGCGACGGCGGATTCGTCTGGATCGGTCTGCACGAGCCCTCGGAGGCCGAATTCGCCGGTATCGCCGCCGAGTTCGGGCTGCACCCGCTGGCCGTGGAGGACGCGGTGCACGCGCACCAGCGGCCCAAGCTGGAGCGCTACGACGACACCCTCTTCACCGTCTTCAAGACGATCCACTACGTGGAGCACGACGAACTCACCGCCACCAGCGAGGTCGTGGAGTCCGGCGAGGTCATGTGCTTCACCGGGCGGGACTTCTTCATCACCGTGCGGCACGGCGGGCAGGGCTCGTTGCGGGCGCTGCGTCACCGGCTGCAGGACGACCCGGAGTTGCTCGGCAAGGGCCCCTCGGCCGTGCTGCACGCCATCGCCGACCACGTCGTCGACGGGTACGTGGCGGTCGCGGACGCCGTGCAGGACGACATCGACGAGGTGGAGACGGAGGTGTTCTCCCCCGGGCGCAAGGGCACGCCCCGGGGCACCGACGCCGGCCGGATCTACCAACTCAAGCGCGAGGTCATGGAGTTCAAGCGTGCGGTGCTGCCGCTGGTGCGGCCCATGCAGCTGCTGAGCGAGCGGCCGATGCGGCTGATCGACCCGGACATCCAGAAGTACTTCCGTGACGTGGCCGACCACCTCGCCCGCGTCCAGGAGCAGGTCGTCGGCTTCGACGAGCTGCTCAACTCGATCCTCCAGGCGAACCTGGCGCAGGCCTCCGTCGCGCAGAACGAGGACATGCGCAAGATCACGTCGTGGGCGGCCATCATCGCCGTCCCGACGATGGTGTGCGGCGTCTACGGCATGAACTTCGACTACATGCCGGAGACGCACTGGAAGTTCGGCTACCCGGTGGTCCTCGGCGTCACGGTCGCGCTCTGCCTCGGCATCCACCGCACGCTGAAGCGCAACGGGTGGCTGTAGGCCGACGGGTACCGGGCCGGGGCGGCGGGGCCGGGGATCTTCGGGGAGCGCGCGGTTAGGCTGCCCCCATGACCTCCGACTCCCTGGCCTCCGATCCGCCGACCGCCGATGCGCCGACGGGTGGTTCGTCGACGGACGAGGCGTCGACCGGCGACGCGCTGCTCGATCGGGCCCTCGTCGAGGAGGCCACCAAGAAGTCCGGGCTCGTCTGGGTACGCGGTGGCGGGGCGCTCCAGGGCCGGGAGGCGCCGTCGCGCGCGCTGTGGCACGTCTGGCACGAGGGTGCGGCGTGCCTGGTCGGTGACGGGCCCGGTGAGCAGCCGTTGCCGGATCTGGTCGACGGAGGCCCGGCCGTGGTGACCGTCCGCAGCAAGGACAAGGGCGGGCGGCTGGTCGCCTGGGCCGCGCGGGTGGTCGAGTTGGCCCCCGGGTCCGCCGAGTGGGAGGCCGCCGTGACCGAGCTGAAGGGCAAGCGTCTCAACGCGCCCGACGGCGAGGCGATGCCGGGCCGCTGGGCCCGTGAGTGCCGGGTGCTCCGCCTGGAGCCGACGGGATCGACCCTGCCGGTGCCCGACGGCGACCTGGCGCAGGCTCCGGTACCGACCCCCGCGACGACGCGCCGGCCCATCCCGGCGGCGGTACCCCGCCTGCTGTTCGGCCGCCGCAAGCGGAGCTGAGGTGACGGGCGGAGCTTCGGGCTGACCCGCCCGGACGACTGACGGAGCTTCGGGCTGACCCGCCCGGACGACTGACGGGGCCGGGCCGACCGACGGGGCCGGGCCGACCGACGGGGCCCGGACGACTGACGGAGCCGGACCGACCGACGGAGCCGGCCGATCGGCGGGCCGGGGCTGACCTGCGGATCCGGGCACGCCTGCGGCTCCGGGCGGCCCTACGACGTCGGCAGTTGCCGCCCGTAGTCCACCACCGACTTCTCGTCCGGCTCCTCGAGGGCGAAGTCCTTGCCCCAGTCGGTGAGGAGGATGGTGCCGGCGTCACCGGCGCGGACGAGGCGCAGGGGGTAGGGGGTGCCCTTCAGGGAGACGTCGAGGGTGCCGCCGGAGCCCTTGTCGCCGGTGATGCGGATCGTGCGGATGCCGGACTGTTCGTGGTGGCCGTCCTTGGACAGCGAGCCGTGCAGGGTGAGCAGGCTGTTGAGCAGGACGTCCTTGTCGGTGAAGCCGCTGAGGCGCTTGTAGGCGGGGTCCCCGGTCGGCACCTTCACGTACATGCCGTCCAGCTTGTCCGCCGCACCCGTCTCCGAGCCGCCGTGGTCGCCGCCGTTCTTCCCGGAGTCCTGGTGCTTCCAGAAGTCCTTGTCGGCCTTGAGGAAAAGGTGTTCGCCGACCTTCAGCAGCCGGAACGTGGACCCCTCGGACGTCACCGAGCCCGTGCCGCCGTCCTTCTTCAGGCGCATGTCCAGCCGGTACGTCTTGCCGCTGGTCACCACCGCCCCGGACAGCCGGACCGTGTCCGCCGCGGTGGCCGCCGCCAGGGTCGTGCTCTGGATCTTCGCCGGCTCCAGCTTGCCGACCCCGTTGGTGCCCTCGTCGGGATCCTCGCCGCATCCGGTGAGCCCCAGCCCGCAGGCCACGAGGGTGCAGACGGCGCTCACCAGTGCGGCCCTTCGGGTACGGGGAATCACAGTCACAGGCGATGCACCTCTTCGTGGGGAGTCCAGGCGTACCGCAGAGTACCGGGGCTCCCGGCGCACCTGGGAGTCAGTCCGTCCGCACCGCTCACCAGGGCATATCCGATCGGGACGGGCTAGCCTGAAGCCCTCCTCGGCGGACAATCCCCTCTCGACGCGAAGGAAAGGGGCGGCTCATGGCGGCGGTGGCGCCCCGGATCTTCGTCTCCCACCTCTCCGGCGTCGCCGTCTTCGATCCGAGCGGCGATCAGGTGGGCCGCGTCCGCGACCTCGTCGCCATCCTGCGGGTGGGCCGGAAGCCGCCGAGGCTGCTCGGTCTGGTCGTCGAACTGTCCACCCGCCGCCGGATCTTCCTGCCCATGACCCGGGTCACCGGCATCCAGTCCGGCCAGGTCATCACCACCGGTGTGCTGAACGTGCGCCGGTTCGAGCAGCGCCCCACCGAGCGCCTCGTCGTCGGGGAACTGCTGGACCGCCGGGTACAACTCGTGGACACGGGCGAGGAGGTGACGGTCCTCGACGTCTCCGTCCAGCAGCTGCCGGCCCGCCGGGACTGGGAGATCGACCGGGTGTTCGTCCGCAAGGGCAAGGGCGGCGCGTTCCGGCGCCACAAGGGAGAGACGCTGACGGTGGAGTGGTCGGCGGTCACCGGGTTCTCGCTGGAGGAGCACGGGCAGGGCGCCGAGAGCCTCCTCGCGACCTTCGAGCAGCTCCGCCCGGCCGACCTCGCGAACGTCCTGCACCACCTCTCCCCCAAGCGCCGGGCCGAGGTCGCCGCCGCCCTCGACGACGACCGGCTCGCCGACGTCCTGGAGGAGCTGCCCGAGGACGACCAGATCGAGATCCTCGGCAAGCTCAAGGAGGAGCGGGCCGCCGACGTCCTGGAGGCCATGGACCCCGACGACGCCGCCGACCTCCTCGCCGAGCTCCCGGAGGAGGAGCAGGAGCGGCTGCTGACCCTGATGCAGCCGGACGACGCGGCGGACGTACGGCGGCTCATGGCGTACGAGGAGAAGACGGCCGGCGGTCTGATGACCACCGAGCCGATCGTGCTGCGCCCGGACGCGACCGTCGCCGACGCGCTCGCGCGGGTCCGCAACGCCGACCTGTCCCCCGCGCTGGCCGCCCAGGTCTATGTGTGCCGGCCGCCCGACGAGACCCCGACCGGCAAGTACCTGGGCACGGTCCACTTCCAGCGCCTGCTGCGGGACCCGCCGTACACCCTCGTCGGTTCGATCCTCGACGACGATCTCCAGCCGCTGGACCCGGAGGCCGCGCTGCGCGCCGTCGCCGGGTTCTTCGCGACGTACGACATGGTCGCGGCGCCCGTGGTGGACGAGAGCGGCTCGCTGCTGGGCGCGGTGACCGTGGACGACGTGCTGGACCACATGCTGCCCGAGGACTGGCGGGAGACGGAGTTCCACCTGCACGAGGACGACTCCGTCACCGCCCAGGAGGAGGGAACGTCGGATGGTTCCTGACCGGGACGGGCGCGAAAGGCGGCCGGGGGCCCGTGAGAGCCGGCACACGGGGCGTGAGCGGGCGCACTCCGGCGTGGGCGCCCGGGAGCGCACGGCCTCCTCCGGAGGGCCTCAGCGGGAGCGCCCGCTCTCCGGGGCCACCGCCCGCCCCCGTACCCGTCTCGACCAGCCGCTGCCGCGCCGGGCCAGGTTCCTGCCCGAGTGGGACCCGGAGGCGTTCGGACGTCTGTCGGAGCGGATCGCGCGATTCCTGGGCACGGGCACGTTCCTGGTGTGGATGACGGTCGTCATCATCCTGTGGGTCGTGTGGAACGTCTCCGCCCCCCGCGACCTGCGCTTCGACAACTACCCCTTCATCTTCCTGACCCTGATGCTCTCCCTGCAGGCCTCCTACGCCGCCCCGCTGATCCTGCTCGCGCAGAACCGCCAGGACGACCGCGACCGGGTCAACCTGGAGCAGGACCGCAAGCAGAACGAGCGCTCGATCGCCGACACCGAGTACCTGACCAGGGAGATCGCCGCGCTGCGCATTGGCCTCGGCGAGGTCGCCACCCGCGACTGGCTGCGTTCCGAGCTGCACGACCTGGTCAGAGAGCTGCAGGAGCACGACGGGGAGGCTCCGCGCGGAACCCGGAAGGTATTCCCGCCGGAACACCCGCGCGGACGTGACAAGGGCGACCGCTGACGGGGCTCCCAGGGGCCACGCGGGTCGCCGTACCATCGTCCCTATGGCTACGGAAGACGCGGTGCGCGAGGCACTGTCGACGGTGAACGACCCCGAGATCAACCGTCCCATCACCGAACTGGGGATGGTCAAGTCGGTGGAGATCGGCGCGGACGGAGCGGTCGCGGTCGCCGTGTACCTGACGGTCTCCGGCTGCCCCATGCGCGACACGATCACCCAGCGGGTGACGGACGCGGTCGCGGCGGTGGAGGGCGTCACCGGCGTCACCGTCGAGCTGGACGTCATGAGCGACGAACAGCGCAAGGAGCTGGCGGGTGCCCTGCGTGGCGGCCAGGCGGAGCGCGAGGTCCCGTTCGCGAAGCCGGGCTCCCTCACGCGCGTGTACGCCGTCGCCTCCGGCAAGGGCGGTGTCGGCAAGTCCTCGGTCACGGTGAACCTGGCGGCGGCCATGGCCGCCGACGGCCTCAAGGTGGGTGTCGTCGACGCCGACATCTACGGCCACTCCGTGCCCCGCATGCTGGGCGCCGACGGCCTCCCCACCCAGGTCGAGAACATGATCATGCCGCCGTCCGCGAACGGTGTGAAGGTCATCTCGATCGGCATGTTCACCCCGGGCAACACCCCCGTGGTCTGGCGCGGCCCGATGCTCCACCGCGCCCTCCAGCAGTTCCTCTCGGACGTCTACTGGGGCGACCTGGACGTCCTGCTCCTCGACCTCCCGCCGGGCACGGGCGACATCGCCATCTCGGTGGCCCAGCTGGTCCCGAACGCCGAGATCCTCGTCGTCACGACCCCCCAGCAGGCGGCGGCCGAGGTCGCCGAGCGCGCCGGTTCCATCGCCGTCCAGACCCACCAGAAGATCGTCGGCGTCGTGGAGAACATGGCGGGCCTCCCCTGCCCGCACTGCGACGAGATGGTCGACGTCTTCGGCACGGGCGGAGGCCAGTCCGTCGCCGACGGCCTCACCCGCACCACCGGTGCCACGGTCCCGGTCCTCGGCAGCATCCCCATCGACGTCCGCCTCCGTGAGGGCGGCGACGACGGCCGCCCCGTCGTCCTGTCCGACCCCGACTCCCCCGCCGGCGCCGCCCTCCGCGCCATCGCCGGCAAGCTGGGCGGCCGTCAGAGGGGCCTGTCGGGCATGAGCCTGGGAATCACCCCGAGGAACAAGTTCTAGGACGCCTGCCGGGGGCGAGGGCCGCCTCTCGGGCGCGCGGGGAACCGCGCGACAGCCCGCCACGCACGCGCGGGCCCCGAACCGCCGACGCCATTGCGGTACGGGTGGAGGGCACCGCAGCACCACACGGCGGTGCCCTCCGCCCCTACGCGTACGCCTCGATGTCCTTGATCACGGCGAAACCCAGACCGTAGGCGCTCATCCCTCTCCCGTACGCCCCCACGTGCATCCCTTCCGAGGTCGACCCGGCGAGCACCCAGCCGAACTCGGACTCGCGGTAGTGGAACGTCGTGGGCACCCCGTCCACGGGCAGGGACAGCGTCGACCAGTCGGGCCCGGCCAGGTCGTCCGCCAGGACCCACGCCGTCTCGGTCTGCTGGTCCACCCATTCGTCCCGCAGGGTGTGGTCCAGCTGTCCCGGCCAGGTGAAGGACAGCAGTCCGACGCCCGCCAGCCAGGCCGCCGAGGACACCGACGTGGCCTCCAGCACACCCGTGCCGTCCGCGCTGCGCCGTACGTCGTTCGCGGCGACCGTCACCACGACCGCGAACCGCTCCTTGGTCTCGTCGTCCGCCGATGCGGTGAACTCGTTGCGCACCGAGGGCTCGTCACCGTGTCCGATCGAGCCGTGCTCGACGGCTCCCTCCGCCGACATGCCCACCTGCATCAGCCAGCGCGGCCCCGTGAAGGCCTCGTCGAGGCCGTACCAGGGAAAGGGCGCCAGCAGGTAACCATCGACCGTGCGGCGGGCGGAGGGGACCTGTTGTCCGCCCTCCGCGGCCGACGCCTGCGCGCCTACCCGACTCGTCGTCTCCATGCCGGACGCCTCCTAGCTCTCGACGGACCGGAGCGGCCCGCCCCCCACGGGCGTCGTCGCTCGCTCTCCTTACGGTCCGCACAACAACTGGGCAGCATAGCCACAGCTCTCCGAGCAGCAGGGAAAGCACCCGGCGCGTAGGACGGCGTACGGGCGGCCGGAGGCCCTGCGCGGGTGTGCTGCGGTATGAAACGCGTCACGTGCAGGGGGCGCGACGGTGCCGGGGCCCCTGGGCACGGAAGGCCAGGCCGGAGGCGGTGCGGGCGCCGAGCGGGCGTGCGGTGACCTGTGTACGGGCGTCGCCCGTACGGCTCAGGTGGCGTCCAGGTCGTACGGCGGACGCTCGGCCGGCTCGGACTTTTTCGTCATGTCGATGGTTCCGCCGGACGAGCCGGACGCGGAGCCGTCGGAGCCGGAGCCGATGGCGGCGGTGGAAGAGGTGGACGAGGACGACGACTCCGACTCGCGGCCGTGGACCGCGTCGGTCAGCTCGGCCATCTCCTTCTTCACGTCGAAGCCGTTGCGGATCTCCTTCAGCCCCAGCTCGTCGTTGTCCATCTGCTTGCGCAGGAACGTCTTGGGGTTGAGGTCCTCGAACTCGAAGTCCTTGAACTCCGGGCCGAGTTCGCTGCGGATGTCCGCCTTGGCGCTGTCCGAGAACTCGCGGATCTTACGGATCGTCCGCGTGACGTCCTGGATCACCTTCGGGAGCTTGTCCGGGCCGAAGACGAGCACGGCGAGGACGACGAGCGTCACCACCTCGAGCGCACCTATGTCATTGAACACCTGAAGCTCCTTGCGATGTCCTCGGTCCCGATTCGCGGGCCTCGGCAGGTCTTCCGCGGTCCGGGCCGGATCCACGGTACCCGGCCATCCCCGCGATCCGGTACCTTCGCACGGCTTCGGACCGTGCCCGCACGACGGTTTTCCCAGCTGTTTGCCTGCCGGGGGCCGGGCGGGAGAGCGGACGGGGCTCCCGCCTGTGACGTTGCCGTCAGTACGGCGCCGCCGTCCCGGCCGCCGGCCGACGGTCAGTCGCTGCCGGACGAACCGAGGGTGAGCGTGACCGTCCGCCGGCTGCCGTCCCGCAGAAGGGTCAGCTCCAGCCGGTCGCCGGGCCGGTGGGCGCGGACCTTGACGATCAGCTCGTCACCGGAGTGGACCCGCTGGCCGTCGACCTCGGTGATGACGTCACCCGGGCGGATGCCCGCCCGGTCGGCGGGGCCGCCCTCGGTGACCCCGGCCGCGCCCGAGTCGCCCTTGGCGCCGATCCGGGCGCCGTCGCCGGAGTAGTCCATGTCGAGAGTGACACCGATCACCGGGTGGCTCGCCTTACCGGTGTTGATCAGCTCCTCGGCGACGCGCTTGCCCTGGTTGATGGGGATCGCGAAGCCGAGCCCGATCGACCCGGCCTGGCCGCCGTCCGACTCGGAGCCGCCGCCCGCGGACCGGATGGCGCTGTTGATTCCGATCACCCGGCCCTTGCCGTCGAGAAGCGGTCCGCCGGAGTTGCCGGGGTTGATCGGCGCGTCCGTCTGCAGCGCGTCCACGTACGACACGTCGCTCACGTCGCCGCTCTCACCGCCGGCCGTGATGGGCCGCTCCTTGGCGCTGATGATGCCGGAGGTGACGGTGTTGGCCAGGTCGAAGGGGGCGCCGATGGCGACGACCGGGTCGCCGACCCGCACCTCTTCGGAGTTGCCCAGGGGCAGCGGTTCGAGGCCTCTGACGCCGGACACCTTGACGACGGCCAGGTCGTAGCCGGTGTCCCGGCCGACGACGGTGGCCTTGGCGGTCTCGCCGCCGCTGAAGGTCACCGATATCTCGCCGTCCGTACCGGCGGGGTCGACGACGTGGTTGTTCGTGAGGATGTGACCCCGCTCGTCGAGCACGAAGCCGGTGCCCGTGCCCTGCGCGCTCGCCCCGCTCACATGCAGGGTCACGACACCGGGCAGCGCGCCGGCGGCGATACCGGCGACGCTGTCGGGCGCCCGCCCGGTCACCCCGTCACCGGTCTGCGGCAGCTCGACCGCCCCGACCCCGCCGTTGCGCTCCAGATACGCGCCCACGGCTCCACCGATGCCACCGGCCACGACGGCGATCAGCACGGCCCCCACCAGCAGACCCCGTCCCCTCCGCCGGCGCCGCGCCCCGCCGTCCACCGCGGCACCGTTCTGCTGCAACGACCCCGACCCGGCCCACGGGTCGTAGTTCCGCCAGGGCCCCTGCGGGGCGGTGGGGTGCGGCCGGGCGGGATCGGCGTAGGCGGCCGGCGCCGGTGGAGATCCGTCCGTGTAGGCGGCCGGCGCGGGCGGGGCCCCTCCCGCATAGGAAGGCGGCACGGCCTGCGCGGAGTCCCCGAAAGGCGGTGGCCCCGGCTGGGAGGGATACGCGTAGGAGGCGACCGGGGGATGCGCGGCCGCGCCGGGCCCAGGCGCGTCCGCGTACAGGGTGGCCGTCGCGGGCTGCTGGGCGGTCGCCGGTACGGGGGTCTCGTGCTCCGGCGGCACCGAAGCGGGCAGCGGTGTCGCCGAGGCCGCTTCGGTGAGCGTGGCGGCGGTCGGCACCCTGCGCGTCGGCGCGTCGGCCGGGGCCACCTCGTCGTGCGGCTGGGCCCCCGCTTCCGTGAGCACGGCTGGTGCCGGGCGTCCCGTCCCGGGGGTCGTCCCGTGGGCGGGAGTCGTCGCCGGGTGCTGGACCGGCGGCGCGGGCGCCCAGGGGCCGGGCTCGCCGTAGGGAGGGGTCCGGTAGGGATCGGGGTCGTGCAGCGGCTTGGGGCCCCCAGAGGGCGCGTCAGAGGCGCTCAGGGGCCGTGTCGCGCCCGAGGGCGGGGCCGAGGCGACGGCGGTGTCGGCCGAGGCGCTCGCGGACACGGCGGATTCGGCCTCGGCGGATCCGGGCTCGGTGGATCCCCACTCGTCGGATCGGGGCTCCGCGGACGAACCGCCCGGCTCGCCCGCCGTACCGTTCCCGCCCGCGCCTGCCGGTCGCTCCAGTTCGAAGTCGCCGTCCGTGTCGCTGCGCACGGGGCGGGAGGCCGTCGATGAGCGGGACCGGAGCGTGGCTTCGGCAGCCGGGCGGGCCAGTTCGAAGTCGGACTCGCTGTCGGAGTTCGCATGGTTCGCAGGGGAAGGGGCGTAGGAGCCGCCCCGGGCGTCGCCCCCGCCGGGATCGGTCACCGTCACCGGCCGCTCCAACTCGAAGTCACCCTCGGTGTTTTCCCCACGGACCGCGTCGGCAGTCCCCGTCGTCGCCCCGGTGCTCCCCGGGACGCCGCCGGCCTCCGTGGACCCGTCGGGCCCCGCGAAGTCAGCACGCGGCGCAGCTCCCCCGAGCCCCGCCCCGGCGGTCCCTGCGGCGACGGGGGTTTCCGTCGGTCCGTCAGAACTCCGGGCGTCTCCGTGGTCCCCCGCCGTGTCGGCCCCCGGGCCGTGCGCTCGGGGGCGGCTCCACCATTTCGCCTTCGTGGGCTTCCCCTCGTTCATGCTCTCCCCACACCTAGGGCCCGTCCCGAGGACCGGCCCGCCGCCCACCGTTCGCCGAGTGCCTCGGACCGGGAGCGGCCCGAGCGGACACGGCTCACCCCGGATTCAACCAGGTTCGCGGGCCGGCGCGCAGAACTCGGGTGTCAGCGCAGGACGGGGGAGGTGGGTGTGGGAGACGAGGTGCTGTCGGGGGCCGCCAGCAGGCCCGGTCCCGTGAGCTCCTGCGCGGAGGACCAGTCGGTCAGCTGCAGCGGCGGTACCGCGGTGAGCGGACCTATGAGCGGCGACAGGACGGCCGCACCGACCGGCACCGGCGCTGCCAGTGGGTGCGCCGACTGACGGTCCTGGCCGGCCGGAGCGGGGACTCCGGGCAGCAGAGGCGCGGCGATCTCCGTCGGAGCGACGGGCACCTCGCCCAGGGACTGCTGCCCCTGCCCGAGCAGCGGCCCCATGGTGGATCCCCGGCGGCGCTGCGACTCGGAGGCCGGAACCGTGCCCGCGGCCTGCGTCCGCAGCGGGGTGACATTGCTGCCGGAGCCGGGACCGCCCCGGGCGTCCGCCGTCTCGACGGGGGCCCCGCCGGTCACACCGCCGAGGGCGATCGCGGCCAGCGACACCGCGCCCGCCGCAACGAAGGCGAACCGCATGCCGCGCGAGGCCGAACGCTCGGACTCCGGCCGGCTCACGGCGTGGATCCGGAAGCCCCGTTCGCCCGTGCCCCGGGTGCCGTCGCCGGCCCTCTCCTCCCGGTCCGCACGGTCGTCCGCGTCCCCGCCGCCGGGGAGGTCGCGTGCGCCGCCCAGGAAACCTCGGTCGCCCAGCGTCCCGCGGTCGCCGAGGAAACCCCGCCCGCCCAGGAAGCCCCGGTCACCGAGGAAGCCACGGCCGCCGGTCGAACCCCGGCCGCCCAGTGCACCACGGCCCTCCGACGGTGTCAGAGCGCCGCCGTGTGGTCCCGACGGGACGTATCCGAAGGAGTCGCCGCCGGCTCCGTAGACGCCGAAGCCCGCGAAGTCACGGGAGTCGGAGGGGTCGGGCAGACCCGGCCCGCCGACCGCGCTCCCGATTCTTCCCGCGAAACCACCGGACAGCGGTGAACCGCTGTCGCCGCCCGCCGGAAGCATCTGGAGGCGGGCCAGAAAGCTCTCGGAGGGGGGCGGCGGGGCGGCCTCCGCGAAGACGTTCTTCAGACGGCGCTGCTCGTCCGCCTCCATCTTGCACTTCCCGCACGTGGCGAGATGTGCCAGGACGCGGTCACGCGCCTCATGACCGAGCTCTCCGTCGATCAGGGCGGAGAGACGGTCTCCCAGGTGCTGCTCGGCAGGCGTAGGACGGGATCCACTCACGCGGTCGCGCCCCCTCCTCCCAGCACGGGCACCCGCGGCACCGTGAACCCGCGGCGCTGCTCGGCCCGGGCCTCCGGTGAGCGGTGCGCCAGGGCCTTGCGGAGCTGGGAGCGGCCGCGGTGGATACGCGAGCGGACCGTGCCGAGCTTGACGCCCAGGGTCGCGGCGATCTCCTCGTAGGACAGTCCCTCGATGTCGCACAGGACGACGGCGGCGCGGAACTCGGGCGCCAAAGTGTCGAGGGCCTGCTGGACGTCGGCGTCGAAGTGCGCGTCGTTGAAGAGCTGCTGCGGGGAGGGCTCGCGGCTGGGCAGGCGCTCGGCCGCGTCGTCCCCGAGGGCGTCGAAGCGGATGCGCTGCTTGCGCCGGACCATGTCCAGGAAGAGGTTGGTGGTGATGCGGTGCAGCCAGCCCTCGAAGGTGCCGGGCGTGTACGTCGACAGGGAGCGGAAGACGCGGACGAAGACTTCCTGGGTGAGGTCCTCGGCGTCGTGCTGGTTGCCGGTCAGACGGTAGGCGAGCCGGTAGACGCGGCCGCTGTGGGTGCTGACGATCTCCTCCCAGGTGGGCGGAGTCCACGCCTGCGCGTGCGCGTCCGTGGTGAAGGTCGCGGTCTGTGCGACGGCGGCGTGGCTGTGGTCAGCGGTGTCGTTCACGGATTTCGGCTTGCCCGCCGATCCGAGGAAGCGCCGTAGCACTCCTCCCCGATCCCCAGGCGCGGCCGCACCTCCCCTGTCGGCTCTGGTGGTGTCCAGTGGAGCCCCTACCATAGCCACCTCGCCCGTTAGCTCCGGATAAGCGGTTTTATAAGAAATTGCTGGGCGCCGATGTGGCTCATTTCGCTGACGCGGCCCAGGTGGCTCCGTCAGCACCAGCCCCGAAGCACGCGCCCGCCCGTCGGACCGATCCATCCCGTGCCCCCCGTCGCGGCCCCCGTCACTCACTCATCCCTTTAAACGACCGGTCCCATCAGGAGGTTCCCGACGGCAACGGATACAGTCACGCCCAGGCAACCACGGGGACATAAGGAGAGGGCCATTACCGGCAACCGGCTGACGAGCTGGGCGTTCGCCGACGCCTTTGTCGCCGAGGACGAGGCGCTGCGCTGGGCCCGCGACCGGGCCCGGGAGGCAGGGCTGCGCTCGGTGTCGCCCGGCACGGGCGCCGCGCTGCGGGTGCTCGCCGCCACCGTGGACGCGAAGGCGGTGGCGGAGATCGGGACCGGGACCGGTGTCTCCGGGATCCATCTGCTGCACGGTATGCGGCCGGACGGGGTGCTGACCACCGTGGATCCGGAACCGGACCACCAGCAGTTCGCCCGGCAGGCGTTCCGCGCGGCCGGCTTCGCCAGCAACCGCGCGCGCTTCATCCCGGGCCACGCGCTGGACGTGCTGCCGCGGCTCGCGGACGCGGGCTACGACCTGGTCTTCTGCGACGGCGACCGGCTGGAGTGCCTCGACTACCTCGCTGAATCGTTGCGGCTTCTCAGACCCGGTGGGCTCGTCGCCTTCGAGGGTGTCTTCGCCAGCGGACGCACCGTGGACTCCAACCCTCAGCCGACCGAGGTCATACGTCTGCGGGAGCTGCTGCGCACGGTCCGGGAGAGCTCCGAACTGGTGCCGTCCTTGCTCCCGGTGGGCGACGGTCTGCTCTGCGCGGTCAAGCGCTGAGGGACACCCTCGCGGGGCCCGTCCGGCCCCCGCGGACCTTCCGGCACAACAGCGCCCCGGCACCGCCGAGTGGGGCGGTGCCGGGGCGACTGAAAGGGTATGGTCGCTACGCGCGTCAGCCGACGACCTTCTTGAGGGCGTCGCCGAGGGCGTCTGCCTCGTCCGGGGTCAGCTCGACGACGAGCCGTCCGCCGCCTTCGAGCGGAACTCGCATGACGATGCCCCGCCCCTCCTTGGTCACCTCGAGCGGGCCATCGCCCGTCCGCGGCTTCATGGCCGCCATGCTCGTACCCCTTCCTGAAACCAGCTCATCGCCTAAGCCGACGGCCCGGGAGGGCAGGCGCGGGCCCCACCTGGGGACACGCGACACCGGCATCGAACACATTGCTTCCAGGCCATTATCCCGCATCTCATGACCCGATGACCAACATCGGTCGGCATCGCTTGGGCAACGCGCGCGAGCAAAACCACCCAATTCGGCGGTGTGACTGCGATACTGCGCCACCGCACGGTCCCGGGTAGGTGCTCGGCCATTGGTGATTCTTTGACGCAGGTCACACGTCCGGCCCCGGCCGTCCCCCGTGATCTCCGCCATGCTGTGCTGTGACGAGGGCGTACTGACCAGTACGTCGCCTGCCGCGACACCGGAGGGGAACCCCCATGGCCGACACCGTGCTCTACGAGGTGCACGACGGACTCGCGACGATCACGCTCAACCGCCCCGAGGCGATGAACGCGCTGGACATCGCGACGAAGGTGGCCCTGCGGCAGGCCGTGGAGGCGGCCGCCGGGGACGACGCGGTGCGCGCGGTGCTGCTGACCGCCGCCGGGGAGCGGGCCTTCTGCGTGGGGCAGGACCTCAAGGAGCACATCGGGCTGCTGGCCGAGGGCTCGGGGCAGGTCATGAGCACGGTCAGGGAGCACTACAACCCCGTGGTGAAGGCTCTCACCGAGATGCCGAAGCCCGTGGTGGCCGGGGTGAACGGGGTGGCCGCCGGCGCCGGCCTGGGCTTCGCGCTCGCGGCGGACTACCGCGTGGTCGCCGACTCCGCCTCCTTCAACACCTCCTTCGCCGGGGTCGCGCTCACCGCCGACTCCGGGGTGTCCTGGACCCTGCCCCGGGTGATCGGCCCCGGCCGGGCCGCCGATCTGCTGCTCTTCCCGCGCAGCATCAAGGCCCAGGAGGCGTACGAGCTGGGGATCGCGAACCGGATTGTGCCGGCGGCCTCGCTGCCCACGGCCGCCGAGCAGGTGGCGCGGATGCTGGCCGAGGGGCCGACGGTGGCGTACGCGGCGATCAAGGAGGCGATGGCCTACGGGTTCTCCCACTCGCTGGCCGAGACCCTGGAGAAGGAGGACGAGCTGCAGACACGGGCGGGAGCCTCCGAGGACCACGGGATCGCGGTGCGGGCGTTCGTGAACAAGGAGACGCCGGAGTATCGGGGGCGCTGACCGTCCGGCGAGCGGGGGAAACCGCGGTCCGAGCGGTAGGTCGCGCGGTTCCCCGGGCCTCTCAGGGGGCACTTCTGGCGACGCAGGTCTCCAGGTGGTCGTCGACCAGGCCGCAGGCCTGCATCAGCGCGTACGCGGTCGTCGGGCCGACGAAGCGGATGCCGCGCTTCTTGAGGGACTTCGACAGGGCGGTGGACTCGGGGGTGACCGCCGGGACGTCCGCGAGGGTCCTCGGGACCGGGCGGGTCGCGGGGTCCGGGGCGTGCGACCAGATCAGCTCGTCCAGCTCGCCCGGGGCCCAGCCGGACAGCTCGCGCGCGTTGGCGATCGTGGCCTCGATCTTGGCGCGGTTGCGGATGATGCCGGGGTCGCCGAGGAGTCGCTCCTGGTCGGCCTCCGTGAACGCGGCGACCGAGGCGATCTTGAAGTCGGCGAAGGCGGAGCGGAAGCCCTCGCGGCGGCGCAGGATGGTGATCCAGGAGAGACCGGACTGGAACGCCTCCAGGCAGAGCCGCTCGTACAGCGCGTCGTCGCCGTGGACCGGGCGGCCCCACTCCTCGTCGTGGTACGCGACGTAGTCCTCGGTGGACAGGGCCCAGGGGCAGCGCGGTGCGCCGTCGGGGCCGGCCAGGGCGGTGCCGTCGGTCACCGGTGCTCACCCTCCTCCGGCTTGTGCAGCGAGGTCACGGACGACGCGTGGGCGCCCGCGAGGGCGGACTCCAGGTCGGCGATCCGGGCGTCCCGCTCGGCGATCTCGGCGCTGAGCCGGCCGAGGGCGTCGTCCACGTCCGCCATGCGGTAGCCGCGCACGGCGACCGGGAAGCGGAGCGCCTCGACGTCCGCGCGGTTGACCGGGCGGTCCGCCGGAAGCGGGTCCTGGAGCCGCTCGCCCTCTGCCTCCGGCAGCACCGCGTTGTCGCCGCCGCCCACGACGGCGAGCGTCACCGCGGCGACCACGACGGCGAGCGCGACGACCAGGAACAAGAACATGAACATCGCTGGGTCCCCTCGAATGTGTTCGGCTCCGATCGTGCCATGCGAGTCTGACAGTTAAGGTCGCAGGCGTTCGGGCAAGGCCGCCGATCGGCGGGACGTACGGGGAGAGGGCACAGCGGATGCTCAGGCTGGGCAAGCGGGAATTCGGCCCGCACGAGCCGGTGATCATGGCGATCGTGAACCGGACCCCCGACTCGTTCTACGACCAGGGGGCCACCTTCCAGGACGAGCCGGCGCTCGCGCGCGTGGAGCAGGCGGTCGCCGAGGGCGCGGCCATCATCGACATCGGCGGGGTGAAGGCGGGGCCCGGGGAGGACGTCAGCGCCGCGGAGGAGGCGCGGCGGACCGTGGGGTTCGTCGCGGAGGTGCGGCGGCGGTTCCCCGAGGTCGTCATCAGCGTCGACACCTGGCGGCACGACGTCGGCGAGGCCGTGTGCGAGGCCGGGGCGGATGTCCTCAACGACGCGTGGGGCGGGGTCGATCCCCGGCTCGCGGAGGTCGCGGGGCGGTATCGGGTGGGGCTGGTGTGTACGCACGCGGGTGGGGCCGAGCCTCGTACGCGGCCGCATCGGGTCGAGTACGACGACGTGATGGCCGACATTCTCGGGGTCACCGTGGGGCTGGCGGAGCGGGCGGTGTCGCTGGGGGTGCCCCGGGAGTCCGTGATGATCGATCCGGGGCACGACTTCGGGAAGAACACGCGGCACAGTCTGGAGGCGACCAGGCGGCTCGGGGAGATGGTCGCCACGGGGTGGCCGGTGCTGGTGTCGCTGTCCAACAAGGACTTCGTGGGCGAGACGTTGGACAGGCCGGTGAAGGAGCGGGTGGTGGGGACGCTCGCGACCACGGCGGTCTCGGCCTGGCTGGGGGCTCAGGTGTACCGGGTGCACGAGGTGGCGGAGACCCGGCAGGTGCTGGACATGGTGGCTTCCATCGCGGGGAGCCGGGTGCCGGCCGTTGCCCGGCGGGGGCTTGCCTGACCTCAGGACTCGCGGCTCCGCCCCGAACCCCGTTCGCGCGGTTCCCCGCGCCCCCGAGAAGGGGCGCGGAGGCCCCGCGCGCTACCTGCCCGCCTCCTTCGACACCAACGCCACCGCCTCGTCCACGTCGTCCGTGACGTGGAAGAGGGTCAGGTCCTTCTCCGCCGCCTTGCCCTCGGCGATCAGGGTGTTCCTGAGCCAGTCGATGAGGCCGCCCCAGTAGGACTCGCCGAACAGGACGATGGGGAAGCGGGTGACCTTCTGGGTCTGGACGAGGGTGAGGGCCTCGAAGAGTTCGTCGAGGGTGCCGAGGCCGCCGGGGAGGACCACGAAGCCCTGGGCGTACTTGACGAACATCATCTTCCGGACGAAGAAGTAGCGGAAGTTCAGGCCGATGTCGACGTAGGGGTTGAGGCCCTGTTCGAAGGGCAGCTCGATGCCGAGGCCGACGGAGGTGCCGCCCGCTTCGAGGGCGCCCTTGTTGGCCGCCTCCATCGCGCCCGGTCCGCCGCCGGTGATGACGGCGAAGCCGGCCTCCACCAGGCCGCGGCCGAGCCGGACGCCCGCCTCGTACTCCGGTGAGTCGGCCGGGGTGCGGGCGGAGCCGAAGACGCTGATCGCGGGCGGGAGTTCGGCGAGCGTGCCGAAGCCCTCGATGAACTCGGACTGGATGCGCAGGACGCGCCACGGATCCGTGTGGACCCAGTCCGAGGGGCCGCCCGCGTCCAGCAGCCGCTGGTCCGTGGTGCCCGCCTGGATCTGACCTCGTCTGCGCAGCACCGGCCCCAGCCGCTGCTCGTCCGGTGGCTGCTTCTTGCCCTCGGGGTTGCCGGTCGCCATGTCCGCTCCCTCCGCCGTGCTGGTGGTTCACCTCAGCGTAGATCCATACGGGTTACGGACGGGGGACGTGAGCGTGTCCGCCCTTTGATCCGTCAACCGGGACGCCTCACGCCGTCAGCCAGGACCTCAGGCGTTCCTCGCCCGCCAGGATCAGCGCCGGGTCCACGCGTTCGTCGCGGCGGTGCGCCAAGTGCGGGTTGCCGGGGCCGTAGTTGACGGCCGGGACGCCGAGCGCGCTGAAGCGGGAGACGTCCGTCCAGCCGTACTTGGGCTGGGCCGTGCCGCCGACCGCCTCGATGAAGGCCGCGGCCGCCGGGTGGGACAGGCCGGGCAGCGCGCCGGGGCTGTGGTCGTCGACGGTGAACTCCTCGACCCCGCAGTCGGCGAAGACCTCACGGACGTGGGTGATGGCCTCCTCCTCGGTGCGGTCGGGCGCGTAGCGGAAGTTGACCGTCACCACGCACGCGTCGGGGATGACGTTGCCGGCGACGCCGCCGGAGATGCCGACCGCGTTGAGGCCCTCGCGGTACTCCAGGCCGTCGATGACCGGGTACCGCGGCTCGTAGGACGCCAGCCTGGCCAGGATGGGGGCCGCCGCGTGGATGGCGTTGGAGCCCATCCAGCCGCGGGCGGAGTGGGCACGCTCGCCCCTGGTCGTCAGCAGGACCCGCAGGGTGCCCTGGCAGCCGCCCTCGACCTCGCCGTTCGTGGGCTCCAGGAGGACCGCGAAGTCGCCCTCCAGCCACTCCGGGTGGGCCTCGGAGACGTGCTTCAGGCCGTTCAGGTCCGCGGCGACCTCCTCGTTGTCGTAGAAGACGAAGGTCAGGTCGCGGTTGGGGGCCGGGACCGTGGCCGCGATGCGCAGCTGGACCGCGACGCCGGACTTCATGTCGCAGGTGCCGCAGCCCCACAGGACGCCGTCCTCGTCGAGGCGGGAGGGGACGTTGTCCGCGATGGGGACGGTGTCGATGTGGCCGGCCAGGATCACGCGCTCCGCCCGGCCCAGGTTCGTACGGGCGACGACGTTGTTGCCGTACCGGTCGACCGTGAGGTGCGGCAGGGCACGCAGGGCGGTCTCGATCGCGTCCGCGAGGGGCTTCTCGGTGCCGCTCTCGGAGGGGAGGTCGACGAGCCACGCGGTGAGCCGCGCGGCGTCCAGCGTGAGGTCAATGGGGGTCTCGGCCATGCCCCCGACCCTAACGCGCCGCCGGGACGGGGCCGCCCGGCGAGCGGATTCCGTCACTCCTGTCCCGCTGTTCACATCACTGTTCACAAGACCTGCACGAGGGCCGTTACCGTCCAGTACCTTGGACCGCGTGTCGGAGCCGTACCCCTTCCCCCCAGGTCCCCGTCCCCGCCGTCGCGGCCGTCGCGTGCTGCAGTTCATGGCGGCTCTCGTCGTGCTCGCCGCGATCGGGGCGTATCTCACCGTGCAGTACCTGACCGGGGGGAACGGCACCCCGCGGTGCGTGGTCGTGTCCGGGACGGACGACGGGCAGCGTTACGAGTTCACCCCCGAGCAGGCGGCGAACGCCGCGACGATCTCGGCGGTCGGCACCTCGCGGGAGCTGCCCGAGCGGGCCGTGACGATAGCGCTGGCGACCGCGCTGCAGGAGTCGGGTCTGCGCAACATCGCGCACGGCGACCGGGACTCCCTCGGCCTCTTCCAGCAGCGGCCCTCCCAGGGCTGGGGCACCGAGCAGCAGATCCAGGACCCGGTGTACGCGGCGGGCGAGTTCTACGAGCACCTCGTCAAGGTCGCCGACTACGAGCGGCTGCCGCTGACGGTCGCCGCCCAGAAGGTGCAGCGCAGCGGCTACCCGGAGGCGTACGCCAAGCACGAGCCCGACGCCACGCTGCTCGCCGCCGCGCTGACCGGGCGGTCGGCGGCCTCGCTGACCTGCGAGGGGCGCCGGGAGACGACCGGCACCGGCACGGCCTACGCGGGCGGCCCCAAGGCAGTGCGCGGCGCGCTCGCGCGGGACTTCGGGGACGACGCGTTCGAGTCGGCCGCGGCGGTGGTGAGTTCCGAGGACGGCGCCGCGGCCGAGTCGAGCCCGTCGCCGAGTCCGAGCGTCTCCCCCGGCTCCGGGACGGTCACCATCCCCCTCACCGACGCCGGTGACGCCGGACAGGTCCGGCGGCGCGGCTGGGAGCTGGCGCACTGGGCCGTGGCCAACTCCTCCCGGCTGGGCGTCGAGCGCGTCACGTTCGCGGGCCGGGAGTGGGTCGCCGAGGGCCGGGCCGGTGCGTGGCGCAAGGCCCGCGGCACGGCCGGCGAGGCGGCGGGCTCCGCCGCCGAGGTCCGAATCGTCACTGGACAGTAGGCCGCGAGCCTCACCCGTGCGGGGGACGCGCGGCGCGTGGAGTGGACGGGGTGCGCGGAATGCCGGCTGCTCACCCCCATGCCGTGGGATGCGTTGGGGCCACAGGGCCGTAAGGATTCGGCAGACTGTCGGACCGGGTGGCGTTTGTCCGACTGAATCCGCATTTGATAATGCGACGCATTGCAAACTCTTTACGTCGGGTCGCCGCAACCTTCAGGGGCTTCGAGCGGTAGTCACTGCGTCCGAGCCCGGAACGGTCAACTCCCGGGCGAGGTCGGACACTTCAACGTTCTCTTCCGTCAAAGGAGCACCATGTCCCTCCCCCTGACCCGCCGGATCGCCCGTGCCGCGCTGCTGACCGCAGCGGGAGCGGCCTCCGTGGTCGGTGCGGCCGGCTCCGCGAGTGCGGCGCCCGAACTCCCGGCCACCCCGAACCTCGGCGGTCTGTCCGCCGTGGACGGGGCCAACGCCGGCTCCACCGTGGACGGCGCGACGCAGAACGTCACCGGGGTCGCGAGCGACACCGGCACCAAGGCGGCCAAGCAGACGCTGCCGACCGTGAGCAAGACCGGCGGCAAGGCCGTCAGGACGACGACGCCCGTCGCGCAGAAGGCGGCCGGGCAGACCGCCGGATCCGCCGGGACCGTGCTGGGTGACACGACGAAGACCGCGACCAAGGGCGGGCTGCCCACGGGACAGCTGCCGGCCCAGAGCCCGCTCGGCTGACGCCCGGCCGAACCGTCCGAAGGGGCCCGGGGTTTCCCGGGCCCCTTCGGGCCGTCCGCCGCCGCGGTGAGGTCATCACGGCCGAGGCCGTGCGGGGTGCGGGCGCTAGGCCCGGGCCAGGCGCTCCACGGCCGCCGCCACCCGCTCGTCCGTCGCCGTGAAGGCCACGCGGACGTGGTGGTCGCCCGCCGGGCCGTAGAAGTCGCCGGGGGCCACGAGGATGCCCAGGTCGGCCAGGTGGGCGACGGTGGTCCAGCAGGACTCGCCCCGGGTGGCCCAGAGGTAGAGGCTGGCCTCGCTGTGCTCGATGCGGAAGCCGTGCGCCCGCAGGGCCTCGCCGAGGGCCGCGCGGCGGGCGGCGTACCGGGCACGCTGTTCGTGGACGTGGGCGTCGTCCCCGAGGGCGGCGACGACGGCGGCCTGGGTCGGGGCCGAGGTCATCATGCCGCCGTGCTTGCGGATCTGCAGGAGCGGGCCGAGGACGGCCGGGTCGCCGGCGAGGAAGGCCGCGCGGTAGCCCGCCAGGTTGGAGCGCTTGGAGAGGGAGTGGACGGCGACGATGCCCTCGTACGAGCCGCCGTTGACGTCCGGGTGGAGGACCGAGACCGGGTCGGCGTCCCAGCCCAGCTCCAGGTAGCACTCGTCGGAGAACAGCAGCACGCCGTGCTCGCGGGCCCAGGCGACGGTGCGGGTCAGCTCGGCCTTCGACAGGACCCTGCCGGTGGGGTTGGACGGCGAGTTCAGCCACAGGAGCCCCAGGCCGGCCGGGTCCAGGGACGTCGGGTCGTCGTAGGCCACGTGCTCGGCGCGGGCCAGGCGGGCGCCCACCTCGTACGTCGGGTAGGCCAGACGCGGGTACGCGACCCGGTCGCCGGGGCCGAGGCCCAGCTGGGTGGGGAGCCAGGCGACGAGCTCCTTGGAGCCCACGATCGGCAGGACGTGGTGGTGGGTGACGTCGCGGGCACCGAGGCGGCGCTCCAGCCAGTTCGTGATCGCGTCGCGCAGCTCGACGGTGCCCCAGACCGTCGGATAGCCCGGCGAGTCCGCCGCCGCGACCAGCGCCTTCTGGATCAGCTCGGGCACCGGGTCGACCGGCGTGCCGACGGACAGGTCGACGATGCCGCCGGGGTGGGCGGCGGCCGTCGCCTTGTACGGCTCCAGCTTGTCCCAGGGAAAGGTGGGGAGGCGGTCGCTGACTGCGGACACGAAATCTGGCTCGCTTTCTCGTGCGGTCTCGTCCGTGCGTTCCCGGGCGGTGGGAGGGCGCGTAGGTACCGCCCGTACGGCGAACGCCTCGGTCCCGTACGGCGATCATGGTGACCGGGCCGTACGGGACCGAGGCGGCGCGGACGCGGGCCGCCGGGGCGTCACCCCGGGGTCCGCGGCGTCGCTCTCAGGCCTGCGGCGGGAGTGCGGCGACGAAGGGGTGGTCGCGCTCGATCAGGCCGAGCTTGCTGGCACCACCGGGCGAGCCGAGCTCGTCGAAGAACTCGACGTTCGCCTTGTAGTAGTCCTTCCACTCCTCCGGGGTGTCGTCCTCGTAGAAGATCGCCTCGACCGGGCACACCGGCTCGCAGGCACCGCAGTCGACGCATTCATCCGGGTGGATGTAGAGGGACCGCTGGCCCTCGTAGATGCAGTCGACCGGGCACTCCTCGATGCACGCCTTGTCCTTCACGTCGACACAAGGCTGCGCGATGACGTAGGTCACGCTGTCGTTCCTCCTCGGTAGGGCGCCGGCGGGCCTCCTCAGGCTCCGCCGCCTGGCGCGCGGGAGCGCGGCGTCGTCGATGCCCGCACCTAGTATCTCCGTTCCTGGGCATGATCCGAACAGGAGGGGTGGACAGACCTGTGGAAATCTCTGCCGGTGGACGTCTCACGATCCGTGTCTCCGCCGCTGACGTGGGCAAACGCGTGTCCGTGCGGCGCGTCGACGACGATCCCGCCGGGGGTGGGAAATTCACCGACACGGTCGGTGTTCTCACATCATGGGACGAGGGCGCGCTGCTGATCACCCGGCGGGACGGGGAGCGGGTGCGGATCGAGGAGTCGTCGCTGGTGGCCGGGAAGGTGGTTCCCGCCGCCCCCGCCCGCCGGCGCGGCCCCGCCGCCTCGTTCGCGGAACTGGCACGGGTCGCGGCGCGCTCCTGGCAGCCCGTCGAGCGGGAGTCGCTCGGTGAGTGGGAGCTGCGGGCCGCCGCCGGATTCACCCGGCGCGCCAACTCGGTGCTGCCCCTCGGCGACCCCGGAATGCCCCTGGACGAGGCCCTGACGGCCGTACGCCGCTGGTACGCCGCCCGTGGGCTTCCCGCGTTCCTCCAGCTGGCCACGGGCGCCGAGGGCACGCACGAGATGCTCTGCGCCGAGGTGGCGGAGCGCGGCTGGGTCAGCGCCGTCACCGCCGAGGTGTGGATCGGGGCGCTCGCGCCGGTCGCCGACCGGGAGGCGGGCGGGGTCGGGCTGTCCCGGAGCGCGGACGAGGCGTGGCTCGGCCGCTACCGGCGCAAGGGCCTCGGCGAGGTCGCGCTGAAGGTGCTCGGGAGCGGGCCCTCGGTGTGGTTCGCGACCGTGCCCGGGGCGGAGGGCGCGGGGCCCGCGGCCATCGGGCGGTGCGTCGTGGACGGGCGGTGGGCCGGGTTCTCCGCCGTCGAGGTCGATCCCGCCCAGCGGCGGCGGGGGCTCGCGACGACCGTGATGGCGGCGCTGGCGCAGCGGGCCCTGGACGAGGGCGCCTCGGCGGGCTGGCTGCAGGTGGAGACGGACAACGCGGGGGCGCGGGCGTTGTACGGGGGGATGGGGTTCTCGGCGCACCACGCGTACCACCACTACCGGGAGCCGGGGCCGGAGGACGCCGGGCCCGGTGATGCCTCGGGTGCCCGTACCGGCACGGGCTCCGGCTCCGGCTCCGGCTCCGGCTCCGGCTGCGAGCCGGACGGGGCGTCGTGAGCGGGCATCAGCCGGCTGTGCCGGGGCCGCGTCCTCCGGAGCCGGAGCGGGCCGACGAGGTGCGGCGGCGGTTCGCCGAGGAGGCACGGGCCGAGCGGCCCGACCTGGCCCTGCTGTGTCTGCTGGTCGGCGCGGCGGGTGACGGGGCGCTCGACGAGGCCGGGATCGACGCCGCCGGGATCGAGCTCGACCGGCTGGCGGGGCTGATGCCGTACCGGCCCGGTGAACCCCGCGCGTGGGCGGTCGCGACGGCCGGACTGCTCGGGGAGCGCCACGGGTTCCGGGGCTCGCCCGGCGACTACCAGCGGCTGGAGTCGTCGCTGCTCCACCAGGTGCTCGAACGGCGGCGGGGGCTGCCGATCCTGCTGTCGGTGGTGTGGATGGAGGTGGCCCGGCGGGCGGGCGCGCCCGTCTACGGGGTCGCGCTGCCGGGGCACTTCGTGGTGGGGTTCGGGCCGCCCGAGGAGCAGGTGCTCGCCGATCCGTTCGACGGGGGGCGCGTGCTGACCGGGAGCGATGCGGAGCTGCTGGTCGCGGGGGCGACCGGTGCCCCGTTGGATCCCACGATGCTGACGCCGGCCGATCCGCTGGACGTGGTGGTGCGGGTCCTCAACAACGTACGGGCGTGGGCCGCCGCCCGCCCCGAGCGGACGGATGTCGCGTTGTGGGCGCTGGAGTTGTCGCTGGCGATGCCCTCGCATCCGGCGCGGCTGCGGTACGAGTGGGCGCGGTTGCTCGTGCAGCGGGGGGAGTACATGCGGGGCGCCGCCGCGCTGGAGGAGTACGCCGAGGTGGTGGGCGGGGTGGACGAGGGGGCCGCGGAGAAGGTGCGCAGGCAGGCGGGAGCGGCTCGGGCGCTGCTCAACTGAGGCGCGGGCGGCGGGGTGGGGCGCCTTGTTCGCTGCGCGGAGCGCGCGTGCCGCGGGGTGCCTGTCCGCCGCACGCTGTCCGGCACGTCACCGGCCCGCGCCCCTGGCTCCTCGCATCCCAGCTACAGCTACAGCTACAGCTACAGCTACAGCTACAGCCAACCCTGCTCCCTCACGGTCCTGACCGCCTCCGTCCTGTTGCGCACCGCCAGTTCTGGATCGCCGTCGACAAGTAGTTACGGATTGCGCCCGCGGAAAGGTGGAGGGTCTTGGCGAGTTCCGCGTTCGTGGGGCCGTCGGCCACCGCGCGCAGTACCTCGCATTCCCGGTCCGTCACCGGGTTCGGTCCCCCGGCAAGGGCCGCTGCCGCGAGCGTCGGGTCGATGACCCGGTCGCCCGAGTGGGAGTGAGTGGGCTGTGTTATGGCACACAGGCCGGTCGCGGTGTCAGTTTCAGCAGGGAACTGACGTTCCAATATCGAATGCGTGACCTTCACGGGTGGTGCTCGTTTCCCATGACGACAGGATTGTCGAGCGGGTGGGGGGTGACGGGTGCGCGGGCTGAGGAGCATCGCGGCGCCGTTCGTCGCGTCCGGGCCGTCCGGTGTGGCCGTCCGGACCCGCCTCAAGGACCTGGCGCCCGGCGATGTCGTAGTGCTGTCTGGTGGGAGCGCATCTGGGGTCGCTGGCCTGGAGGGACCTCAAAGCCCGTTGCCGGGACGCTCTGGAGCATGGCGGCCAAGCGTGGGCGGTGCGTAAGCGGGAGCTGACGCCACTGTCATCGTCGCGGTGGGCGGGCAGTATCACCAAAGCCACGAATGACCAGTGGGCGCTAGCCCGGCAGTGTCAGTCGGCGCATTTGCAGAACCTGGAAGCCGACGTCCGCACCCTCACACAGCGGTTGTCCCGGCCCATCGGGCAGAAGGGGACCAAACACGTCCCGGGCGGTGGCCGGTCCAGGAGGCAGTGGGATGCGAAGTCGCGGCGGCTGCGGCTGCTTCAGGACCGGCTGACTGCGGCGCGTGCCGACCGCGAGGCCGGACTCGTGCACGTCTTACGGGGCGGCAGACGCCTGGCCCCCGCAACCGGCACCACCTGGACGAGGCCGGGCTGACCGAGTCTGAATGGCGCGCACGCTGGGAGGCGGAGCGCTGGTTTGCCAGGCCGACGGGGAGTCCGGCAAGCGTTACGGCAACGAGACCATCCGCATCAGCCCGGACGGCGAGGTCAGCATCAAGCTCCCCGCACCGCTGAGGTATTTGGCGAACGCCCCGCACGGCCGCTACGTCCTCGCGTGCCGGGTGGCGTTCGCGCACCAGGGCGAGGAGCGGGCCGACCGCGTCGCGGCCAACCGGGCGATCGCCTACCGCATCCACCTCGATACTGGCCGGGAGCGCTGGTATGTCACCGCCGCCTGGCAGATCCCGCCCACCCGTCATCGCGTTGGAGGCAGCCGCGCTCGCCCACGACGTGATCGGCGTGGACATGAACGCCGACCACCTGGCGCCTGGCGCCTGGACATCCACGGCAACCCGACCGGCAACCCGCGCCGCTTCTTCTACGACCTGACCGGTACCGCCCAGCATCGTGACGCCCAGGTCCGCCACGCCCTGACCCGTCTTCTGCACTGGGCCCGCACCTGCGGTGTGAAGGCGATCGCGGTGGAGGACCTGGACTTCTCGGCCGAGAAGACCCGGGAGAAACACGGCCGCCACGGACGCTTCCGCCAATTGATCTCCGGCACGCCCACCGGAAAACTCCGCGCCCGGCTGTCCTCAATGGCCGGTCAGACGGGTGTCGCGGTCATCGCCGTCGACCCGGCCTACACCAGCCGCCGGGGCGCCCAGCACTGGCAGAAACCCCTCACCACCCCAACCCGTACAACCACTCGCCACGACGCTGCTGCTGTGGCGATCGGAAGGCGCGCCCAGGCATACCCGATCCGGCGACGGACGGCACCGCCCCCACACGACCGGAGTGATCGTGCGGGGCATCGGACCGTCCAGGCGGGACCAGGTGTTCCTGGGGGTGAGGGAACCCGCCCCCGCGTCCCCGGACCACGGACACGATCAGTGCCGCCCGGACGCGGAGCGAACGCAGGCAACCAGAACGCCCAACACCGTCCGGGGCGTTCGGCCGAGCACGAGACCTGGTAACAGGACTCACTCCCGCTCAGTCCCAAGGAACGGTAGAACACCGAGAAGAACTGTGCAGGGCCGCAGGCGAGTTATAGCTTGATCAGGTCTCTCGAAACAAGTGTTCAACGCTTGGTCTCGCCTCCTCGAACCGTGATCGCAACGAAGGCCCGCTTCAGGGCAAGGCCGATGTCGCGAGGTTATGGGCGTAGACGCCAAGGTCGTAGTAATTGTGGACGGTCGCGTCAGCGCCGGTGGAATAAATGCGCACTGCGCGGAGGAATACGTCGACCGTGGCCATGGGAAGGAGGCTCCGGGGGAAAAGAGGGCTGCGCAGTTACGACCCGCCGAGTAGGCCGAAGAGAGATCCTGTGGGCGACCTTGTCCTTGATCTTGGCCGCCGTGCCGCTGGACCAACAGGCGGCCTTGGTAGACGAGCACGCGGTCGTCGATGGCGTCAGTCTCGTAGAGAAAGCCGGTAGCAGAGAGGTCGAAGACACGCTTGCCACTGCTGGCCTCCTTCAGCGGAGCTTCATGAAGGGTGGTGGACTTGCCTTGCGCCGTTCGGGCCCAGCATGCTACGGCTCTACCGGGGGCAAGGCAGCGCACTGAGCGCCAAATGACGAATGTTGTGCACCTCATTCTATCGATCGCCTGTCAAACGATGAAAGGGCACCCTCATCCAAGGGTGCCCTCCTGGTCCAGCGTTACGCGCGCCTATGCACGCGTGGTCACACGGTATTTGCGGCCATCGTAAGGAGTCCAGATATCGATAGGCCTGTCCTCCGTGAAATTCTTGTCACACCAGACCCAGTGGCCATAGCCAGCATTGTTGATGCACTGGCCCTCTCTGTCCCCAGTCACCCACCATCCCACGGCGGCGTTGTCATCCCTCTTGGCATCCAGCACATAGATGCCATCCTCAACTGCCTTGTAGCAGACCCGCGCGACGGGACTATCCACACACCTATCTTCGGGGTCATCGAAGTCCCTGGAAGTGATCACACCGTCAGCAATCCGTGTTCCTGTATTGACTTCCAGTGCGGCACTCGCCGGCGCTGCAGCCAGTGCCACCATCGCGATGGCGGCAGCACCTGAGAAGGTGACCTTCAGCCAGCTAGACGACATACGCCCCATATTTCCCCTCCTGAGAGTTCGTTGGTCAGCCCGAACTCGTATGATCTTACCTTTTACCTCGAGGCAAAGAATCTCGAACAATCTGCGGCGATCAACAGCATGACGCTCACTGAGGGTTAAGAGGGATCGTCACGATCCGATCAGCGGGGTTTTGGCCACGCAACGCCTTCCCAAGAGCCGATGCCACGTCCTGAGCACTGACTGGCTTCTTACTGCCGTCACCCTTAGTGATCGCAACTCCGTCGAAGGCACCTCCGAACAGATCCTCAAGGACGGCGAGATCGTAGTGCTCAACCAACTTGCCGCCCACAGCACGCGTACTCAGAAACTTGTAGATCGAGCGCTCGGGACTGAAGGACACCGTGTGCGTGGCGTCGGTGCGCACCGTCACGAGGCCCGACATGGCCGGCTGTGCGAACTCCTTCATGAACCGGTCGACCTCGGCCTTGCCGACGGACGGCTCCTTCGCCGTGGTCGGGAGCCGTACCGGCGTGGTGCTGCCGGTCTCGACCTGGGTGCGGTAGGCCTCCTCGACGGCGGCGGTGGACTCGCCGACGGCGATGCCCTTGCCCGCCTTGCCGTAGACGGCGACGGCCTTGCCGGCCTGGTACTTGACCGTGCCGTCGCTCGCCGAGCCGGCGCCCCCGGCCGCGCGCGCCAGCGCGGCCCGCAGCTTCTCCTCGTCGACCGGCATGACCGGCGAGACGACCCGCTGCTGACCGAAGAGCGAGCCGATCACCGAGACGGGGTTGTAGTCGCTCACGGCGGCGGCGCTGACCGTGGCCTGCTTGTCGAACTGGAGTCCGGCCTGGTCGGGGGTGAGGGAAACGGTCTCGCCGTCGACCGAGAGCTTCAGAGCCTGGACGGTGCGCTTGCCGAAGGCCGCGTCGAGCTTGTTGACGGCCTCGTCACGGGTGCCGCCGCCGA
The DNA here is from genome assembly GCF_000383595.1 of Streptomyces bottropensis ATCC 25435. NCBI lineage: Bacteria > Bacillati > Actinomycetota > Actinomycetes > Kitasatosporales > Streptomycetaceae > Streptomyces > Streptomyces bottropensis. The sequence goes on along the minus strand of NZ_KB911581.1, from coordinate 1,462,185 downwards.
TGTCGACGCCGAGGACGGTGGTGCCCTTGGGGACGTCGGAGTGGTTCATCAGCAGACCGGCGCCGTAAACGCCGCCGCCGAGGACGACCACACCGCCGATGAGCAGCCCGAGCTTGCCGCGGCCCTTCTTCTTGGCCGGCTTGGCGGACTTGGTGTTCTTCGCGTTCTTCGCCGGGGCGGTCTTCGCTTGCGGAGCGGGGTCGGGCAGCTTCGGCGGGGTGTGCCGCACCGCTGCGTCGGTGTCTCCGTTGCCGAACGGCGCGCCCTGGGTGCCGGGGGGCGCGACCGGGATACCGCTGGTCAGGGTGTGCCCGGAGGGGTTGTCGACGACGGGGCCGGAGCCGCCGTAGCCCGGCTCGGGGGCCTGGCGCTGCGGGGTGAGGACGGCGGTGTCGTCGCTGATGCCGCCACCGGGGCGGGCGTAGGGGCTGGAGGCGCCGGGCGCCGAGAAGTCGGCCTCGGGGCCGCCGAAGGGGTTGCCCTGGTAGCCGGGGCCACCGGGACCGCCCTGGACGGGCGGCGGGCCGAGCGGGCTGTCGCCGGTGACGGGGCCGCCGGTGGGGCCCGCCGGACCGGGGCGGCTGTCGGGACGGCCGCCGTTGTCGGAGAAGTACGGCAGGTCGTCGCGCTCCGGCTTGGTGCCGGCCAGCGCGGCCGAGACGTCGAAGGAGCCGGTGCCGCCGCCGTGGCCGGGAGCGACGGGCTGGCCGCCGGTGGCACCGGGGAGGCCGGCGCCGTTCGTCCCGCCGGGCCTGGGGCCCGGGCTCGCGCCGGGGCGCGGACCACCGGGCTGCGGGCCACCGGGGTTGCCGGCCGGCGGGATCGTGCCGCCGGGGCGGGGGCCCGTGGCGGGGACGCCCGGCGCGGCGGCGCTCTGGCCGCTGAGCGTTCCGACGGAGAACCCGGCGCCGTTGGTGCCGCCGGTGCTCGTGCCCCTGGCCGGGGTGGCGCCCTTGCGCGGCGCGAACCAGTCGCTGGTGGGCTTGTCGTCGCCCGGCGCGGCCGGTTCCGGCGCGGGGGCCGGGGTGTCCGTGAACACGGGCATGGCGGTGGTGCCGGTGGTCTCCGACTCGGACCCGGTGTCGTCCGGGGCGCCCTCGCCGTCGCCGACCGGCTTGCGGACGACGACCGGCGGGATCGGGCGCGAGCCGGGGATGTTGATCCGGACCCGTGTGGTCAGCGTGGTCTCGGTCCTGGGTCCGTCCGGGCGCTCGGCGGCGGCCGACCGGGCCGCCTCGGCACCGGCCTCGGTGGCCATGGGCGTGCCGTACGGCGGTGTCCCCGACGGGTACGCGGTGCTGCCGCGCCCATTGGCCCCGGAGGACGAAGTGTCAGTTTCACGACTCAAGGCAGGTTCTCCCGGTTTGCTCCGCCGCCCGTCACGACCTCAACTCAGCGGGCAGCTCGGCGGCGCGCACCACCATACTGGCCACTTCCGGCGCGTATCCCACGACCGCGTGGGAAACCCACACCGGACCCGCACCCGCATACCGCGGCGAAGCGGTGGTCACTTCCCAAGTCGGGCGTCGGGCCCGGTCGGTTGCCGCCCCCCTCCAAGGGTGGCGCACATCACAGCCACAGCCATGCCACCGAGCAGGAAGAGATACGAGCCGACTCCCACGCCGAACAGGAAGTCTCCCTCCGGACGCGTGGACGTCAGCAGGACGACGGAGATCATCCAGCCGACGGCCGGCGCAACGGCCCCCGCCCGGCCCCCCGTCGCCCGCGCCCCGCCCAGGAAGAGCCCGGCCGCACCCAGCAGCGCGAGCAGCAATCCGCCGGGGAACCACGCAGCTTGGAGCAGCCCTCCGGCCGCCCCCACCACCGCTCCCAGCACGAAGAGTCCCAGGTGGGCGGCGGCGCGCGCCGGCGCGGGAAACGTCAATGGCTGGGCGAGCGCGCCGCCTTGCCCGCCCGTCGGCCGGTCCGTCCGCTTCATCGCCGGACCACCCCTCGGGGGGCGTGCGCGCGCAGCACTCGTGTGTCATACCCATGCGTACGCATCACAGGGCCGTTCCGTTCTGCTGTTCCCCGAAAGTCTGCCGTTCCTCGGAAGAAATACCGGGAATCCCCTCGAACAAGTCGCTCTCCCGGCTCCCCCCTTCGCGTCTGCCGCGCACCAACTCGTAGTACTCGGTGCTCAGGAAGGGCTGGGCCAGCGCGTTGGAGAGGGCGAAATAGGGCTCGATGACCTCGATCTGGGTGGCGTGGGCGCGCATCGCCGCGGCCTTCGCTGCCGCGAAGGGGGTGCCGTCGATCTCGGTGGTGACGATGTGGTCGTCCACCACTCCGGGCACGTCGGTGACGCTCGCGGCCTGCCGGAACGGCAGCCGTCCGGGCTCGGCGAGGTCGCGGCGCAGCCGGCTGAAGCCCTCCAGGAGCACCCCGCGCGGCACCCGGTTCCAGTAGACCTTGGCGATCTCCCAGGATTCGCCGAGGTCGGGGCGGTAGTCCGGGTCCGCGGTCAGGTCGGCGGCGCGCATCGCGACGCGGTGGGCCTGGATGTGGTCGGGGTGGCCGTATCCGCCGGCCGGGTCGTAGGTGACGAGGACCTGGGGGCGGACCTCGCGGATCACCCGGACCAGGTGGGCGGCGGCCTCGTCGACGTCGGCGGACCAGAAGGCGCCGGGGCGCTCGTTCTGTTCGACGCCCATCATCCCGGAGTCGCGGTAGCGGCCGGGGCCGCCGAGGAAGCGGTGGTCGGTGACGCCGAGTTCCTTCATGGCCGCGGCCAGTTCGTCCACCCGGTACGGGCCCAGCGTGTCGTCACGGTCGGGCGCGAGGTGAGCGAGACCGGGCGGGATGACCTCGCCCTCCTCGCCGAGGGTGCAGGTCACCAGCGTCACCCGCGCCCCCTCGGCCGCGTACCTGGCCATGGTCGCGCCGTTGTTGATCGACTCGTCGTCCGGGTGCGCGTGCACCAGGAGCAGTCGGCGAGCGACGCTCGACGAGGGGGTTCCCCCCGGCCGGGGGCCGGAGGAGGGCAGATCCGTCATGGACCCACCCTACGAGGCGCCCGGACCGCGCCCGTGCCGGGCGCGGTCGTTCACAGGGACGGTCGGCCGCGAGGGTCCGGGGCCCGGCGGGACGGGCCCGGACGCATCCCTGCGGCCGGAGGCGTCAGAACTTGATACTGCCGATCATGCCCGCGATGTTGGTCGTCAGCTCGCTGATCGTCGGCGCGATGGTCGAGGAGGCGAGGTAGAACCCGAGCAGGATGCAGATGATCGCGTGTGGTGCCTTCAGCCCTGACTTCTTGATCAGGATGAAGACGATGATCGCCAGCAGCACCACCGCCGAAATCGAGAGTGCCACGGCGGCTCACCTCCAATAGTTCCCTGGGACCTGGGGAGCGAAGCAGTTGTCGAGGGCTGACGGCGGAGCCGTCGTCAACCGGTGACGTGGGTGACGCAGTTGTGAATCCGTACAGCGGCCAGCAGGTTCATACCCACCCAGCGGTAGTGATCATAACTATCCATACGCGCGCATCGATCGGCGCACGGCCGCACAAGGGGGCGCATGGCCAATATGGTCGGAGCATGACGACCCAGCCCGAGTCCTTTCCCCGCCGACACGCCCGGACACAACGTTTCACCCTCGGCGCGCCACGGGCGTTCTCCGTCGCGCCGGACGGTTCCCGTGTCGTGTTCCTGCGGTCCTCGTCCGGTACCGACCGGGCCCAGAAGCTGTGGGTTCTGGACCTCGCGGACGGCGAGGAGCGCGTCGCGGCCGACCCGGGCACGCTGCTCGCCGGCTCCTTGGAGGAGTTGTCGGCCGAGGAGCGCGCCCGCCGCGAGCGGCTGCGTGAGGGCGGCGCCGGGATCGTCGGCCACGCCACCGACGCGGCCGTGGAGTTGGCCTCCTTCGCCTTGTCGGGGCGGCTTTTCGTGGCCGAGCTGCGGGCCGGCACAGCCCGTGAACTGGACGTTCCCGGCCCGGTGATCGACCCCCGCCCCTCCCCCGACGGCCGGTACGTGGCGTACGTCGCCCGGGGCGCGCTGCGGGTCGTGGGGACGGAGAGCGGCGACGACGTGGCGCTCACCGAGGAGGAGTCGGAGAACGTCACCCACGGTCTGGCGGAGTTCATCGCGGCCGAGGAGATGGGCCGTTCGCGCGGCTTCTGGTGGGCGCCCGAGTCGGACCGCCTGCTGGTGGCGCGCGTGGACGACACGCCGGTGCGCCGCTGGTGGATCTCGGACCCCGCGCAGCCGGAACGGGACCCGCAGCGGGTGGCGTATCCGGCCGCCGGGACCGCCAACGCGGACGTCCGGCTCTTCGTGATCGACCTCTCGGGGACCCGCACGGAGGTCGTGTGGGACCTGGTGCGCTACCCGTATCTGGCGCATGTGCACTGGTCAGCGGCGGGTGCCCCGCTGATCCTGGTGCAGGCGCGGGACCAGCGCAGCCAGCTGTTCCTGGCCGTCGACCCGGACACGGGGGCGACCCGGATGGTGCACGCCGACGAAGATCCACATTGGCTTGATCTTTTCCCCGGGGTGCCCTCGTGGAGTCCGTCGGGGCAGCTCGTGCGTGTCGCGGACGAGGGCGGCGCGCGGGTGCTCGCGGTCGGCGAACGCCCGCTGACGGGACCGCAGTTGCACGTCCGCGCGGTGCTCGACGTGGCCGACGCCGACGTGCTGGTCTCCGCGTCGGCCGGCGCGTCGGCGGCCGACCCGGAGACCGGGGAGATCCACGTCTACCGCGTGAACGAGCTGGGCATGGAGCGCGTCTCGCAGGAGCCCGGTGTGCACTCGGCGGTGCGCGCCGGGGGCGTCACCGTGCTGGTCTCGGCCGTTGTGGACCGGGCGGGCGCCCGCGTGCAGGTACTGCGGGACGGCAAGCGGGTGGCGACCGTGGCGTCCTCTGCGGAAGACCCCGGTATGTCCCCGCGCGTACGGTTCACACAGGGGGGCGCACGCCGCGTACCGTGCGCCCTGCTTATGCCGAGGGACTACGACGGGGTCACCCCCCTGCCGGTTCTCATGGACCCCTACGGCGGACCGCACGGCCCCCGGGTGCTCGCCGCGCACAACGCGCACCTCACCTCACAGTGGTTCGCCGACCAGGGCTTCGCGGTGGTGGTCGCCGACGGACGCGGCACCCCCGGCCGCTCCCCCGCCTGGGAGAAGGAGATCGACGGCGACTTCACGCTCTCCCTGGACGACCAGGTGGACGCGTTGCACGACCTGGCGACCTCGCACCCGCTGGACCTGTCCCGGGTGGCGATCCGCGGCTGGTCGTACGGCGGCTGGCTGGCGGCCCTCGCGGTGCTGCGCCGCCCGGACGTGTTCCACGCGGGGATCGCGGGCGCCCCGGTCACCGACTGGCGGCTGTACGACACGCACTACACCGAGCGGTACCTGGGCGACCCGGCGGCGGACGCCGCCGCGTACGCGAGGAGTTCACTGATCACGGACGAGGGGCTGTCCGCGCCCGCCGAGCCGCACCGCCCGCTGATGATCGTGCACGGCACCGCCGACGACAACGTGGTCTTCGCCCACGCCCTGCGTCTGTCCTCCGCGCTCCTCGCCGCCGGCCGCCCCCACGAGGTCCTGCCGCTCTCCGGGGTCACCCACATCACCCCGCAGGAACAGGTCGCGGAGAACCTGCTGCTGCTCCAGGTGGACTTCCTGAAGCGCTCACTGGGACCGGCGTAGGCGCGGCGGCCCGACAGGGCGGCCGGGCACGGCAACGGGCCGGGGCTACATGGCGAGCCCCGGCCCGTTTACGGCACCCGCACGGCCGTACGCGTAGTAGATTCCCGCGTCCGTATATCGGAACGGGGTCGGTCGAGTTGCCTGTGTGTTAACGCGGTTGGTGTTGATTTGTGGGCTTATTCCGCCTCATTCGCATGATCATCCGTCGATACCCCCGTGGATCCTCCCGCGGATTCCCCCGTGGAATCGTCCGTCGCTTCCTCGGGCGGCACCACCTGCTTCTCCTCCGCGAAGTGACAGGCCGAGTCATGGGCCGCCGGGCCGCTGGTGAGCCGGAACTCGGCCGGGACCGCGAGCAGCGGCACCTCCAGCGCGCACCGCTCCCGGGCTTTCCAGCAACGGGTGCGAAAGCGGCAGCCCGAGGGGATGTTCGTCGGGGAGGGCACGTCCCCGAACAGGATGATCCGCTCCCGGCGCTCGCGGGCCTCGGGGTTGGGGACGGGCACGGCGGACAGCAGCGCCTGGGTGTAGGGATGCGTCGGGTGGTCGTAGATCTCGGCGTCGCGGCCGATCTCCACGATCCGTCCGAGGTACATCACGCCGACCCGGTCGGAGATGTGCCGCACGATCGACAGGTCGTGCGCGATGAACACGTACGACAGTCCGAATTCGCCCTGGAGCCGGTCCAGCAGGTTGATGACCTGGGCCTGGACGGAGACGTCGAGGGCGGAGACGGGTTCGTCGGCGACGATGATCTCGGGGCGGAGCGCCAACCCGCGCGCGATCCCGATGCGTTGTCGCTGGCCGCCGGAGAACTGGTGCGGGTAGCGGTTGATGTACTCGGGGTTGAGGCCGACCACGTCGAGGAGTTCCTGCACCCGGCGCCGGCGGTCGCCCTTCGGCGCGACCTCGGGGTGGATGTCGTACGGCTCCCCGATGATGTCGCCGACGGTCATGCGGGGGTTGAGCGAGGTGTACGGGTCCTGGAAGACCATCTGGATGTTGCGGCGGACGGTCTTGAGGGACTTGCCGGACAGCCGGGTGATGTCCTCGCCCTTGTAGCGGATCGAACCTGCCGTCGGGCGTTCCAGGTTGACCAGCATCTTGGCGACCGTGGACTTGCCGCAGCCGGACTCGCCGACGATGCCGAGGGTCTCCCCCGCGCCCAGCGCGAAGTCGACGCCGTCGACGGCCTTCACCGCGCCGACCTGCTTCTTGAAGAGGATGCCCTCGGTGAGCGGGTAGTGCTTGACCAGGCCGCTGACCTCCAGGATCGGCTCGGCCTCAGCCGTGGTGGTGGTCATCGAGGCACTCCCTCCAGAAGTGGCAGGCGCTCGTCCGGATGCCGTCCGCCGGCTCCACGTCGTACAGCGGGGGTACGTCGGTCCGGCACACGTCGCGGGCCATCGGGCAGCGGGGGTTGAAGGCGCAGCCGGGCGGGATGTTCATCAGGTTGGGCGGCAGGCCCTTGATCGCGTACAGCTCCTGGCCCTTCTGGTCCAGGCGCGGGATGGAGTCGAGCAGGCCCCGGGTGTACGGGTGGGCCGGGGCCTTGTAGATGTCGTGGACCGGGGCGGACTCCACGATGCGGCCCGCGTACATCACGGCGATGCGGTCGGCGACGTCGGCGACGACGCCGAGGTCGTGGGTGATGAGGACCAGGCCCATGCGGAGTTCGCGCTGCAGTTCGGCGAGGAGGTCCATGACCTGGGCCTGGACGGTGACGTCCAGCGCGGTCGTGGGCTCGTCGGCGATGATCAGCGCGGGTTCGAGGGCCAGCGCCATGGCGATCATGATGCGCTGGCGCATGCCGCCCGAGAACTGGTGCGGGTAGTCCCGTACGCGTTCCCTCGCGGCCGGGATGCGGACGCGGTCCATCAGCTCGACGGCTCTGGCGCGGGCGTCCTTCTTCGTCATGCCCCGGTGGACGACGAACATCTCGCCGAGCTGGTCGCCGACGGACAGGACGGGGTTGAGGGAGGACAGGGCGTCCTGGAAGATCATCGCCATCCCGGCGCCCCGGATCTTCCGGCGCTCGTCCTCCTTGAGTTTCAGCAGGTCCTGGCCCTTGAAGAGGATCTCGCCGCCGGTGATCCTCCCCGGCGGCATGTCGAGGATGCCCATGATCGCCTGCGCGGTGACCGACTTGCCCGAGCCGGACTCCCCGAGCACGGCCAGCGTCTGCCCCTCGTCCACCCCGTAGTCGACCCCGTTGACCGCCTTGGCGACCCCGTCCCTCGTCCGGAACTCCACGTGCAGATCACGTACTTCGAGCAGCATGACGGCGGTTCACCTCAGCTTCGGGTCGAGGGCGTCGCGGACCGCGTCGCCGAGCATGATGAACGCCAGGACGGTGATCGCCAGGGCGCCCGAGGGCCACAGCAGGGCGTGCGGGGCGTTGCGGATGTACGGGGAGGCGGCGGAGATGTCGATGCCCCAGGAGACGCTCGGGGGCTTCAGGCCGACGCCCAGGTAGGAGAGGGTCGCCTCCAGGGCGATGTAGGTGCCCAGCGCGATGGTGGCCACGACGATGACCGGGGCGACGGCGTTCGGGGTGATGTGCCGCAGCAGCATGCGGGAGTTGGAGGCGCCGAGGGCGCGGGCGGCCTGGACGTAGTCGTTCTGTTTGGCGGTGATGACCGAGCCGCGGGCGATGCGGGAGATCTGCGGCCAGCCCAGCAGCACCATGAAGCCGATCACCGGCCAGACGGAGTTGCTGGTGACCACGGACAGCAGCACCAGGCCGCCGAGCACCACCGGGATCGCGAAGAAGACATCGGTGATCCGGGACAGGAACGAGTCCGAGTAGCCGCCGAAGAACCCGGCGAGCCCGCCGAGCACCGACCCGAGCAGCGCGACACCGAGCGTCGCGCAGACGCCGACGGAGATGGAGATCCGCGCCCCGTAGACGGTACGGGTGTACACGTCACAGCCCTGGCCGTCGTAGCCGAAGGGGTGGCCGGGCTGCGCGCCCTCCTGGGCCTTGGAGAGGTCGCACTTGAGCGGGTTGCCGGAGGCGATCAGCGACGGCCACAGGGAGATGACGACCAGGAAGAGGATCACCAGCGCCGAGATGATGAAGACGGGGTTGCGGCGCAGGTCGCGCCAGGCGTCGGACCAGAGGCTGCGGGCCTTGTCGGCCGGGCCGCCGCCCGTCGGGTCGTCACCCAGGCGCTTCTCCAGGGTCTCCCCCTCGGTGGTGGCCAGATCCATGGTGCCGTCCAGTCCCGTCGCGGCGATCGCCCCGTTCTCGGCGGCGCGCTGGCCGCCCGACACGTGCGGCCCCTCGGACTGCGGCTCAGGCATAGCGGATCCTCGGGTCGAGTACGGCGTAGAGGAGGTCGACGAGCAGGTTGGCGAGCAGGAACACCAGGACGAGGACGGTCACGAAGCCGACGACGGTCTGGGTGTTCTGGCGGAGGATGCCCTGGTAGAGCTGGTAGCCGACGCCGTGGATGTTGAAGATCCGCTCGGTGACGATCGCGCCGCCCATGAGGGCACCGATGTCGGTGCCGATGAAGGTGACCACGGGGATCAGGGAGTTCCGCAGCAGGTGTTTGCGGATCACCCGGTGCCGGGGCAGTCCCTTGGCGACGGCGGTGCGGACGTAGTCGGCGCGGGCGTTCTCCGCGATGGACGTCCGGGTCAGGCGGGTGACGTAGGCGAGGGAGACGGAGGCGAGGACGAGCCCGGGGACGATCAGTTCGCCGAAGGGCGCGTTCGAGGAGACCGAGGGACTGATCCAGCCCCACTCCACACCGAGCAGCAGTTGCAGCAGCAGACCGGTGACGAAGGTGGGGACGGAGATGACGACGAGGGTGACCACCAGCGCCCCGGTGTCGACGGGCCGCCCGCGCCGCAGGCCGGTGACGACACCGAGGGTGACGCCGATGACGATCTCGAAGAGGATCGCGACGATCGTCAGCCGGATGGTGACCGGGAAGGCGGCGGCCATCAGCTCGGTGACCTCCTGCCCGTTGAACGCGGTGCCGAAGTCGCCGGTGAAGACGTTCCCCATGTAGGTCAGGTACTGCTGCCAGACGGGCTGGTCGAGGCCGAACTCGTGACGCAGCTGGGCGGCCGTCGCCGGATCGCACTCCCGGTCGCCGCAGAGGCCCGCGATGGGGTCGCCCATCACGTTCACCATCAGGAAGATCAGGAGGGTGGCGCCCACGAAGACCGGGATCATCTGGAGCAGGCGCCGGACGACGTACCGTCCCACGGAGGATCAGCCGACCTTGATCTGGTCGTACACCGGCACGCTGAACGGGTTCAGGGAGACGTCGGACAGCCGCGCCGAGTAGCCCGCGCTGCCGTTCTGGTACCAGAGCGGGATGGCGGCCATGTTGTCCCGGACGACCTCCTCGGCCTTCTGGAACGTCTGCACGGCCTTCGCCGTGTCCGACTCCGCGTTGGCCTCGTCGACGAGCTTGTCGAAGTCGGCGTTGGACCACTTGCCGTCGTTGGAGGAGGCGTTGGTGTAGTAGAGCGGCTGCAGGAAGTTCTGGATGAGCGGGTAGTCCATCTGCCAGCCGGCCCGGAACGGGCCGCTCATCTTCCGCTGGGTGATCTGGTTGCGGTAGTCGGCGAAGGTGCCGACCGGGTTGCCGACGCACGCCTTGTCGTTGTCGAGGGCGTTGTTGATGGAGTTGCAGACGGCGTCGACCCACTGCTTGTGGGAGCCGGTGTCCGCGTTGTACGTGATCTTGACCTGGCCGCCGGGGAGGCCGCCGCCCTCCTTGATCAGCTTCTTGGCCGCGTCCGCGTCGTACTCGCAGGCGTCCCCGCACAGCCCCTTCTTGTAGCCGCCGTCCTCGCCGAGGACCGGGGAGGTCCAGTCGGTGGCGGGGGTGCGGGTCTTCTGGAAGATGGTGTCGGTGATCTGGTCGCGGTCGATGGCCCGGGACAGCCCCTGGCGGACCTTCTCCGAGCCCTCCTTGTTCCAGTCCGCGTCGTAGAACGGGAAGGACAGGGTCTGGATGATGCCGGCCGGGGTGTTGATGTACCGGTCGCCGAGGTCGGCCTTGACGTTCTTCAGCTGGGCGGCGGGGACGTCGTCGACGAGGTCGAGGTTGCCCGCCAGCAGGTCGGTGTAGGCGGTGTTGTTGTCGGTGTAGACCTTGAGGTCCACGCCGCCGTTCTGGGCCTTGTCCTCGCCGGGGTAGTCGTCCCACTTGCGGACCGACAGCTGGGAGCCCTTGGTGTACGAGTCGACGGCGTACGGGCCGTTGCCGACGGGCTTGGCGAGCCAGGCGTCGTGGTCGGTGAAGAACGACTGCGGGAGCGGGGCGTAGGCGTTGTAGCCGAGGGTGTCGGGGAAGGTCGAGAACTTCTGGGTGAGCTTGACGGTGAAGGTGTTCTCGTCGGTGACCTTCAGCCCGGAGAGGGTGTCGGCGGTCTGCTTGCTGCCGTCGTCGGGGTGCGTCTTGTCGTAGCCCTGGATGTACTCGAAGAAGTACGCGTTCTTCTGGTTGTTCTTCAGGCTCGCCCCGTAGTTCCAGGCGTCCACGAAGGACTTGGCGGTGACCTTCTCGCCGTTGCTGAAGGTCCAGCCGTCCTTGACGGTGATGGTGAAGTTCTGCGAGTCGGTCGTCTCGATCTTCTCGGCGAGCATGTCCTTCGCCTCGCCGGTCTTGGCGTCGTACCGCTTGAGCCCGCGGAAGATCATGTCCAGCACCTTGCCGCCCTGCACCTCGTTGGTGTTGGCCGGCTCCAGGGGGTTCTGCGGGTCGCCCCACGAGGAGCTGAGCACGGCGCCGGTGTCACCGCTGCCGCTGCTGCCGCCGCTGCTGTCGTCACCGCCCCCGCACGCGGTCGCGGTGAGAGCCACCGCCGCCGCGCCGGCGATCCATCGAGCGTGCGTGGCTCCGCGCATGGGGTGCCTCCTCGTGAGTGATCCGTTACCGGCCAATATCGGCCGGGG